>JAZLHS010000078.1:0-22865 GCA_045616885.1 Selenomonadaceae bacterium | reverse complement strand
CAGAAGCAGGAGCTGACCTCACTGACGGAAGACGAGACTTTCGGCGAAGAGCTGTATCGCCGTCAGGAAGAATGGCTGAAGGCCGACCTCGCCGCCACCGGAAAAAAGTGGAAAATCGTCATGATGCACCGGGATGTTCTTCGCTACGGAATTCACAAGCGGCCGGAACGGGTTCCAGGCATAGACGAGCTCGGCCGTCGGCTGATGCCGCTGTTTGAGCAGCTGGGAGTCAGCCTTGTCCTCACCGCTCACCTTCACACCTATCGCAATCGGGGCAGGATATCTGACTTTGAGCATTCTGACCGGGGGCCGCTGTACATTCTTACCGGCGTAGCCGGCAATGTCCGCTATCCCGGTCTCTGGGTCGACCACGAGCTTGACAGGAAGATTGCACCTCAGCCGGAAACGGATAACTATCTGACCATGAAGATAACGCCGGACAATATTACTATCCAATGTTTTCTGCCCGATGGCACCGCCATTGATAAAATTGTGCTATAATTTACTTGTTATCTTTCTTTCAACATATTATGGAGGTTCACCATGCCCGATTCTCTGACGGAGTATTTCAGTCTCGATTACTTATACAATGTTTTAATACCTGTACTTGTCGTCATCTTTGCCGCTTACATCGGCAAAAAAATTGACAGCTTTCTGGCGCACAGCTTTGCCCAACAGCGAATTTCCCTCATCGGCGAAAAAAATGATCAGACTCCTACGACTCTGGAAATTTTCATTCTGGCTATGAAGGGGCTTCCCATTAATCTCTGCATCGGTCTTGCCCTGTACTGGTTCGTCCGGTTCAGCACCATGCCCGAATCGGCAGAGAAGCTGATAACCTGCCTGATATTTACCAACATCGTCTATACCATCACTCGTACCGTTGCCCGGGCAGCTGCTCAGGTAGTGGATATAAACACCAGAGTCGACTCTGCTCCCAATGTAAAGAATTCTATTCTTGTCAACTGCGTTAAATTTGCTATTTACATCGTCGGTGTCCTTACTGTTCTGGAATACTACCAGATTTCCATTGCTCCCTTCATCGCCGCTCTCGGCGTCGGCGGCATGGCCGTGGCCCTCGGTCTTCAGGACACAATGGCCAACTTCTTCAGCGGCTTTCACATGCTCCTGAGCCGTCAGCTCAAAGTCGGGGAATATGTCTCCCTGTCCAGCGGCGAGACAGGTCGCATCACTGACATCACGCTAAGATATACCAGCATAATGACCCCCACCGGCAACGACATCCTCATCCCCAATGCCAAGCTGGCCGGTGCCGTTATAACCAACTTCAACCGACCCAAACCGGAAGTCACTATCGCTGTGCCGGTAGGAGTCAGCTACAACAGTGATCTGGAGCATGTAGAAATGGTATCAAAGGCGCTCGCTAAAGAAGCCATGGATGAGCTGGGCGTTCGCCTTATTGGCGAGCCGGCCATTCGCTATACCGAGCTGGCTGACTCCTCCATCAACTTCAATCTTCTTGTCACTACCGACCGGATAGATGCCCAAGGCCTCATAAAGCACATGCTCATAAAAAAGCTCATCAGCCGCTTCCGTCAGGAAAATATCGAAATACCTTTCCCGGTCAGAAAAGTTATTCACTGACAATTCACAGGTTATCCACAAAACATAGGGCAACTTATCCACTACTGTGGATAAGTTGCTATTTTTTATCCACAGTGACACCCCCGCACTGTTGCTCAATTCTCAAAAATATTCCCCAAGATAGTCCACAGGTTATCCACCCATTATCCACAGACTAGGATAAAAATCCCCCTTTTATGGTGGAAAAGTCCGATACGCCAAACCACAACATATTGTGTATAAACCCCGATTTTTCCTTGACAGACCACAACATGTAGTATACAATCATCCTCGGAATGTCACTGTGGGACTATGCCGTCCCTAAGAAGAGAAGAGGAACATCTCATGAACAACGAACCAGCTAATATTAAGAAAAGAAACGGCACGGTAGTGCCCTTCGACTTCTCAAAGATTCGCAATGCTATCGAAAAGGCAAATGCCGAATCAACTGATGAGACCCTCAATGACGCAAAGCTTGACAAGCTCACCCGCGAAGTCATCAAGCAGATAGCGGACGTGGAGGCTCCCGGCGTCGAGTACATACAGGATGCTGTAGAGCGAGCTCTTATAAAAAACAATCTCGCCTCCACCGCCAAAGCATACATCATCTACCGCAACGCTCACACGCAGATTCGCGAGGCCGAGACCGACCTCATGGATATCTACTATGAGCTTACCTATCGGGCTGCAAAGGATGCCAACATCAAGCGTGAGAACGCAAACATTGATGCCGACACTGCTATGGGCACCATGCTCAAATACGGCTCCGAAGGCTCAAAATACTTCATCGACCGCCGCATTCTCCCCAAGGATATTGCCGCCGCTCACACTAACGGTGACATCCATATCCACGACAAGGATTTCTATATGCTGACGGAGACCTGCTGCCAGATTGACCTCATCAAGCTGTTCAAGGGCGGCTTCTCCACCGGTCACGGCTGCCTCCGTGAGCCGAACGATATTCGCTCCTATGCTGCTCTCGCCTGTATCGCCATTCAGGCCAATCAGAACGAAATGCACGGCGGCCAGTCCATCCCCAACTTCGATTACGCTATGGCGGGAGGCGTCGTAAAGACCTTCCGCAAGCAATACTTTGAGCGTCTGGCCGAGTACCTTGTCATCACCTGCGGTCTTTCTCTGAGCGATGCTCAGCTGCTGGCGAAAGCCATAAAGAACAACATCGGTGTTGATATCACTATCAGCGGTGCCGATACATTCCGGGCGGCTCTTGTAAAATGGCTGCCGGCGCATCAGGCCGCCAACGGTTTCCAGCCTATCAGTGAAGAAACCTCCGGCAAGGCTCATGATTTTGCTGCTGCCGCTGCCCTCGACTCCACCGACAAGGCAACCTTTCAGGCAATGGAGGCCTTCATCCACAACCTGAACACCATGAACTCCCGTGCCGGTGCTCAGGTTCCCTTCAGCTCCGTCAACTACGGTACCGACACCAGTCCCGAAGCGCGCATGGTCATCCGCAATCTGCTGAAGGCCACCGTCTCCGGTCTCGGCTCCGGCGAGCCATCCATCTTCCCAGTACAGATTTTCAAGGTCAAGGAAGGCGTCAACTACAATCCCGGCGACCCCAACTACGACCTGTTCCAGCAGGCTATCGAGACCAGCGCCAAGCGCCTGTTCCCCAATTTCAGCTTCCTGGATGCCCCTTTCAATCTGCAGTATTACAAGCCCGGCGACTACAACAGCGAGGTTGCTTACATGGGCTGCCGTACCCGCGTAATGGGCAATGTATACGACTCCAACCGAGAGGTCACCTGCAGCCGCGGCAATCTCTCCTTCACCAGCGTAAATCTCCCCCGTCTGGCCATTGAATCCAAGGGAGATATGACCGTGTTCTATGAAAGCCTTGATGAGGTTATTGCTCTGGTCGTCAGACAGCTCATTCACCGATTCAAGATTCAGTCTGCCAAGCTGGCCCGCAATTATCCATTCCTGATGGGACAGGGCATTTGGCTTGACTCTGATGGATTGAAGCCCGACGACAAGATTGCCGAGGTACTGAAGCACGGTACCCTTACCATGGGCTTCATCGGTCTGGCAGAAACGCTGAAGGCTCTTACCGGCAAGCACCACGGCGAAAGCCTCGAGGCACAGCAGCTTGGCCTTGAGATAGTTGCTCATATGCGCAAGGCCATGGACGATGAGTCCAAGCGCACCGGTCTCAACTTCTCCCTCATCGCCACCCCGGCCGAGGGACTCTCCGGCCGCTTCCTTCGCATCGACCGGGAGCGCTACGGTATCATCGAAGGCGTTACCGACCGCGAATACTACACCAACAGCTTCCATGTGCCGGTCTACTTCCCCATTGCCGCCCACAAGAAAATCAAAATTGAGGCTCCATTCCATGCCCTCACCAACGGCGGTCATATCAGCTATGTAGAGATGGACGGCGATCCCTCAAAGAATCTGAAGGCATTTGAAGCCATCATCAGAGCTATGCACGATGCCGGCATCGGCTACGGCTCCGTAAACCATCCGGTAGACCGCGACCCGGTCTGCGGCTACAACGGCATCATCGACAACGTTTGCCCGAAATGCGGACGAAGTGAAGCAGAACATCGTCACCGCATGATTATCCCCCGAATCTGCTGCGGTAATTGAGAAAGGAAGGATCCTTATGACCATCAATGGCACCGTCGTTACCGTCACCGGTATCGAGAACATCACCGAGCAGGAAATACTCGCCTATATCGAGCGCATCAAGGAACAGTCTCAGGAAGAAGTTACCGCCCTTGACATCAGTCTGGCGGATGACGGTCAGGTAATTCTTGACTATCAGCTCCGTCCTCAGAAATTTGAACGCATTCGCCGCATCACCGGCTATTTGGTTGGCACCATAGACCGCTGGAATAACGCCAAGCGGGCCGAGGAAAGCGACAGAGTAAAGCACTCCCTGTCCGCTTAAAAAAGTCTCCTCTCCGAAAGAGAGGATTTCATTAATGTAAATCCAAGGCATAACGGTCTGTAAAGAAACCATTATGAATGCCGGTGCTTGGCGACTGACGAGTAAGCATACGAAGTCAGAGCCTAGCACCGCTGCATGAATAAATAAGCGAAAGCTGGTTTCTGTCAGACTGTTATGCCGTTTGATTATCTCAAAGGGTGATTACCATGAAAATTCGTCTTGCCGGTCTGGTGGACGATTCGATTGTCGACGGCCCCGGCTATAGATTTACGGTTTTCGTTCAGGGCTGTCCTCACCACTGCCCCGGCTGCCATAACCCAAAGACCCACGACTACGATGGCGGCTACGATGGCGACACCGATGAAATATTTGCCCAGATAATGGAGAATTCCCTGCTGCAGGGCGTCACCTTCTCCGGCGGCGAACCGATGGATCAGGCGGCTCCTTTAGTCGAGCTGGCAAAAAAAATAAAATCAGCCGGCCTTGACCTCTGGGTCTACACCGGCTACACCTATGAAGTCCTCAAGTCAAAAAATGATCCTGCTATTCAGGAGCTGCTATCCCTTGCCGACGTGCTGGTAGACGGGCCGTTCATAATGGAACAGCGAGACATTGAGTTGGCCTTCCGAGGCAGCCGCAACCAGCGAATCTTAAATCTTCGAGAAATAGACTAAAATGGCCTGTGAAAAAATGAGCATTCATTTTTTCACAGGCCATTTCCTCTGTAAGAGTTGCGAAGAAAAATGTCTGTAAGAAAACCGTTTATCTGCGTCGGTACTTGGCGACCTGCAAGTAAGCATACGAAGCAGGAGCTTAGTACCGTTACGCAGATAACCGAATGAAAATGTGTTTTCGTCAGACTTTTTTCACAGCTTCTTAATCAAAAGAATCCTACCAGTCGGAACCACTTGTCATTTTTATCCATAGCGTACTCCACAGCCAGGAAATCATGGAGTCGGTAACGCAATCTGGCTTCGCCCAGATGCTCACCCCGGCGGTACTCATAGCTCAGACGCCATTTCGGCCGGAAATCATAGGAAAGACCATACACCATGTTCCGGTAATGGAAATCATAGCGAAGCTCTCCCCAAATCTTCTCCCCTCCATCAAATGCGTAGCGATAGCCTATGTCAAATCTGGCTGCCGCATCCTGCGGAAAGAAGTCAAGCTGACCGAAGAACTCATTTTTACTGTTTGGCAGGTAGCCGGTTCGCAGACGAAACCTCAAATCCCTATCTGAATCATGACCGCCCTTCTTATCCCGATGACCAATATCGGCCCATCCGTCAATTCTTACATGATATCTTTCGGAATCAGTGCGACTCATCACCGTCAAGCGTTCGCCACCGGTAATCGTCACCTTTGTTTTCGCCCGCAGTGCCTTCAAAACCGGCTCCTTATCCAGCGAAGCCGCCAGTATATCGGCCAATTCCTTTTCATGCCGCCGGACAAAAGCGACCGGCACCCCAGTTAAGAAGTTCACTTTTTCCTGATACCTGTCTCGAAACGCCAGCAAGGAAAAATTCGGCAGCGTGTCAGACCTCATACAGAGATCTACCGACCGAACGATAGGCACGCGAGGATAAACAACAATGCGTACCTTTGAAATATCATCAGATTCAATATCAAAGTCGGCACGAAATTCCGGCAGCCGCTGATTCATATACTCGTTGAGCTGCTTTTTAACCACGCCGTTTGACCAGTCGGAAGCCGCCACCGGCAGACCGATAAGGCTATCCTTAAACACCGCTTCAATACCAGCCAGATCTCTCCGGACGATATCCGCGATTATCGGTGTCAGCCCTTCCACCTCGGTAGTTATATCCAAGGATTTTATCGTTGAATCCCAAGGCATCAGCGCTACATTTACCTGAGCCATCCCGGTATCCTGAGACCAGACACATCTAACGCCGTTGACGCTGTAACCAATCAGCACCTTATCAAAAACGTTGCGAATCAGTTCCTCATTGGCTTCCCTCTGCTCCTTCACCAGTACCGCTTCCGTTAGACGCCCCAGCAGCAGCTGCCCGGCGATTGCCTCGATAGTCGTCTCCATTCGCCTGCGAACAGAAGACGGTATATTTTCACCACTGACTGCAGCTGTTACTGTATCAATTCTCTCTGCGGCCAGCCCCGAATTTGAAAAAAGCATCACCAGCAGCAGAACAACTGCCGCAGTTCCTCTTTTTCCCCACAGGAAAAAGAGGAAGAGGAGCCCTGTCCTCTCCCTCTTGGAGATATCGTATTCATCTGTTTTGTGGCAGATAAATATATTTTGCATTCGCTTTCCTTAGAAGGTACCACCCATACTGAAGTGGACACGTCCACCCTGGCTGCCGTAACCGTAGTCGAGGCGAACCGGACCCATTGGCGTGTTGAGACCGACACCGGCACCGATGCTCTGATGCCATCCCTTCGGCCAGAAGCCGGACTGCCAAGCTGAACCGAAGTCTGTGAAGATTGCAAAGTCAACCTTCTTAACCAGCGGCATACGATACTCAAGGGCACCATAGAAGGCATGGTCGCCGCGGAACTGGTCGTCACGGTAGCCGCGGAGGCTGTTCTGACCACCGATGCGGTATTCATTGGACTCCGGGATATGGCCATGACCCCAGCCGTAAGCGGCATGGAGAGCGATTACATGAGCATGACCGACTTTGAAGTAATGCTGGTCATCATAGGTATACTTCTGATAGTTGAAGTCAGCCCCAAAGCCGGCAAACTCCAGCTGGAGACTCTGACGGCTGCCGCCAGTCGGATTGTGAATATTATCGCGGGTATCGGTTACATGATCGAGAATAACGGCACGGGTCGTACCGAAGTTATCCTTGCGCCACTGATCGTACTTGGGCTTACTGCGATCATCACCATAATCAGTATGCTTCACATAGGAATCCTTACGGTTACGGAAGGTGATATAGTTGGTAACATACTCAGACTGCGGACGGCTCAGAGTAATCTCGCCGCCGCCGTACTTGCGCATGTACTCTTCAATCTTGTTTCCATCGGTACCGTAATCGTAGTACTCGTAGGTACGGTTGTAGAAATTAAAGGTGATCGCCGTTTCGTGACGGTCGAGCCAAGGCTTGCTGTACATGAAGCGCCAGCCGTGAGCATCGTCATCATCACCGGACATCTCAAAGGTCAAGTTGATAGAATCACCGCGACCACGGAAATTGCGGTCACCGACACCGATAAGACCGATAATACCATCCTGACTGGAGTAACCGACACCGATGGTGAAATTACCGGTACGCTTCTCAACAACATCCACCTCCAGAACGACGGAGTTGAGCTCTGTGCCCGGGTTCAGCTTCATGTTGACATCTTCAAAGTAGCCAAGGTTATACACGCGCTGCATACTGCGGCGAGCCAGCTTTGCATTGAAGGGTTCACCCGGTTTCTGGCGCATTTCACGAATAATGACCTTGTCCTTGGTCTTCTTATTGCCCTTTACGGCATAGCCTTCCAGAATACCCTCATTGATGGCAATCTTCAGCTTGCCTTCCTTGTCGATGTCCAAATCGCCAATCTTGACGAGGATATAGCCATCGTCATGGTATTTGGCATCGATTGCCTGAACATTTTCGTGAAGCTCACGGGTATTGAGGACTTTGCCTTCCTCAGCCTTAATCATCTTCCGGAGATTTTCCGTAGTCTCTACGGTATTACCGGTGATTTCCAGCTTGGTCAGGCGCGGATTTTCCATTACGTGATAGGTAATGACAACGCCCTCAGGAACTTCCTTGATGGTCGGATACAGGTCATAAAAGTAACCGGTATTATAGATAGAGTCTCTGTCCTTTTCGACAGAAGCTACTGTATAGACATCGCCGGGGCGGGAAAGAACTGCCTGACGAGCGTAAGCAGCAGTCTCATCGCTGATACCCTCGATATCGACAGCAACAATCGTCCGACCTGCATACTTACCAAGACCGGCATTAACGGTCTCTTCCTTGGGGCGGACTTTTGTCCAGCTGTCAACAGTCTGATTCGTCGGAGCCGGACGGTCTTCACCGGCAGCCACGACCTGAGAGGTCTGCTCACTGCCCTTGCGATTCATAGCCTGAGATACTGCATCATCACTCATCTGAGACACAGTTGCCTGATCCTCCGGCTTAGGAATACCATCCTTGCCCTCCTTGAGGAATTCATCAATACCGCTGTTATCAACGCGATTCGGATTGGTAGAGCCACCGGGAATCATCTGCGGAGCCTGACCGCCCTGACGGTCGAAGACAATCATATCACGCAGAGCCTGCTTCTCTTCTTCGGTCCGCTGAGACTCTACCTTACCGGTCTTATTCTCCTCTTCAAGCGCTGCCTTGACAGCAGCGGCCAGCTGAGGATCTGCCGGTTCAGCCGCTTCTGCGGCAGTATCTGCATTGCCTGCCGGCTGAACTTCCGCCGGTGCAGCAAAAACCGCCGTCGGCAGAAATGCGGCAGCCGCAAGAGCTGCAGTGCAGGCAAATTTTCTAAATCCAAAGAACTTTTCTGTGTTCAAAACCTTTACCTCCTGTCGCCGAATCAGATTCGGCTATATCGGGGTCTCTTATGAGATAATACTTATCGCCTTATTTTATCATAGTTTTTCCCGAGGGTAAACCGCTTTATAAAAAATTATCCAAAGCACTCCGCTATATCTCCACCTGATAGAACGCCGCATACATAGTCGGTAGTACCAGCAGAGTCAGGGCTGTCGCCACAAAGAGACCGGCAGCTATAGATACGGCCATCGGCCCCCAGAAAGCCGATGTCATCAGCGGCAGCATGCCGAGAATTGATGTGCCGGCCGTCAGCATGATAGGACGGAAGCGAATCATCGCCGAGCTTATGATCGCATCACGGCGAGACAGGCCTTCGGCTTCATGCCGTTGTATCTGGTCGATAAGGATTATACTGTTGCGGGCGATCATTCCGGATAGGGAAAGAATTCCTAAGATTGATACGAAACCCATAGCCTTGTTGAAGACCAGCATACCTAGAGTGATACCTATAAAACCAAGTGGTATCGTCAGGATGGTCATGACCACAGTCTTGAAACTCTTCTGGAGGAATACCAGCAGCGATAGAATGACGACCACCATCATCGGCATCGGTTCCATGAGGAACTTCATAGATTTCCGACTATCTTCCAATGCCCCGCCGACCTCTATCCTGTAGCCCATCGGCAGCTCAGCCATAATAGACTTGCAGTCATTCATTGCTTTCTCGGCGGCATCGTTTGGCGTTCCGCTTCGGATATTAGCCTGAACGGTAATCGTCGGCAGGCTATTGCGCCGCCAGATAGCACCATCCTCCATATCAAAGGATATCTTCGCCAGCTGACCAAGTGGAACATAGCCAGCCTGTCCCAGCGATATCGGCAGCTGCTCCAGCGAAGAAATATCTCGGCGGTCTCGCTCCGACAAACGAACCTGCATATCGATAGTGCGATCCCCGCGGTAATACTGCGCACAGGTCACGCCGCTTATCTCGCTGTAGAGAGTCTCCGCGATTTCCGCACTGCCGATTCCTGTCTGCCGCAGCTTATCCTGATCAAGCTCCAGTCTGATGACCTTAGACTTTTCGTTCCAGTCAAGATTTACTTCAAAGTTATTAGAATCCGCAGCCACCACATCTGCCACCTGACCGGCTATCCGACGCACCTCATCCCGGTCGTAGCCGCTGACTCGAAGCATGATAGGATAGTCCGCAGGCGGGCCGGTCTGTATGGTCTTCATTGATGCCCGTACATTCGGGAACTCCTCATTCAGCAGCTTGTCCAAATCCTCCTGCAGGGACTTTCTTGCTTCGACATCCTTGGCCACAATAACGAACTGGCCAAAGTTGTCATCCGGTGTTGCCGGGTCGACGGTCAAAACAAAGCGTGGAACGCTATTCCCTACATATCCGCTGAAATTGTCCATTCGCTCCTGCTGTTCCGGCTTCTGAAGATATTCCGTCAGTCTGGCCATCTCGGCTGCCACAGCCTTCTTAGAGGAGCCGGCAGGCAGGCGCATATCCAGTATTATCTCCGGTCGGAGACTCGGCGGGAAGAATTCCTGCTTGACGAATTTCAATCCGACTATAGACAGCACAAACAAGCCGACGGTACCCGCCAGCACCAGGACTCTATGGGACAGGAACTTTTCAAGGACGCCGCGGAAGATGACATAAAACTTCGTCTGGTACATGGGATTGTCCAGCGTAATCTCTTCCTTTGCCTCCCCCTGCTTTCCTTCTTCGTCTGTCTTGATAAGTCGGGACGCCAGCAGAGGTGCAACAGTAACCGCGATTATCAAAGACAGCAGCAGAGTCGTCGTAATGACCGGGAACAAATCCTCGCAGAACTCGGCTGCACTGCCTTTACTGAAAGCCACCGGTATAAAACCGGAGCAGGTTATGAGCGTGCCGAAGAACATGGGAACAGCGGCCTCCCGGAACATGGACGCAGCCGCCTGCGCCTTGGACAGCCCCTGCTCCAGCTTCAGACTCATCATCTCCACGGCGATTATCTCGTCATCTACCAGCAGACCGAGTGCCACCACAAGAGAGCCCAAGGAAACCTTGTGCAGGTCAATTCCCAGTGCGTACATGACACAGAAAGTACCGAATAGAACCAGCGGTATACAGAAGCCTACTACCATACCGGTGCGAAGCCCCAGTGACAGCAGGCTCATAATAAGGACGATTATTACCGCTTCTCTCAGTGACGAAACAAAATCGTCAATTGATGCCGCTACTACTGCCGGCTGGTCGGCTACTCGGTCGACCGACAGACCAACCGGCGAATTATCCTGAACATCCTTTATCAGTGCCGTGAGCTCCTCACCAAGCTGCAGTACATTGCCGCCAGCCTCCATCGACACGGCGATTCCCACTGCCGGCTGGCCGTTAAAGTACATCAGGTCACTGCTCGGCTCGCTGATGCGGCGCTCAACCTTTGCCACATCTTCCACCCGGAATACTTTGCCTCCGGCACTGATGGGGGCATTTTTTATTGCCGCCAGGTCGGGGAATTTTCCGGTGACACGGACATAGATATTGTCTGACTCTGTATCCAGCATAGCCGCCGGAGCAATGGCATTCTGCTTCTTCAGCTGAGCAGCCACTTCCCGGGGGGATATTCCCATTGCCGCCAGCTTTTCTCTATCGGCCTCGATATATATTTTCTCGGTCTGTGCTCCTACCAGCTCTACCTTCTGGACATTTTCCAGCTGAAGGATAAGACGGCGAATCTTTTCCGCTTCTGCCCTCAGTTCCTCCAGACTGTAGCCGTCGCCGGTGACAGCGTAGAGGGAGCCGTACACATCATCAAATCTGTCATTGTAAAAGGGGCCGTATACCCCCTCGGGCAATTCTCTTTTTATATCTTCGCCGAGACCCCTCACATCACGCCAAGACGGACGGATTATCTCCTTTGGCGGGGAGTCCTTCAGCTGGAGATAGATGACGCAGCTGCCCTGTCTGGTAAAGCTCTTTGCGTAATCAAGATTCGGCAGCTCGGAGAATTTTCGCTCCAGCTTGTCTGTGACCTGTTCCTCCATCTCCGCCGCTGACGCACCGGGCCAGGCCGCCGTGACGACCATCGTCCGTACAGCATAGGCCGGATCCTCCATCCGCCCCATTCTGAAGAAGGAAAAGATACCGAAGACAACGGTGACAGCGACGAAATACCAGACTACCACCTTGTTCTTCAGAGACCATTCACTAAGATTTATCATGGTTTATTCCCCGTCTGGTCGCTTATCCGCACTGTCTCGTCATCACGCAGTCGATGGACACCCTTGATTACTACCTGTTCTCCGGCTTTGATGCCGCTTACCTTCGCTTCATCATTTCCGGCTGCGATTATTTTTATCGGTACCCGAACAGTCTTGTTGTCCCTGACTACCCATACCTGAGGTTTCTCGCCGTTCTGATAGACCGCCGACAAAGGTATCGTGTATACCGCCTCGCCGGCCTTCGTTTCTGATAAGCCGGGCAGCTCCACCGAAGCCGTCATCCCCAGCGCCATGCCGGAATTCTGCTCTTTTATGGCCACCCTGACCCGATAAGTTCCGGAGATGCTGTCTGCCATGGGAGCCACCTCCCGCACGACACCATCCATCCTTTTGTCATTGCCGGCCGACCACAGATACACCACAGCCTTATCGCCGACCTTCACATTGGTGACCCGGGACTCCGGCACATTTATTTCTGCTTCCAGTTCCTCTGTGCCCACCAGAGTAAGAATCGTCTGCCCGGCGGCTACTACCTGTCCGGCCTCTGCATAGAGCGCGGTCACTACACCGTCCCGGTCAGCCTTCAGTTCCGTATAGCTCAGGGCATTGCCCGCCTCTGCCCGCTGGGCTTCCGCCGCAGAGAGAGCTGCCGCAGCACTCTCGTACTGGCTGCGGTAATTATCGTATGACACCTGACTGATAGCGCCCTGCTCCGCCAGCACCGCGAAGCGGCGATAGCTGGACTCCGCCAGGTCATAAGCAGCAGCCGCCTTATTTACCGCGGCATCGGCTTCCCTTACCTTCTGCCCGATATCCTTCGGGTCAATGGTCAGCAGCACCGTATCCTTTTCGACTCTGTCACCCACATTGGCGATTCGGTTATTTATCTGTCCGGCGACCTGAAAGGACAGCCGCGTTTCATAGCGTCCCCTGATGGTCGCCGCAAATCTGCCCACCGTGCTTTCCTGTCGGCTTTCGTCCACCTTTGCCACGGCTACGATTCTCTCCTTTGGTGCCTCTTCCTTCTTGCTGCCGCAGCCTCCGGTAACAACGCTGAAACCTATCATGGCCGCCACAGCCGCTGCTGTAATAGCTCGTTTTTTCACGCCCATCGCCTCGATTAACTTCAACTAACTTTATGGTCAAATTTTAAGTAGGGGGCACTCCCCTACTTAAAAATCCTATTATTCTTCCATTCTTGACGCAGTACGGCCTCTGTTCAATTCCTTTTTCGCCTGCTCAAGGATATTGAGAGCACTGCCTACATTACCGATAAGGTTATCAAAAACCGAATTTGCGTAGTTGTCCGCATTCTCCTGCAGCTGATATGCGTCCTTCATCGTCCGCTCTTTTATTTCCTTCTCCTGAGCCAATGCCTGCTCTACAATCTGTCTTGCTCTGGCATCCGCCTCCTGCTTTACGGCAGACTCCTCTACTATCTTATTGGCGTAGGCTTTGGCCTCACCGACGATGCGGTCGGCTTCCTCCTGTGCCCGAGCCAGCATATTATCACGCTCACCGACGATTTCAGCTGCCCGCTTCAGCTCATTCGGCAGCTCGCTCTTCAGGTCATCAATGAGACGGATAAGGTCTATCTCCTCAATCAGGCACTTATTCGTAAACATCACATGCTTGCTGGATGCGATAAGATCTTCGATTTCATATAAAATATCACTGACTGCCATTATATTCCCTGCTTTCCAAAGTATTTATTCTTAAAGCTTCATTTCCTGACGCCGCTTCACCAAAGCTCTGGCTACACATTCCGGCACCAGATCGCCGTACTGTCCGCCGAAGGTGAATATCTCCCTGATACAGGAGCTGCTGACAAAAGCATAATCCTGTCTGGTCAGCATAAACACCGTATCAATATCCGGTGCTATATGCTTCAGCGTCTGAGCCTGCGTTATTTCATACTCGTAGTCCGTCACCGAGCGAAGTCCTCTGACTACCACCGTCGCTCCTACCTCATGGAGATAGTCCGGGAGGAGTCCTGAAAAGGAGCTTACCGTCAGATTCGGGATATGGGCGGTTGCCTCACGGATGAGCTGTACCCGCTCCTCATCGGTGAAGAAAGGCTCCTTCCGAATATTGTGGAATACACCCACAATAACCTGATCGAACATCTTCGCCGCTCGCTCGAAAATATCTATGTGGCCGTTGGTCACCGGATCAAAGCTGCCGGAGCAAACTGCCTTTGTCATCTATGCTTCCTCTTTTCCCTCTGCCGCTGATTTCACCAGCAGCAGTATCTTTGTTGTCTTGCCGTAGTTCAGCTCTCTGACTACCTCCAGCCCATCGGGCGGCAGGATGTTTTCCTCGGCTGCCACCTCGGCGCAGATGACGCCGCTATCCGAGAGCAGATTTCCCTCGGCCACCATCGCCAGCACCTTCTCGGTGAGGCCCTTCTGATAAGGCGGGTCAGAGAAGATAAGGTCAAAGCAGCTGCCATCAGCAACCAATCGTCCCAATGCTGCGACCACATCTCCGTTTATTACCTGCAGCTGCTCAGAGAGATGCGCACTGTCCGCATTTTCCTTTATTAGCCGCCCGGTGGCTTTGTCAATGGCCGCCGCCGAGGCCGCCCCTCGGGAAAGGGACTCCAGTGCCAAGGCACCGGTACCGGAAAAAATATCCAGCACCCGGCTGCCGGTAATAATCTCCCGGGAATTCAGCACGGAAAACAGCGACTCTTTTATGCGGTCGGCCGTGGGCCTTGTACTCATCCCCTTCGGGGATTTCAGCCGCGTGCCTCTGGCACTGCCGGCGATAATTCGCATCCGCTCCATCTCCTGCTGTAAACCGACAGAAACTCCTGTGGTATATAATCCGTGATATTATACCACAATGCATATAATAAGGAAAGATTTTTCTTGTTTTCACCCCTCCGGCACTTCGTGCCACCTCCCCTAGAGGGGAGGCTTTGTGGGGGGCGTGCCCAACATCTTCCCTAGATGGGAGGCTGTGGTAGTAGAGACGCTCAGCATCTCATATAAATGGCAGGCTTTGGTAGCGGCACATTATAAAGGCCCCCTTTAGGGGGGCTGTCACCGAAGGTGACTGGGGGGGTGATAGCCTAGGCATCTGCAAGAGAAAGGCTGCTGCCTTCGGATGAACCGACGGCAGCAGCCTTGTTGTTCAGATATTGTTTTTTGAAGTTCTTATCAGAAGAAGAACTCAACGGAGCCGAATACGCGCTTCAGCTTCTGGTTGGTAGACTTGTTATTCTCCTTGCCATCGAAGTAGATGAGGGAGCCAACGATGTTCTTGGCAAGGGCAACTTCAGTACCAATCTCGAAGCCCTTATAGCCAACCTGTGCACCATCATAAGTCGGAGCAAAGACAGCGGTCTTACCGAGCTTGCGGTAAGCAGCCCATACGCCATAGGAACCCGGCTGATCCTGCTCAGCACCACGATACTTCAGCTGTACAGTGTATGCATCCTTTTCCTTCTTAAAATCAACATCCTTGAAGTTCTTGTCGCCCATGTTCCAAGCATATGCACCGGTAAGTGCCAGCTTATCGGTGAAGCTGTATCCAAGGCCAACTTCTGCAACCTTCATGTCCTCATAATCAGTGCCGTTGTAGTTACCCTTAACGCCAAGCTGATGGTAGGCAACGCCCCAGGTGAACTTCTTCTCCTGATCGCCGAACACTTCAATGCCGACATAGTTAGAGGTATCATTGTCAGCATAAACATCCTTATGTTCATCGGCAAGTGCAAATCGACCTGCGGAAACGAGAGCATTGATGCTTCCGCCGTTGTATGCCACCTGAGCACCGGAGATACGACCATCCCACATCATACCGCCGTCGAAGTTGGAATCATACTGAATCTTACCGAGCTTAACGGTGAACTTGCCGTACTCGCCCTCAGCCCACATACGATCGACAGTTACACTGGTGCTGTCAGCACTGGTCTTCGTGTCCATCTCGTAATCCATACGAGCCTTGACAGTCCAGTTCTTGTTTACGGTAGCTTCCGGCTCGAGACGGAAGATAAGGCCATTGCTGCTTTCCTTATCCTGCTTAACACCAGCTACTTTCTTACGATTTCTGCTGTACTCATACTTCAACTCACCGGTCCACTTAACATTGTCGACCTTCTTCTCGAGAGCGGAGACGCGAACGCCGAGGCTGTTCAGCTCGGAAGCGAACTCAGCGGCCAGCTTGTCAAGTTCAGCGCTCTTTGCCTGCTTGGCCATAGCCTTGGCAACCATCTGAGCCATCTCATAGCGGGTGATTTCCTGCTCACCGCGATAGGTGCCGTCGCCGTAGCCTTCAACTACACCTTCGGCAGCCAGCTTTGCAATAGAATCATAAGCCCAGTGATCAGCCGGAACATCGGAGAACGGATTGGCAGCTGCAAAGGTAGTGGAAGCAGCGCCTACTACCAGAGCGGTAGTCAGAGCAGATACGAGAGATTTTTTCATTTCAGAAATCCTCCTAAAACAAATCCATTCTTTTGAAAATCTTCCAAAAGAATTTACTAATCGGCAAATCTCTCTTAATAAAAGGATTTCCACAAAAGAGTGTCCATGTTTCCTCTAATCTTCATCCTCTTTAAGAAAGACTCTTGCTCGATTATAGCAATTAAGTATAGTAAATGCAAGTGTCTTTTATACATCATTGAGAATTTATATTAAACTATTCTCAAATCATATTCCAGTGTGCGTCTCCAGCTTGCACTATTCTTTTCCATACTGTATAATGTGCAAGGTTTTCAATATTCAATATTCTTCATTATGTATAAGGAGATGTGTCATGTCCGGTTTATTCAAAGCGTGGAATTCCATCAATCTGGTATTCCGCATCGCCTGCGGTCTCATCCTTGGTACTGCTCTCGGCGTTATGGTTCCCAACAGTTTGTCTGTCGTGCTTCTCTTCGGTTCCCTCTTCGTAGGTGCCTTGAAGTCAATCGCTCCCATTCTTGTATTCGTGCTGGTCATCAGTGCTCTCTGCCGCAAGAGCAGCAACGGCGTCGGCTCTCGCTTCAAGACCGTCATCGCCTACTACACTATCAGTACTCTGGCCGCTGCTCTTATTTCTGTTATTGCCAGCTTCCTCTTCCCGGTAAGCCTCCAGCTCACCGAGACCGTAAAGCAGGCTGCGCCGGCCGGCGTCAGTGAAGTCCTCATCACCCTCATGAAAAACGCTGTGTCCAACCCGGTAGGCTCCCTCGTTAATGCCAACTACATCGGTATTCTCGTCTGGGCCATCATCATCGGCCTCGCTCTGAAGGAATATGCCAGCGAGCCCACCGCCAACATGATGGGCGAGGTCGCCGAGGCTATCGGCCAGACCGTCCGCTGGGTCATCAGCTTCGCCCCCTTCGGCATCATGGGTCTTGTCTATGATTCCGTTTCCACCAGCGGCATGAGCATCTTCACCGACTACGGCAAGCTGCTCGTCGTTCTGGTCGGCAGCATGCTCATCATGGCTCTCATCTTCAATCCGCTGCTGGTTGCCCTGTCCCTGAAGCAGAATCCCTACCCGCTCGTTCTCCGCTGCATCCGCGAGGGCGGTCTTACCGCCTTCTTCACCCGTTCCTCTGCAGCAAACATTCCTATTAATATGAATCTCTGCGAGAAGCTCGGCCTCAACAAGGATCACTACTCTGTATCCATTCCGCTTGGTGCCACCATCAACATGGACGGTGCCGCTATCACCATCACCGTTATGACTTTGGCTGCCGCTCATACCATGGGCATCGTCGTTGACCTGCCTTCTGCTGTCATCCTCTCCGTCCTGGCCACTCTCGGTGCCTGCGGTGCTTCCGGTGTTGCCGGCGGCTCCCTGCTCCTCATCCCCATGGCCTGCTCTCTCTTCGGTATTTCCAATGATATCGCCATGCAGGTCGTAGCAGTCGGCTTCATTATCGGCGTTATTCAGGACTCCGTTGAGACTGCTCTGAACTCCTCCAGTGATGTTCTCTTCACCGCTACCGCCGAGTTCAAGGAACGCATCGAAAACGGCGAAAAAATCGACTTGGCTGAAATCACGTCCCGCAACTAAAATGGCTCCCCTATAGGGTTGGCTTGATATAGTACACGCACCTCCCTCGGTTGGGAAGGTATTCAAACAAAAAATCGGATACCCATAGACTGTAAAAGTCCACGGGTATCCGATTTTTGTTTATCATTCCGATATTATTTATTACTTTTTCTTGGCCTCGCTCTTCTTTTGCTTCTCCGGTTCATCCGGAGCTTCAACATCCTTCAGTGCATTGGCCAGCAGAGCATTCGTCTCACGAGCCGCCTCAACGCTGGCATTGAAGTATTTAAACTCAGGGCCGTCCAAGTTGATATCAACTATCTTCTCGGCACCGTTTTCACCGAGGACTACCGGTACACCGATGCAGACATCCTTCTGACCATATTCTCCGTCGAGATATACACAGCAGGGAATGAGCTTCTTGGCATCGGTCACAATAGCCTCTACCAAAGTGGCGACGGCTGCACCGGGAGCATACCAGGCTGACGTACCGATGAGCTGAGTGAGGGTTGCACCGCCCTTCTTCGTCTCTCTGGCCGCATCAAGGATAGCTTCCCAATTGATGATATTAGTAACGGGAATGCCGCGGTAGCTGGCATACTTAATCAACGGCACCATCGTCTTGTCGTTGTGGCCGCCGATGACCATGCCCTCTACATCGGTGAGGCTGGCATCAATTCCCTCAGCCCGCAGTGCCTTGGTGATATAATATTTGAAGCGAGCGCTGTCAAGCATACCGCCGAGACCCAGTACCTTGTTCCGAGGCAGACCGGTAGCCTTCATGGTCAGGTATGTCATTGTATCCATTGGGTTGGAAATAATGATGAAGATAGCGTCTGGGGAGTACTTTCTGGCCTTGCTAACGACATCCTTAACGATGCCGGCATTGGTATCGATAAGTTCCTCGCGGGTCATGCCGGGTTTCCTGGGAATACCGCTGGTAACGACCACGACCTTTGAGTCTGCGGTAGCCGCGTAATCATTCGTTACGCCGGTAACTTTCGTAAAGGAGCCCAAAATGGTGGATGCCTGATTCATATCCATCGCTTTGCCTTCGGCATAGCCCTCACGAATATCCAGCAGGACAACCTCGCCGGCAAAATTTTTCTGAACGATAACGTTTGCAACTGTAGCACCGACATTACCGGCACCGATAACTGTGACCTTCATATTTTTTACCTCCTTGCTGTTTCCCCTGTTTATATTCTTGCCCGCACTTGTGCTATGCGAGACTCGATACCGTCAAATATCTCAACGGGAATCGCCAGATTATTTTTTATCCCGGTACCCAGCTCGGTACTTGTACGGTTTTCGCCATGATAATCGCTGCCGCCGGTGGGCATGAGATTGAACTTCTCAATGGTGGCTGCCGCAAAAGCGGCATCATCCTCGGTGTAGGACGGATAGTACTTCTCCATCCCGTCCAATCCCTGATCAACCAGTGCTGCAATGCTTTCTTCCTGCTCATCCCGACTCATTCCCTGCAGACCGATGCGCTTATGGAAATGAGCCAAGGACAGAACGCCGCCTGCCCTATGGATAGCAGCAATAGCCTCCTTCGGCGTCAAGTCTATATCCAAGCCCAGATAATCAAGGGCAGAGTAAATATATTTATCCCACAGCGGCATCACCTTGCTGTCCGGGAACCGCCGGGTAATGCAACGCATGATGGCGTACACATCAAAGGCAGAGGTCATTGAAGCCTTGACCTCATCTACTGTCAAATCAATTCCCTTGTCACGGACGAAGTTCACGACATCCTCCATGCCTCGTTCTTTGTTGGCTCTGATTTTGCGGTAGATATTTTTGAAAGCATAGCTCTCCCGGTCGAAACCGTAGGCTACCACATGGATACGATGACCGCGGAAATTCAGAGTCATCTCCATCCCCGGCAGGAAACGAACCCCCATCTCTCTGGCTGCAGCCTCCGCCTCATCAAGTCCATTGATGAGGTCGTGATCGGTCAGAGCGAAACCGGCCATCCCCCGCCGCTTCGCCAGCTCGGCCAGTTCCCGCGGCGTGTATGTACCGTCGGATATGGTGGAATGAACATGGAGGTCGATAAGTCCCTCCGCAGAAACGCTAATATTGGACATATTCAGCACGCATTCTTTATCTTTTTGCAGACTTTATTAAAATTCCTCAAACTATTAATGTTCATTATACTATTTTTTGTAAAAAAAGCTATCTAATTTTCAAAATTTCTCCGGCTGATAAGTCCTTCCTTCACCGCCGCAAAAAAATCGCAGACCGACTTCGCCGCGGCTACATTCATCCCCGGAGCTGCCGCCAGCTCAGCTTCGCTGGCCTCCCTGATTTTCTCGATAGTCCCGAAGTGGTTCCAAAGCGCCTGACGGCGCTTCGGCCCGATACACTGAATATGGTCAAGAATGCTTACCAGATTTCTCTTCTTCCTCAGCGTCCGATGATAAGTTATTGCGAAGCGATGGGCCTCATCTCTGAGGCGCTGCAATAGATAGAAAGCCTGACTGCGCCGCGGGAGCTCAATAGGATCGGATGAACCCTCCGTGAATACCAGCTCAAACTGCTTCGCCAGACCGATGACCGGAATATCATAGTGGCCTGCTCCCCGGATTATCTCAAGAGCAGAATTCAGCTGTCCCAATCCGCCATCCACCACAACTAGGTTCGGCGGATTTTCTATTGTTTCTTTACCATAGCGGCGAGTAAACACTTCCCGCATCGACTGGAAATCATCATTGATACCTTCGGTAGTCTTCAGCTTGTACCGGCGATAGTATTCCTTCGCCGGGGCACCATCCTCAAAAACCACCATCGAGGCTACGGACTCCGAGCCCTGAATATGGGATATATCAAAGCACTCCATACGGCGCGGAGTACTCTTCAGGCCGAGGAATCGCCTCAGCTCTTCCACAGCTCCGATTGTCGCCTCAGCTTCTTTGGACAGCTTCTCCGACTCATCCCGCAGATACTTTGCCGCATTCTCCGCCGCCATATCCACCAGTGCTTTCTTCGTTCCCCGCTGCGGCACAGCTACCGTCACCCGACTGCTCCGACGGCTCTCCATCCACTCCTTCAGGACGAGCAGCTCTTCAGCCTGCAGCTCTAAGGGCAGCAGTATCTCCCGCGGTATAAAGACCGCCTGCTGATAGTACTGTCCTAAGAAGGCAGAAAGTAGTGCCGCATCGGTCTCATCCTCACTGCCCCGCAGGAAGAACCGCTCACGACCGGTGACCTTGCCGCCCCGCACAAAGAGAATGACGACACAGGCAACCGCCGTCACATTGCTTCTGGACAGAGCCAGTATATCCTTGTCGCCCTCCAAATCCGGCGCGTCGATGTTCTGCTTCTCCGCTATCTTTTTCACGGCTGCCAGCTGGTCACGAAAGACAGCCGCTTTTTCAAACTCCAGCTTTTCCGCTGCATCCTCCATGTTTGACTGAAGATTTTTCTCTACATCGTCGATATGTCCTTCCAGAAACAGGACTACCGACTTCACCATGGCATTATATTCTTCCGGCGAAATATGGCCGATACAGGGAGCCTGACATCGCTTGATGTGATATTCAAGGCAGGGTCGCCCCTGCTCAAGATGCTTGCAGGTTCGCAGTGGAAAGAGTCTCCGCAGCAGCTTCAGACTTTCGTGAACGGCTCCCACATCGGCGTAGGGGCCGAAATAGCGGCCTCCATCCTTCACCAGACGGCGGGTTATCAGCACCCGGGGATATTCCTCTCCCAGCGTTACCTTTACGTAGGGATATGTTTTGTCATCTTTCAGACTTATGTTGTAGTGAGGCCGATGTTTTTTTATAAGATTGTTTTCTAGGATAAGTGCCTCTACTTCTGAGCCGGTCATTATCGTCTCAAAGTCAGCCACATGGGAAACCATAGCCCGCACCTTCGGCGAATGATTCCGCTGACTGCGGAAATACTGCCGGACACGGTTCTTCAGCACAACTGCCTTGCCCACATAAATTATCTTGCCGCCGCTGTCTTTCATTATGTAAACGCCCGGCGACTCCGGCAGCTGTTTCAGCTTCTCTGCTACCAGCTCAGGCAGTTCGATATGATAAGGGTCTACTGTTTTTTCTTCTGCCATGGTTCCACCTCCTTATTGTCATTATACAACAAAACAGGCTGCCGCATAAATACAGCGCCAAAGCCTCCCCTATAGGGGAGGTGCCCGCAGGGCGGAGGGGTAACAGAAAACGCTAAACTTTTATTTCTATTACCCCTCAGTCACCTTCGGTGACAGCCCCCCTGAATGGGGGCCTTTGGGTGTTATGCAACAGCCTCTAATAATCCGAGCTTATTTTTCCAGCCGCTCCAGTGCCCGGTGGGCAATGTCGTGGCGATAGTAGGCATCCTTGAAGGAAATCTTCTCAACGCCCTCATAGGCTTTAGCCGTAGCTGCCTTGATGTCAGCCGCCCGTCCGACAACGCCGAGAACGCGGCCACCGTTGGTGACCTTTACGCCATCCTTCATAGCAGTGCCGGCTTCGCAGACATTGCAGCCAACTTCTCTGGCGTCAGCAAGACCGGTGATAGCATCGCCCTTGTTGTAGCTGCCGGGATAGCCCTTTGCTGCCATGACGACGCAGACTGCGGCATCAGAAGACCACTTCACTTCCGTCTCGGCCAGCTTGCCGTCGACACAGGCCAGCATTACCTCTACCAGG
>JAZLHS010000077.1:0-7955 GCA_045616885.1 Selenomonadaceae bacterium | reverse complement strand
CCTAAGCTCCTCCACCCAACAGCCGCGCTCGGGCAGTTATGAATATAGATTATACCTGGCAGAGAGCGCCTATACCTCATATACCGTAAAGGACATTCTCCACCACCTCATTGATAGATTATAACAAATCATTTTTACTGTCAAGCGAAATGAAAATTTACTGAAAAAAATTTTCGCCCCCCTTGACAGGGAGGCGAAATTGTGTATACAAAATTTTACCGATCAGCAGCCGTATTCCAGCTTCTCCAAAACTTCCATGAGACGCTGCATATATATGCCGCGGAATTCCATATTGGCACCCAGTCCGTCCGGCCAGATGCGGACTTCGCAGCCTGCTGCCTGCAGGCGCTTTTCCCAGGTATCTTCACCCTTGCCGGCCATTTCCTTATTGACGTGGTTGCCGCCGACGAGAAGCAGCGGAGCCAGTACTACCTTCTTTGCGCCGGCCTTTTCCAGACGGGCAATTACATCACCAAGCGTCGGCTTGTCACCCTCGGTGAGGACGCCGATATGCATATTGATACCGGCTTCATCAGCTGCTGCCTGTATAGCTTCATATATATGGTTGGTCGGGTTGGTACCGTGACCCATCATGACAAGAGCCTCACCATCCTGACGCTCCATGCCCAGCGAGATAGAGGTGACTGCGCTGATTATCTCCGGAGTGGCAGTAGCGCCCTCTCCGACGAAGACGGGACGAGTCAGCTCCAGTTCCTTGAACTTTTCTTTATAGGCTTCAATCACAGCGATGACTTTATCGTTGTATTCTCTGCCGGCCATGAGGTGAGTCGGGAGAACAATGACCCGGTCATATTTCTCCTCGATGAGGCGGTCGAGAACTTCCGGGAGGGAGTAGACGTAGGCGCCGTCCTCCTTCAAAGTCTTGAGGATCATGCTGCTGGTGTATGCCTCGAAGACCATATAGTCATAGAAGGCGTCGCGAATTTCAGCGGCGATTGGCTCTATGCACTTTTCACGCTGTTTTGTGTCGAGGACACCGAAGCTAACGAGGACGATTGCCTGATTCATGTTGTTCTCTCCTTTGTATTTGAAAATTTATTGGTGGTATTATGGGACACCCCTCCGGCTTCGCTTCGCTCAGCCACCTCCCCTCAATGGGAGGCTTCTAGAAGGATTAGTTGTTACCCTCCGGCTTCGCTTCGCTCAGCCACCTCCCCTCAATGGGAGGCTTCTTTTCGGCAACGACACCGAACAGGCTCCCCTTTAGGTGCGCATGAGCACTTAATGAGCTTGCGAATTTAGTGCGAGCCATGCAAACTGCTTAGTGATATCCGAGCGTAGCGAAGGATGAACTTAGCATGTTTGTAGGAGCTGGCGCCGAAGGCGACTGAGGGGTGACGTTCTATTCCCCTATTTCATCCTTAATAACCCCCGCAATATCATTGCAGACCTGCTCCAGCTCTGCCTGATCCGGCCCCTCGGCCATAACGCGGATAAGCGGCTCCGTACCCGACGGACGAATGAGGACGCGGCCACGCTCATCCAGCTGCTTCTCGCCGGCAGCTATGGCGGCCATTATCTTTTCATTTTCCTCCCAGCCCTCTTTGCTCTTTACCCGGACATTCACGAGGAGCTGCGGATAGCTGGTCATCAGCTCATTCAGCTCAGAAGCCTTCTTGCCGGACTTCACCAATGCACAAAGAACCTGCGTAGCGGTAATGAGTCCGTCGCCGGTGGTAGCAAAGTCACTGAAGATGATGTGACCGGACTGCTCGCCGCCGATATTGTGGCCATTGGCCCGCATATTCTCAAGGACATAGCGGTCGCCTACGCCGGTGACTTCTACCTTTATTCCAGCCTTCTTCAATGCCTGATGGAAGCCGATATTGGCCATGACCGTGCTGACTACGGTATCATTCTTCAATGTACCGGCTGCTTTCATCGCCAACGCACAGATGACGAGGATGTGGTCGCCGTCAAGGACGTTGCCCTTTTCATCTACGCAGAGGCAGCGGTCAGCGTCGCCGTCATGGGCGATACCGATATCCGCACCGTATTTCTGTACAGCCGACTGCAGCCGCTCCAGATGCGTGGAGCCGCAGTCGTCATTGATATTAATTCCATTGGGAGTCTTGCTTATCACCTTCAGCGTACAGCCAAGCTCCTCCAGCAGGCGGGGCATGACGGCACTGGCTGCACCGTTTGCACAATCAAGCACGACCCGCAGTCCGTCCAGACGGCAGGGAGCCGTGCTGCGGAGATAGCCGATATATCGCTCCACCAGCTCCGGTCGATAGTCGACGAAGCCAATCTCCTTGCCATAGCGGCGAGTGAAGTCATCCTTCTGCTCGATGGCGACTACCAGTTTCTCGATTTCATCCTCTACGGCATCCGGCAGCTTGTAGCCGTCACCGCCGAAGAATTTAATGCCATTATCCCCGAAAGGATTGTGGGATGCAGAGACAACGATACCGCAGACAGCACCAAGCTGCTGCGCGAGATAAGCGATACCCGGCGTGGGAATGACGCCTACCTGCACCACTCGTCCGCCGGCAGAGCAGATACCTGCTGCCAGTGCCGACTCGAACATGGTGCCGGATATGCGAGTATCACGGCCGATAACGATGACAGGACGGCGGTCACTGTCCGTATTCTCTCCGAAATATAATGTGGCGGCGCGGCCCATGCGATAGGCAAGCTCGGGACGAAGTCCGATATTTGCTTCACCGCGGACGCCGTCGGTACCAAATAGTCTGGCCATTTTATGGCTCCTCTCATTATTAGACTTATTATATTCTATACATTATGCCCTAAAGAGCGCAAATATGCAAGTACGGCATTCAGTCCGTCGCAGGCGGCGCTCATTATGCCGCCGGCATATCCGGCTCCCTCGCCGATGGGATAAAGTCCGCCGTGAGACAGCGACTGATAGCTCTCTCTGTCACGAACTATCCGACAAGGCGCCGATGACCGCATCTCCACGCCGGTGATAGGGACATCGGGCGCGCCGAAGCCCTTTATCTTCCTGTCAAAAGCCGGCAATGCCGCCGCCAGCGAAGCGGTGACGAACTCCGGCAGACAATCGGTCAGCAGCGAATTCTTCACACCCGGCCGATATGTCGGTGCTACGCAGAAATCCTTCGTGTCGCAGCGAGGTGTCCCCTCCACGGTAGCAATGAAATCCCCCACCGCCTGCACCGGTGCGGTATAGTCTCCGCCGCCGGTTCGATAGGCCATCTCCTCATACCTTCGCTGGAACTCAATGCCGCCCAGTACATCGCCGCCGAAATCCTCAGGCCGCACATTTACCAGCAAAGCCGCATTGGCTACGCCGCTATCTCTGGCATGAAGGCTCATGCCGTTGGTGACAAGCCTGCCCTCTTCGCTGGCTGCCGCCACTACCTTTCCTCCCGGACACATGCAGAAGGAATAGACACTGCGGCTGTCCGGGTTGCTTCTATCCTGCCATGTGAGAGAGTAGTCAGCCACCGGCAGCCGCGGCTCCGTCTCACGCCCTGTCCCGTCCCTGACTATCGCCGGACGGCCATATTGAGCGCGGTCGATTATCTCCTGCGGATGCTCGATGCGGACGCCTACCGCGAAGGGCTTCGCCTCCATAGCGACACCCATAGCCCGCAGCCTGTGATATGTATCGCGGGCCGAGTGACCGATGCCGAGGAACACCGCCGAGGCTTTTATCCGCTCACCGTCTTCCGTAACGACTGCCGTTATATTGTGACTGCTGTCGCACTCTAACTCCCGGACAGTGGAGAGGAATTTCACCTCGCCGCCTTTGGCGATTATTTCCTGACGCAGATTCTTTACCACGCGCACCAGCTCATCGGTGCCGATGTGCGGCTTGTGAAGAATCTTTATTTCCTCCGGCGCTCCGAAGTCTACCATCGCACTGAGAACATCGCGGATAAGTGGCGAGTCAACTCTGGTAGTGAGCTTGCCGTCGGAGAATGTCCCAGCACCTCCCTCACCGAACTGAACATTTGTCGTCGGGTCGAGAGGACTCTTTCCCGCCCAGAAGTTCGCCACCTGTGCGGTGCGACTCTCTACGTCGGCCCCTCGCTCCAGTACAAGGGGAGCCAGTCCGGCTCTCGCCAGCAGCAGTGCCGCAAACATTCCGGCCGGGCCGAAGCCAACCACCACCGGCCGACCTCCACCTTTCGCGATGCTTCCGGCCTTTCCCTGCGCCAGCTTCTCACGAAGCGCCGCGGCTTCATCCCAGAGGACGGGACGGGGCTCCGGTGCCGCCGTCAGATTTTTCACGCTGCTACGGCTGCGGCTGTTGTCGGCTAAGAATCGTTTTTCTTCCTTCTCTCCGCCGGCCAAAGAGAATTCCAGCTGATACACATAGGAGATAGAGGCGCCGTTGCGCCGCCGGGCGTCGATACCGCGACGCAAAATTGCCGCCTCACCGAGAGCGTGAAGCGGCAACCGAAGACGAGCCGCCAATGCTTCCATCGGCGGCTCAATATTATTGTAGGAAACTTCTCCATCATTGGCGATGGGAACATGAAAATCCGTTATTCTGAGCATTACTTCCCGCTCCGTTTTTTCGTGGAAATTGCTACCTTCACCATCCGGTCGATGACCACGACCTCCGGGGTGTGGCGCAGCTGGACAGCGATAGTGTGGGAGCCGTTCTTCAGCGACTCCGGCTCGATATCTGACAGGTCGATATCCTGCGTAGCAATGGACTGGACTCTATCAATGACTTCCTTACGACCGGCTACCTCTATCTTCGCCGGAGTAATGGTTACCTTGTCAAGAATGTAGCCCTCCGGCAGCTGACCGACTACCGCCGGGCTGACCGTGACGACCTTCTTCGACAGACCACGAGCCAGCTGAATATCAGCTGTCAGCACGGAAGGCGATGTAGTCACATCGTCGATGACCCGCCCCTGCTTGTTCACCGGCAGCAGCGCTACCCGCTGAGAAAAATCTACATCGTGACCGGTCAGCGGTACGTAGGCGATTACCTGCGTTACCTGCTTCACCTTCGAGCGAGGCCCGATAAGCTCCACCTTCTCCATGTCACCGGTGACGCTGGCGAGGGTGACACCCTCGGCCGGACTGCCGGTAGTGACGATATTTACACCGGCCGTCCGCTTGACCACAGAGTCTACCATTACCGGCAGCTCCGGCGGGTCTACCGACAGGAGCTCAAAGCCGTTCGGCAGAATGACCTCGACCTTCTCCATCGTGCGCCCTTCCGGCAGGTCATCCACGTCCACCACCGCCCGGAAATCGTTTGGCGCTGCATTGACAAAGTATGACCGCAGAGCACGAATCTTCATCTGAACTTTATTCTCTTCCAGTGAGACCACTGCCCCGTCAGGAATGTTCACCATATGAACCTCCCGCGAGATAGTTGCCTCGATAGATGGATTCTGCTCATTCATTACATAGAACCAGAGAATGACGGCAGTAAGGATAGCCATTATCTTTATAGGGAGGTTTCGCTGGAAAATGCGCTGAAAAAATATCATTTTCCTTCCCCCTTAATGCGGGATTTGGCCGCCAGATACAGCTCCTTAAGATTTACCTTTTCCTTTTTCTCCGTGGGGAATACAGTCCGCAGCTTCTCCTGAAGCTCCAGACGAGTCACGTTGCGAGAGATTTTTCCCCGCTCCGCAATAGAGACAGTGCCGGTCTCCTCGCTGACTACGATGCCCAGAACATCCACCTGCTCAGAGATACCAATCGCTGCGCGGTGACGGGTGCCAAGCTCATGAGGAATATTCGCATTGGCACTGTTGGGCAGCTTCGCACCGGCAACCATGATGCGGCTGCCGCGGATTATCATAGCCCCGTCGTGGAGCGGTGTGTTGACGTAGAAAATCTGCTCCAGCAGGTCGGCGGTGATGACAGCGTCCAGCTTCGTGCCGTTTCGCTCGTCGATGATGTCGTTGAGGCGGGTGCCTCGCTCGCAGACGATGAGGGCACCGGTCTTGGTCTTGGACATAGCCTCTACTGCATCGCAGATTTCGCGGATGCAGACCTCAGACTCTTCTTCGTTGAAGACAGCCGCCGAGCCGAAGAATCGACCCTGACCGATGTGTGCGAGAGCCCGGCGCAGCTCCGGCTGGAAAATTACCGGCAGAGCAACCATGAGGACAGCTACGGCCTTTTGCAGCAGCCAGTTGATGACATGGAGCTCCAGCACGCCACAGATGACGGTAAGCATCAGCAGGGAGAAGATACCCTTCACCAGTGTGACGGCACTGGTATCCTCCAGCAGCTTGTAGCAATGATACAGGATGATGGCTACGATGATAATGTCGATGATGTCAAGAATACCAACCGTCATCAGCAGTCCGCGAACCTGCTGCGGCAGCGGCAGACTGGATATTGTAAACAATGAATTGTCCATCGAGCCATCTCCTTTCTTTTATAATCAGCTGGTTAAACTATTCTCTGTTCGTCAAGAAAATTCCTCTAAATTCAGCAACAAGAACGAAAAAATTATATACAATAAAGATGAAAAATAAAGGGCGGTTGCACAATTTGTGCAACCGCCGCACTCTTATGTATCATAAGGCTCCCCTCTAGGGGGAGACTACGAAACGGATTAGTTGTTGCCTCCGCTTCGCTGCGCTCAGCACCTCCCTTGAATGGGAGGCATATTATTCGATAGCTTCTACGAAGCCGTACTTGTCCTCGGTCTCGCAGGTGTGGAGCTGATCGATGTAGTCGTACATCTTCTGAGCGAAGGGGCCAATCTTGCCATCGTTCAGAACCATGTGAACCGGATTCTCGGTGCCGCAGATGAGCTCGCCTACCGGAGAGATAACAGCAGCCGTACCGGAGCCGAATACTTCCTCCAGCTTGCCGTTCTTGTGAGCCTCCAGCAGCTCGTCAACAGAAATCTTGCGCTCCTCTACTTCGTAGCCCCACTCACGGGCAATCCGGAGAACGGTGCGGCGGGTGATGCCGTCGAGAATGGTGCCATCCAACTCCGGAGTAACAATCTTGCCGTCAATCTTGAAGAGGATGTTCATGGAGCCAACCTCACCAATCCACTTGTGCTCGGCAGCATCGGTCCAGAGAACCTGATCATAGCCCTTCTCATGAGCTACGAGACCGGCATGGAGGCTGGCTGCGTAGTTGGCCGGAGTTTTGGCTGCGCCGAGACCGCCGTGGCAAGCACGGGAATACTTGTCCTCGACCATAATCTTTACCGGAGCGAAGCCGTGTGCATAGTATGCGGCAACCGGGGAAAGGATGATGAGGAAGGTATAAGTCTGGCTGACGCTGACACCCAGGAACGGATCAGTGGCATAAACGAAGGGACGAATATAGAGGCTCTGACCGGGGCCGTTGGGAATCCAGTCCTTCTCGATGGAGAGGAGCTTGATAAGTCCTTCGTAGGCTACATCTTCCGGCAGCTGCGGGATATCGAGAATTTTGGCGGAGCGGTTCAGACGGGCAATGTGATCCTTGCCGCGGAAGAGAACCGGCTTGCCTTCCTTGGTGACATAGGCCTTGCAGCCCTCGAAAATAGCCTGACCATAGTGGAGAGTGGTGTTGGCCGGGCTAACCTTTACATCCTCGTAGGGAACGATGCTGGCACCATGCCAGCCTTCCTGCGGGTTGTAGTCCATGCGGAACATATAGTCAGTGAAATGAGTACCGAAACCGATAGTGGATACATCCACCTTTTCCTTCAGCTTGTCGGCCTTGACGAATTTGATTTCTGCCATTTAAAACATCTCCTTATTTTATTTGCGTAATCATACATAAAGACAGATTTTGCAAAGTTCGTGTGTAACTTTGTAACATTTCTATTTTATGTTTTATACAGGTTAAAGTCAAGAGGTTTTTTACTTATATAAAGGCTCCCCTCTATGGAAGGCTCACTGCATCAACAACTAAGCAACACCCTTGCCCGGGGCAGATATTTTATTATATCCGACGCAATCAGCCCAAAGCCGAATTCTGCTCCCGCCATATCTCCGGCCAGACCATGCAGCTGCGTACCC
>JAZLHS010000076.1:0-2245 GCA_045616885.1 Selenomonadaceae bacterium | reverse complement strand
TGGGGCGCTGTCATCTGCCTGCCCAACGGCAACAAGAAGGAGCTGTCCGGCGGTGTTGACTCCACCTCCAGTGAGCGCATGGAGCTTCTGGCAGCAGTATCGGCTCTGCGGACGCTGAACGGCATTGCCTATCAGGGACAGCGGGTCGTCATCAATACCGACAGCCGCTACCTGACCGATGGCGCTATCAAGAAGATATGGCTCACCGCAAATACGAGACCTACGCCCCTGCCCAATGAGGATTTGTGGCTGGAGCTTTCCAAGCTCACCCCCCTCTACAACATCGACTGGCAGTGGATAAAGGGTCACTCTGGCAATCCCTTCAACGAGCGCTGTGACTTCCTGGCCACTACGGCAGCGAAGCAGAGCGTAGCGGAGAAGGAATTCGTCCACGACTACGCCGGTCAGCTGGAGGATGCAAAGCGTCAGATAAAGGATTTGGAGCATCAGAACAAGAAGCTCACCCATTCCAAGGAGAAATTCCAGTTTCTGGCTCGCCGGAAGGGGCACATCGAGGATGAAAACCTCTACAGTGCTATCCATGACGGTAGTATTCTCGGCTTCCTGAAATGGAAATTCCAGATGTGGCGGGACGGCCGGAAGAAGTGATAAACCTCATCCGTCGCCTTCGGCGACACCTTCCCCTCTGGGGAGGGGGGACCGCGTCAGCGGTGGGGGAGGTCAGCAGTTATAATTCTGTTTACAATCAAGTACGGCTTATATTATAATATTTAAGGTTAGGCTATAATGAGGCTGCTGCTCAGAAACTAAAGCCTCCCCTTCAGGGGAGGTGCCCGAAGGGCGGAGGGGTAAATATAGTAATAGGTTTTCCTATTACCCCCCAGTCACCTTTGGTGACAGCCCCCTTAAATGGGGGTCTTTGGGTGTTGGGCGGCTGCCATCAGTAATATTTTTGTTTAAGAAAAGGAGTAATATCAACATGGCTATGGAAAAAACTCTCGTACTCGTAAAACCCGACGCTTATCAGGCAGGTCACACCGGCGACATCATCAAGATTTATGAGAACGCCGGCCTGAAGATTCTCGCTATGCGCCTTATGAAAATGACCAAGGAAGTTGCTGCAAAGCACTATGTTGAGCATATCGGCCGCCCCTACTACGGTGAGCTGGAGTCCTTCATGACCAGCGCTCCCATCGTTGCTATGGTTCTCGCCGGCGAAGATGCTATCGCCAAGGTTCGTGAGCTCAACGGCAAGACCGATCCGAAGGAAGCTGCTGAAGGCACCATCCGCAAGCTTTACGCTGCCTCCAAGGGCGAGAACGCTGTTCACGCTTCCGATGCTCCGGAGTCCGCTGCTCGCGAAATCGCTATTTTCTTCAACGGCACCGAGATTTTTGAATAACATATAATCCGTTTAATGACCTTCTCCTCTGGAGAAGGTGGCTCGCAGAGCGAGACGGATGAGGTCATATAATCCGTTTAATAGCCTCCCCTTTAGGGGAGGTGCCCGAAGGCCGGAGGGGTAAATAAAGTAAAGTATTCCCTCTCTATTACCCCTCAGTCAGCTTCGCTGACAGCTCCCGTTTGGCTAACTCACTTAATGAATACAAGCAAAGCGATGTATGAATTTAGTGAGTGCCATCCAGCGAACTTAGCGCTTTAGCGCTTAGTGAGTCGGAATAGGGGAGCCTGTTACATAATGCACTTTAATAGAATCGTTCTTTCAAGTTGAACAATGGAGGGTTGACAAATGGGTGTTTATACAAAAACCGGCGACAAAGGACAGACCGGCCTCTTTACCGGTGAGCGCATTGACAAGGATTCGCTTCGCGTTGAGACCTACGGTATTATCGACGAAATGAACTCCGCTCTTGGCATGGCTCGTGCCTTCTGCGAGAAGGACGATGTTCGGCAAATGATTCACGCCCTGCAGAAGGATGTCGCCCTCTTCATGGCCGATATTGCCAGCATCGGTGCCGAGCCCTATATCAAAGAAATCCATGTCTCCAACATGGAGCATGACATTGATGATATCGAGGAAATCGTCGGCAAGCTGGGCTGCTTCCTGGTGCCCGGTGACACCAAGGGCGGTGCCTGCCTCGACCTGGCTCGCACTATTGCCCGCCGCGCCGAGCGTCAGATGCTTCGTCTGGCCAAGGAGGAGGAAGTCCATGAGACTGACCGCCTCTACATCAATCGCCTCAGTGACTACCTCTTCATGCTTATGCGTCTTGAGGAGCATCAGGGCTGATTGCTACGCTTATGGGAAGACCGCGCTGGAAAC
>JAZLHS010000075.1:0-17438 GCA_045616885.1 Selenomonadaceae bacterium | reverse complement strand
CACATACCACGGGGTGTTGTTACCCTGTGGTTAACAACGGCCTTTACAGCCGTTATCGGCGTAGGCGTTGCGCCTGTGTTGGCGCAAGCCCTCAAGTGGGAAATCTTGTATGTTTCCCACATACGGACTCCCTTTCGAGAGACCATGCAGGTTATCTCCCCATGCTTCGGGAGTTCTACTCCCTTTACCATAAACTTGGTCATTTCTTATTCCTCCTTGTTGTTTGTCGGTGCTTTTATTTATCTTGTATGTACATAATACACCTATGCACATACAAATACAATAGACCTAAAGTCCTAAATGTCAGTGCATTTATATACTTTTTACAGTTTTGTTGGTACAATTTGTGCAAAGGAGGTTTTAGCAATGGCAGAGGGCAAAACTACATCATTTACAATGCGGATAGGAGCTGAGGAAAAAGCACGGTTTATGGCAAAGTGCGAAAGTGAGGGGCGAAACCCGTCGGCACTTATCCGTAAATTTATCAACGACTGGGCGAATACAGAGGGCGTGAAAAAGCAGGAAGCTGACTATCAAGGACAGCAGTTGCAGTTAGCCGTAAATCTTCCTGCTGAGCTGAGACGAGAGTTTGCAGCAGTTTGCCACAGTGAGGGATATTCGACTTCAGCAATCGTTCGTAAACTCATCACACAATGGCTTGATGAAAATACCCACTAACAATAAAAGAGACGGTATAAGCAGCACGCAAGTGATGTTTATCCGTCTCTTTGTCTATCTGTTGCTACAACGCCAAAGCCTTTGGTTATCTTCGTCCGTATCCTGTTGTATCTTGTCAATTAAGGGTGCAATAAGGACTGTTCAAGGGCTTTTAAGGGATGTTTTGGCTTGCCAATTTTGTCAAGGTAAAATACTTGACGGGGAATGGCTGTAAATGTAGCTATAATGCAGGGCAATGTATGTACAAAGTCAATGTGTGGGATGGTGGCTCAATTCCTTTTTAGGGATTTTTAGGGTAAAATAGTGGGAAAATAGTGGCAAAAATAGGGAATAAACAGGCAAAATCTAACAAAATCTGTAAATATTTCCCACTTTACTCCCAAATACTCACGAATTTAGGGAAATGCTCATAAAATCCACTATATCAAATACCGCCTATCCCTTGTGTAGCAAGGCTTTGAGATGGTGGGATGGACAGACACGCCGGAGGCTGACTATAGGCGGGACTGTCTGTCATGTGGTGCGAGAGGGCAGGGCGTGAGAGGTCTTCACCTTTTAATAGCCTTGCTTGCCTAGGGCTGCTGGTGCAGGGCAGGTGGCGTGGGTGTCCGTCTAATTCTTCCTCTTCAATCAATGTGGCACGGCAACGCCGATACTCTTAACTTCTTTCTTTATCGTACCAACACCTAATCAGTCTAATTCTTCCTTTATCGTTTCTCCTTCTAGCAACCTATACTCGTTCAACTTTCTTTCCTTTCATTCACTTAGCATAGACCGAGCGAATAAAACTTTGGAGAGACCCCCCACCCATACTTTCTTCTCCATCTTATCTTCAATAGGTACTCCCCCTCCGACAAAAATTTCAAAATTTTCCCAAAACGAAAGTGCCTCTGCAAAAGAAAAAGTCACTGTAGCTGTAGCTTAACTGAAAGCTGGCACAGTGACTTAATGGGAAAGAAAGTAACGCTTAAAGCTGGACATAAGAAAACCCGCTCTGCTAGGAGCGGGGCTAAAATATCAAGGGTAAGGATTACTTAGGTTTTAACCTACTTAAAATTTTAACAACTAAAGTTAAAAGGTTTTTAGAGAACCTTTCGGCAAGCCTTTAACTTTAGTTGTTAAAATTCGACAAAAGGTGTTGAAATTCCTGCTAAATTTCTTATCCTAATAAAAATTTAGTATACTAAAGTGTTTTTGTTTAATCCTAGTAACATTTAGGGTGAATGAAAGGTAAAATTGGTAGTAGTCAACGAGTCGCTAATAACAGCGGCTCTTTTTTTATTGGAGGTTGTATATGGCACTAGATTTTAGTAAGTTAGATGAACTGCGAAACCGTATGCCGAAGATTGACCTGAACCCCCCGAATGATGATGCTGACAGTTTGGGGGAGGCGGCATGGTCTGGCTTGAAGGCTGGTACAGGTAATCTCCTAGCAATGAACGCCGACATTGCAGCTATGTCACAGTATCTTGGCGGTGGCTATGATACTCTGCCGGAGGCAATGAACGACAAAGGTGACTTCCTTCGCCCTATTTATGAGTATGGCAAGGGGGTAGAGGCTCGGAACAGCAAGAACTACACTCGTCATAGCGGTAACTGGTGGGTGAACAGTGTGGCACAGCAAGCTCCGCAGTTTGCAGAGTTGGCTCTGTTGGCTAAAGCCGCTGCTCCTGTTGTTGGTGCGGGTGCGGCTGCCGGTGCTTTTGGTGCTGCTTCTAAGGTCGCTCCAAAATTGGCCCCTGCTATCGGTACTTTGGCAGAGACAGCAGCTCCTATGCTGTTTGCTAATGTTGCAACACAGGTGCCGATGGAAATGACCGACAAAATGAGGCAGGAGCTTACCGACCCCGAAACAGGGGAAATGAGGACTGACCCGGAATCCCTGCGAAAAGCTCACGAATATGGTCTGAATGTCGGCGCACTCCAAATGGCAAAGGAGCCGTTTACCACATTAGCACAGGCCGCCCTAATGGGTGGTGGCGGTCGTGCGTTCCAAATGGGCAAGGCTGGCATGAAAGAAGCGGCCGGATTGACCGGAAAAGAAGCGTTGGCTGCTGCACAAAAAGCCGGGGCGAAAGTAACGGAAGATTTCGTTAAGCGTGACGCCCTTAATGCTGTAAAGGCAGGAGCAGGAAAGTTTGCCCTCAATCAGGCAGGAGAGGGTCTTGATGAAGTGGGTGATGATTTTGTCGTTCCTGCTTTGGCAAAGGGACAGCTCCCGACTGCGAAAGACCTTACTTCGGGAGAGGCATTAGACACCTTTGCTATCGGAGCAATAGCTTCTGCCCCGCAGGGTCTTATGGCTCACCATCTTAATAAACAGGCGGGTCGTCAGTATCTCGCAGGGCTACAGTCCGCTGAGAATATGCACAATATCACCAATGCGGCTGAACAGGCTCCTACCGGCAACTTTGACAACAAGCAGCCGAAGACTCCTGATGTAACTCCTACTGATGAGGCTTCTGCTCGCAGGGCGATTGTTGAGGCGGCAAGGGCAGACATTGACAATCACTATGGTGATAATGACTGCACTACCCGTGTAAACAGCTGGTATGGTGCTGCCGGTGCTAATCAGCGTAATGCATGGGCACCAACTTCCATGCAGGATGCTATTGAGAGCGGAAATTTCTTCGATGACTTTAACAAGATTGAAGATGGCGATATTGTATATTGGGATAATGGCTCCGGTGAGGCAGACCATGTGGGTGTTTGGGATGCACAGGCAGAAAAAGTAATTCAGTCTGGTGCTACTGGGGGCGTGCAGTATATGGATTTGAACTATATGCGGCCTCTCGGCTTCTCCAAACCCACCTTTGGCAACGAAATCAAAGTAGGAAGTACCAATATTCCCACCTCTGACCTTGATATGACCGTGAATGAGGGCGACCTTGGCAATCGGTTCTACGAGATTTACAAGGGAATTGCTGAACAGAATGAGGAAATGGGCAGGGAAACCACTTATTCCGACTATCTCGAAGCAATTACCAGCGTTGCAGACTCGGAAACTGCGACAAGGGCAGCCGAAGTCCTCAATATGGGTGACGAAAACGCTATTGCGAGCATGGCAAACGAGCTTGGGTACGCTCAGAATGAGGAAATGTATGCCAATAAAGGGCTGTCTCCAAAGGTAAAAAAGGCGTTGGACACCACAGGTGAGGTTAAATTCCAAAACAAAGAGCTTGCAGACACCTTTATGGCTAATCATCCGACCTATCAGCGGTTAAATGATACGACTGTAGCTGCTCCTGCCTCCTACAAACGTCCTGATGTGACAGAACAGACCGCTCCGAAGGAAGAAAGTTCTGTTGTATCATCTTCGTCTGTCCACGAAAATGATACTCCGCAGCCTCCTGTAGTATCGAAAAACACTCCTGCTATGGCAGACGAAGCACAGGCGGAAGAAGATTTACAGTCCCTTTTGAATGATGTTCCTCCGGCATCGAGCAACGTACCGCCAATGGTGAACGCTGTTCCCGGTGCACAGACCGCGGATGATGTGATTAATCAAATTACTCAGAGCAGTTCTACGCAAAATCCCCCTGTTAATATGCAGAAAACTCCGGCTAATATGCAGAATCCTGTAAATTTAGCCGAAAATACGCCAAACACACCGCAAATTACTCCAAACACAGCTCAAACCGCTGGCACCGTCCCCCAAATGGCAGGAAATGGCACTCCCGTCCCCTCTGGCGAAGTTTCTCCTGTTGCAAAGGGAACCACTAAGGCGGTAGAAGAAACGCCCCTTAAAACGGCTAATTCTGCCGAAGCGGTGATGGATGAAATTGCAAACAGCAATCCTCCTGCTGAACCGGCCTCCAAAGAGGAAGTTGAAAGCGTAATTTCTGATATTAAGGGAATGGAACAGGAAAAATCTCCCGAATCGGAAAGCAAGAGGGAGGAAAAGGCCACTTCTAAGGAAAATGTTCCCGAAAAGGGCACTCAGAAGGAAGTAACAAACAAGAAACCCTCTGATGTTGAGCAGGAAAACAAGTCAAAGTCCCAAGAAAAGGACGGTAAAGGTGATATACTTGACAGCAGTGAGGATTTGACTGACGAGAAGAAGATTGAGAACTTCATCGAGACGATGTTGAAGAAATCTTCCAATAAGCGTGTGTCAAAGTCGGCTAAATTGGCGGCTAAGATTGCCACACGGCTTCTCAATAGTGTGGCTAACACCTATCGTCTTAATGGCGTGACCGGTTATGTTGACGGACTTATCAAACGGCTGACTATTATTCCAAACTCTGATGTTAATAGTGTCAAAGGTGGTATTGTTCGCAGACAGAACGCCGGAGAAAACGCTGTTACTGCCCCGAGAGACGAGCTGGCTGCTGCTGAACTTATGGAGCAGATGGGTAAATCTCCACAGGAAATCTTAAGGGAAACAGGCTGGTTTAGAAATGACGATGGCAAATGGCGTTTCTATATCCCCGATAACCTTGACGGCATTAACCTCAAAAAGTTTAGGCAGATAACGAGCAAAAAATCCGGTACTGACGAGCACAAGCAGACGACCATAGATAAAATCTACGATAATCCTGCGTTGTTTGCTGCATATCCTTTCCTGCGTGATATAAAAATCACTCAGAATGACAAAATGGATGCTTTCGGCATGGCTGGTGACGGCTTAATCGAAATCAACTTTAAGTATGTCAGAAAAGATGGCAAGCCTGTAACTGACGAAGAACATCGAAAGACGATTGTCCACGAAATTCAGCATATAATCCAAGAGCATGAGGGCTTTGCAGAGGGCTACAGTGACGAGGACAAGGAAACTGCCGCAAAAGTCTTGAAGAAGGACATTTCCGAAGTCACTCAAGACGACATGGACGATGTATATCGCCGTGCAGCCGGTGAAAGGGAAGCGAGACTTGCGGAGGAACTTGCAGGAATTGAGTCGAAAAAGGCCAAACTTCCGTTCATGGAAAGAGCCTTTAACGCGGAAATCAATGCAAGACTGCTCACCCGTAACGAAGATAGCCTGATTATCTTTGGGGACGCTCTTGTTGCTGATGCAAAAAAGCTCAATCAGGATGCCCGTGCTGCAACGGTAATCGCCCGTGAAGCAGACCAGTCCTCTTATGTCGTCAATCTGATGGAAAGTGCTGACGAGTCTACATTTATCCATGAAGCTGTCCACATTCTGAAAGAGGAACTTCGCAGAGCAGCAGAGGCTTTCCCTGATTCTCAGGCGGCAAAGGACTACGAAGCCTTTGAGAAATGGTGCGGCTATCAGGAGGGACAGCTCTCTGAATATGAGGGGACTGCCACTGAGAAAGAGTTCACCGACCGCAATAATGCCATTAAAGAGGCCGCTGAGAAAGGCGACACCGAGCTTGCCGATGCACTCAAAGAAGAATGGGCAGATGAACGCCTTGCCCGTGGCTTTGAGCAGTATTTGAAAGACGGTACGACTCCAACTAAAGGTGTCAAGACCCTGTTTGAGAAGTTCAAGAGCTGGCTCACCGACATTTACAAGCAGTTTATCGGCGTTGGTGCGAAGCCGAGTGTGGAAGTTAAGGCTGTTTTTGACAGAATGATGGGTGTTCCATCTAATCGTGTAAAGAATGTTGCCGATGTTGTCCTGCGAAATGTTAAGACAAACATCAACACAATTCAAATATCTAAAGAGCCAATCGGCTCCGAGGCTTACGATGCCAAATTCAGAGCCTCAGATATAAACGAATACGAAGAAAAGGTAAACTCCGTTGTGAAAGAGGCAGAAGAAGCACTCAAACAGCGGCAGCTTCCCGATAACGCCGTTGCCGAGGCTATGTCTGTAATTGAGAAATACGCAGACGAAGCCATTCGCACAGAACGACTTAATCAAGATGAGAAATCTAAGGCCGAAGCTGAGACGGCGAAGAAAGATGCCGAAGCCGAAGTTAACAAACATTCTAAAGAAGTCATGGAGAAATTTCACGGCTTTATGAAGGATGCCCCGGAAATGACTAAAGCCAAGGTAACTCAGACTTTGGAGAAGCGTTATAACTGGGGGAAGAACGGCACTCCAATATCGGGTGTTATGAGTCGAGCCGAATATATCGAAGAAGTCCTCAAATATCCCAACGATTTTGAGGTGTTGCATCAGACTAAGAAGGGACAAGACCCGTACATTGTGCGGAATCGTCCAAATAATCAGTTTGGAATGTACCCAAAAGCGTACACTAAAATAACCAAAACAGAGTACGACTACTACCAGTATTTGTCAAACCTCAAAAATGCCGAACCTATTCCCCAAAAGAGCGGAAATACGCAGAAAAATGGAATAGAAGAACTTTCGGATAAGGACTATGCTGATAAGTTGGGCGCAAACACTACTGATATTGCCAGTGCTGGCAGTAAACTTTTAGCAAAGCTAAAGCCCAACAGTCAAGAAAACGAGGCGAAACATAAGGCAGAGGAAAAGGAAACAAAAACCACTCAAAACTTGGAAGAAGAAACTTCTCTGGAGGAACTTGACACAATATCTGAGGACAAAGCCCTCAATAGGGACATTAAATTTTCCGCAGATGTTGACGGAATGGAGAAGTTCAACGCAGACACTTACGCAAAGGGCGTAGATGCCGGCATTCAAGTAATGAGAGGTCTTGCAAAAGAGAAAAAATGCACTTTTTCCAATTGGTCTAAGGCAATGATTGATGTCTTTGGCAACAAAGTGAAGTCGTGGCTTGGCAGTATTTACGATACCATTCGTAATCTAATAAAGACCAAAACCAGATTTGACCCGGAAGTCGTGGCGGCAATGTCCGAGTTTACACTGGCACACTACAGCAGAGGCTCTAAGACTTTTGACAGCCTATACAACGAACTTGTGAATCTTGCAGGCGAGGATTTGGCAAAACAGTACCGTCCAACCCTTGAAGCCGCTTACGCCGGTGTGCAACGTTGGGAGTCGGATGTAATCGAAGCAAGGCATGAGAAGCAGCGGGCAGCTGCCGAGGCTGAAAAGGCTGAAACTGCCAAAGCTGATGATGGGTTGGAAAACATCAGGAAGAACATTGACAGGCTTGTTGATGAAAACTTCAATGATAATTCTGACCCCACTGTCGTTCAGGCGTTCAGAGATATTCTTTCCGCTGACCCCGAAAACCCTGCGAAGTTCTACAACGAGCTTGTCAAGGAAAATAAGAGCAATATCAAGGCTGAACTGAAAGGCATGGTGGACCATCTTAAATCCGGTATGGGCAATGGCGTTGACCTTGTTGACCTTGATGACGGCAGTGGACGAATGGGGAGAGTATCAAACAACGCCCCGTGGTATCAGCGTTGGTACAAGGCTTACGGCAGGAAGCCTACGGTCGGCGAGCTTGAAGATATTGCTACTGCGGCAATCTTGGGTGAAGCTAATTCGTATGTGCCGGATGAGCTTGTTCCGAGAACTTATGCACAGCATGAGGAACTTGTGAACAGTGAAGATGCAGAGTCCTTGCGGTCATTGCTTGATGAGAGAAAGGTTCTAGAGGCGTTGCAGGATGTTATTCCGAATATCAAGAAGGGAGAACTTCTTGAAGCACCGCCCGCCGGTGATGTAAAATCAAAAGAAAAAATTGGAGGTAATGCTAATGTTCATGGCGATGGACGAAAGAGTCCTGAACGGAATAGCGGAGGGAACAATCAAAACTCAGTGGGGGCAGATAATGGCGATGGACAACCCACTAGAGGGGATGGACGAAATCTACAACCGGATAGAGAAGGAAACGAACAGTCAGATAGCGATAGCCTTCGTAACGGTAGCCCCGCTCCTAGCAGAGAGACTAGCGATAGCGGAGTACAAAGCGAAATATCCGGGAGTGATAGAGTCGGCCGCCCCCGAAATACTGAGTTATCAGGAAGCGTTAGAGATAGCCTGTCAGGAGTGGAAAATCTCGAAGACGGACGAAAAGCAGAAGATATTAGACCTTCTGAAGACGGACGACTCAATGAAGCTTCTGTAAGCGAGCATCTTAGCAGACTGACCTCTGACATTCGAAAGGATATGCCGTTCCTTCATGCGGCACAGGCTGAAACTGTTGCGTGGGCAGAAGACCGTTTCTTCAATGAAGATGAATGGGGCGCACTCTGCTCCGATGGCACAGGCACAGGCAAGACCTTTGAGGGCTTGGGCGTAATCAAGCGAATGGTTGAGCAGGGCAAGAGCAACATTCTCATCGTCACTCCGTCTCAATCAATCTGCAAGGCATGGATTGACGCAGGAACTAATAAATCTTTCTTTGGTCTGAACATGTCTGCTCTTGAAAGCACAAAGACCGCAGGAAAGGGTATTGTTACTACCACCTATGCCAACCTTGCGACCAATAATGAATTGGTAAATCGTGATTGGGATATGGTCATTGTCGATGAGTCGCATAAGCTGATGAGCGGTGGTGACGGAGCTACCCCTGCAAACCTCAGTAGACTGCGCGCATTGACCTATCATCCGTCAGGTTTCTTTGAGCGTTCTCGACTTCTCCACTACGATGACTATAAGCGTGCGTCTGAGATTGCTACCATGCTGGAAGGTGAACCCAGCCGTGCAGCTGGATACTTCAACAAGAAGGAGACTACAGCCCTTATAGAGTCTGGCGAAAAGCTGGGTGCCGGAGAAAAAGAGAATCTTCGGAAAGAAGCAGACGATTTACAGAAGAAACTTTACAAGTATAGGGCTGAAGAAATCGCTAAATGGGGCGATATTGAGAAGAAGAACAGGCCGAAGGTATTCATGTTGTCTGCAACTGCGTTCAGCTACGAAAAGAATATCGACTACGGCAATGGCTATCTTTTCGATTATCCGACTGTAGATGCCAATGGTACATGGATTGACCCCAATATGGGCTTCAATCAGTTCATGATTGACCATCTCGGTTATCGTTGGCGGTATGGACGGCTCGAAAAGCCCAGTCAAAGTGTTGATAGTGCCCTCTTGCAGCAGCGTTTTAATTCGTGGCTTCGTTCTACCGGTGCAATGAAAGGTCGCTTGCTTGATGTTCCTGTCGACTATGACAACGGCTTCCTTGTGACGAATAGTGCCGTTGGCAAGAAGATTGACGATGCCGTTGATATGCTGAGCCATGATAGCCGTTTTGCGGCTTTGGCGGGAATTGTGCTTGGTTCCTCTCACTTCGGCACGAGCAAACAGCGTTATCTTCTTGAGTATATGAACGCCAAAGAGGCGGTCAATATTGCGAGGGAATATGTGTCTAAGGGCTACAAGGTGGTCGTTATGCACAAATCCATGAAAGACCAAGAACCGGTCAATCCGTTCAACCTTGAAAATATGGATTGGCAGTCTCTTTTGCCCGTAATGGGTAAAGACGGTGTAGCAAGGGCTATGGGTGAATATCAGACCTTCAAGAAGGAACATCCTGACCTTGTGGATAATACCTCTCTTGGTATGGATGACCTGAAACCGACTGTTGAGACCTTCCGGGAAGCGTTTGGTAATCGTTTCAGAGCCTTTAACGGCAATGAGTCGAAGAAGGGCGTAATCGAGGCTTTCAATGCCCATGACAGGGTGGAAGAAAAGTACGATAAGAGCGGCAAGGTAATCAATGCCGATAAGATTGATGCCGACATTATCTCCGTTCAGATGGACGCTGGCGGTGCAGGAATAAGTCTGCACGATGTAGTTGGTGATAAACCTCGTGTTACCCTCTATGTTGCAGCACCGACCAAACCTTCCGACCTGACCCAGACGATGGGGCGCACTCTCCGTGACGGAACTAAGTCCAATGTTATCTTCCGCTTCATCACCACAGGTACACGAATGGAAGACAGGCTGTGGACGAATGTCGTCGCAACAAGAGCCACGGAAGAAGAAAACCTCTCGCAGGGCGAAAGCGCACAGGTCTTCAATGAAATGTTGAAGATGAAGTACGCAGAAACCTACACCGGAGAATGGGAACGCTATAAACCGGGAAGCGAGGGCGAAGGGACAGGTGGCAGGGCAGAGGCAAAAATGCTGTCTGATAAGATTAGCGGACTCAGAAATGACCCCTTCAATGTAGCTAAGACCGAATACGAGGCATGGCACAACGGCAAAAAGAAGATTAATATGGGTAAAGATTATTACCCGACTCCTGAGCCGTTGGGTCTGATGATGACTCGGTGGGCTGGCATATCTGAGGGCGATAAGGTCTTGGAGCCGTCTGCCGGTCATGGTGCAATTTCCCGATGGTTCCCTAAAAACGCTACACGAAAAATCATTGAGCCGTACCATAATCTGATGGTTCAGGCACAGATGAACAGCGATATTGATGAAAGCGGTGCCATTAACGGTGACTTCATGGAGCATCATATCAGCAACAAGTATGATGAAATCGTGATGAATCCGCCGTTTGGCAAAGCAGCATCAGAAGCAATACCGCACTTTAACAAAGCACTGAAGCACCTTAAAGACAGCGGTCGCCTCGTGGCAATTCTTCCGAACAGCCCGAAGATGATTGAAGCTGTTAATAAGACTGTGAATGAAGATGAAACCCTCTTTGTAAGGGGAGTAGTCAAACTTCCGCAGTGTACCTTCAAGGGCTCCGGCACTCCTGTCAGCACACTTCTCTATATCGTTGATAAACAGGGCAGCGCAATCGGTAAGGGTGAAATGAGTCGTTCTTCTACGGCTATGCATGATTTGACCGATATTCAGGATATCAATGAGTTGTTTGATGCAATCAAGGATATCAAGGCACCTGAAAGATACCGCCATAACTATGTAACTCCCGAAATGAGGGAACACGCTATGGCAACCTTTACAAGTGCATATCAAAAGATTGTCGCGGCTTGCCCTGCTGTCAGCGGTGGCGGTATCAAGATGTTCAATCGTCTTGCTAGACTCATGCCTAACGGTGATATCCAATTCATCGGCAATGTATCCGTCACGCCCAAACTGATTGAGCAAATGGACAGCATCGGAGCGAAGTATGATGAAAACCTGAAGGGTTTCTACTTCGACAACGCAGTAGATGTTATCAATGGTATGCGTGATGCTATTATGCGTGACTCGATGGCAAACTTCTATATTGACAAATATCCGACTGTCACCGGCAATGATTGGGTGGCTAAGGTCAACATGGCTACAGCCGACAAGAAGGTAGCTGCACTCAAAGAAATGCAGGAATCTATTGTCAAGCGGCAGCAGAAGGAGATTGACTTTAGGAGACCAAATCTCATTACAAATGCCAATACTGTACTTGATACAGAAGTTATCAAGTCTGCACGGATAGGATATTCAGTCAACAGCTTTCATTTCGTTACCGACTTCCCCGAAGCGTTGACTGATGCTCTCAACGACCACGGACTTGTTGTCAACAGGATTATTCAGACAGATGGTGGCTTCAAGGTTACTGCCATTGCCAACAACAATGCTGTGAGGTCAGAACTGCTGAGTGAGACCCTTGGTCGAAATCTTAGTGATATGGAGCTTGCATATGATAGCCTCCGTAATCGTACAAACGAGCCTGTCAATAAGGTGCGTAAGGATATCGGACGCATCGTTACAAGTGCGATGACAGAACGGGCGAGCGAGCCCTCAATCCGTTTCCTTGACGGAAGTGCAAACCTTTGGGCATTTTCTAATGGTGTTGTTTCTCTCCACGCAAGGAACACGGAAACCATGCAGAATGCCGAGGAACTTCTTACCGCAGCTGGAGCAAAGCCGGTTGTTGATACGGATGGAAATGACCGACTTGATGGGAGCAAGGATTTTACCTTCAACAGCGTAAAGAAATTCCTTGATTTTTGGAATGAAAACGCTGTTGGAAACAATGTGCTTCATGCCCTTGATGACCTTCCGGATAGAGCGGCAACCGCTGAACTTCTTGCAGAGGAAAGGGGAAAACGCATTGAGGAAGAAGCTGACCTTCCTAAACCGCCTGAGCCGACTCCTGTTAAGCACAACAGCAAACAAGCAACGGCAGAAATGCACACAGATACCCGCACCGGTGAACTTACGCCGAAGGTATCTATCCCGTCCATCGACAAGAACGAGTACAAGGTTGTAAGCGGTATCGCAAAGAGCCATGGCGGGTATTGGAGCAGATTTGCAAAGGGCTTCCTCTTCAAAGATGAGGCTAGTCGTGATGCAGCACTCTACGAAATCAACCTCATGCTTGATGGTGGCGTGAACGAAATGCGTTTCTCCGCTGAAAACGAGCAGGAACATGACGGTTTTATTGCCAAAGCCAAAGAGTCCGAGGTTAAACCGTCTGATTATGGCTTTACGCAGAACATCCTAGCGAAGTTTGCTAATAGTCTCGGTCATGAAATCAAGTTCTTCCGTGGCAATTCTTCCATCCGTGGAGCGTGGGACGGGGATACATTCTACTTGAACGAAAACGCCAATGTTCCAATCCACTATGTATTCTTCCATGAGTTTACCCATTGGATGAAAGACCAGCACCCGGGAATGTTCAGCCAGATTGCAGCTACATTCCAAGCAAGGAACGGCATTAGCCGTGAGGCGGTTGAAAGCTATCGCAAGAGAGTCAAATTCTCTCGCAGAGCTACCAACGATGCCGTTGTTGAGGAAATAATGGCAGATGCCTTGATGCACAGCAATATCCGCAAAGACCTGTTTAATCAGATGCTCAAAACCAATCTGAAACCATGGGCGTATGTTCTTGCACGGATGTATTACGCAGTGCAGGATAACTTTATGAACCCGCTGCAAAATGCACCTAAAGGCTTCGATTTGAGTCAGATTAACAAGCTGAATGTGGAAATGAGCAGTCTGCTTGCAAAGGTAACTGATGCAGAGGGCAACAAGCTATTCAAGGTTGATGCAAAAGGCCATGTACTGCTTGATTATCACACTGGAGAGAAGATAAAAGCCACAGACCTTGAAGATGGGATTGAAAGTCCCATTGACGATGTGCGGTACTCAGGTGATAATGAGAGCAAATATTACAAGGGTGTTGTTGAGAAGAACCCATACACCCCAATAAGCAATGCACTATTTACGGATACTGCCGTTGAACACATGGAGCAAGGCTTTGGGTTATCCAATGTTGAAAGGAACACCATATCTGCTAAAATTTCTGATGAAATAAAGCAACACAAGGGTGAATGGGGAGACTTAACACAGGTAGGGTCTCACGCAACAGTACGGGATTACAAGTTAAAAACCTTAATCCCCTTGTATCACACATTCAATATTCTCACGAATAAGGGCGTTCCAATTGACGATGCGAGAGTTAGAACTTTAGCAACGCAAATTATGTATGGATGGAGGTGCTTTGAAAATGACAACCGTATCGAGGATGAGCAGCCAACAAAGGGCGGCTCTGTCGAATCTTCTTCAATGGGAGAATCTGTCCAGACCGGAGCGGATGGGACTGATGGAAACATTGGTGCCGGAAATGGACTTGCCCGAAAGGAAAAGGGTGGTAGACGAAATGTCGTCGGGGAAATATCCGAGTTTGTAACAGACCGAAAGAAAGTCTTAAAAGCATACGGAAAAACTCTCGATGACTACAAGAACTTGCATTACAAGAAACCAGTACCGAAAACCCCCGAAGTCGAGATTAAATACTCCGCAGAAAACCCCGGCTACACCAACAATAAGGACACGCACAAGTCACAGGATATGCGACAGATTAATCGTTGGGCGATTGAGAGACTGTGTGACCGGCTCGGTATACCGCTGACTCCGTTCCTTGTCAAGCATGGCTTAAAGTCTGCCGGTGGCAATATCGTTGAGCGTATGCCTTTGAGTGACAGCGAGCGTGACCCAATGCAGCGTAGGGATATTAATCCCTTGCAGGAGTTTATGCGGTCTCCGAGAAAGCTCAAAGAGATATTCCCGAAGCTGGCACCGATTGTTGATGCCGGTATTCGTGCCATGACACGGCAGGAGAAATTGCGTTACGGCTACACAGAGGGAATGAACGCAGTAGAAAAACTGCTGGGCTACAATAAGTGGAAGAAAAACGACCCGCTGTATGAAGCTAGAAAACAGTCCTTGATAAATATTTTGGGGGCTGGTGATGCTTATGTAATGAATTTCACGGATGATGAATTGACGAGCGGTATTCTGTCCGTCAAGCACATCGACCAGCTGAAACGGCAAGGGAAGTCCTCTGACGAAATCGGGGAAATCCGTGATGTCTTGTCTGAGATAAAGACCGAGGACAAAAAGGTAATCGAATCCTACAAGAAAATCCGCAAAATGTCCGACCACGCTTTCAAAATCACCAACGATACGAAGATGGGTATACATACTGTAACGAAGAATGTTACTGCTTCTAAGCTGGAAGAATTGAAAGCAATGGAAAGGGCAAAAGGCGGTACATTTATCAAAATCCTTAATGTGAATAGCCTTGGTAGGCGGTATGCACAGGAAGAAATGTATACCGTTACCTATCGTCAGCCACGACTTACACGCTCTGAGGTTGATGCAACCCCGGAGGAAGTGGAAATGTGGCGTGATGACCCACAGAAGTATGTTGTTTCTGCCATACCGACCGATGACCCCGGAAAAGTCAAGTGCATATTTGAAACCGCTCCAGAGCCGCTTAAATATCATGCCGGTCATGTACCGCATGTATTTGAGGGCTTTTTAATTGCCCGTGAATGGGGCGAGGATAAGGGCGGCAGTCTTGATACGCACTATGAAATTCTTGGTTCTGCCGATACTCTTATGGGAGCAAGGAAAAAGGCCTTGGGCATTGCAGGGAAAAGGCCCAATGAAAAAATAGTTCTTGTTCCAAAGTTCTTCCGTTATGAGCATGATACCGACCACGCCGTTGTCATGGGCGATAAGGACTATGAACGAGCAATCAGCAAAATGGCGGAGACCATGAAAATACCTGTTTCTGAATTTTCGGCAATGACTAAAAATGCCATTACCACCAAAAACAGGGGGCGTTTCTTCGGGCATTTGATTGACCGAAAAGGAGCTAAAGGATATGACGAAAACTACTTCCGGGCGTTGAGGCATTATTACAATCAGGCGGCTAGATATGTTGCTCTCGATGACTTCAAGCGTTCTTCCTATAACTGGTATGAGCGTGAGTTTGGCAACTTCGACTTAGAGCCACAGACTCCGCTTGCTAAGTATGCGAAGAATTACATCAACGATGTAAACGGCGTGCCTGTGGAGTTGGAAAACACACTCAATCGTGCGATTGAACACATTCCTTTCCTGAGAGAGATAGCCAGCACAAAAGTTGCTGGTCGTCCTGCACTGTACTTTGCCGGTGTTCTCACTAAGATTGGCACATACACAAAGCTCGGTCTTCCTAATGTCGCTTCAACCCTTATTCAGTACACTCAGCTGCTCAACATGCTTGGTGCGTTGGATGGTGGACTTAGAAAGGGCGGCAGTTACATTGCCGAGGGTATATCCATGTACCGCAAGGCACTAAAGGATGAAAACGGGGAAATGGCACAACTGCTGAACAAAGACCTCGGTCTGCCTTATCAGATTGGTGCAGAGGTAGCCGGTGGCTACTCCAACAATGAAAAGCAGAGAGGATTATTCGGCGGTTTCCGTTATGCAGAGATTGTCAACAATCTTATCGGTGGCTCTATGTGGGCTTTCCGCAAAGCTGATAAGGATTGCCGTGCCGTAACCTTGCTTGGTGCTTACAAAAAGGCAATAGACAACGGAATGACAAAGCCTGAAGCAATCAAGTATGCTCAGGACATTTGCGCAGAGGTAAACTTCGACTACGCTGTAGCGGATGCACCGGGAATGTTCCGCAGACTTGGCCCCGTTGGTTCAATAATGTTCCAGTTCCAAAAATACCCTGTTAAACAGCTTGAATACTTCAAGATGCTGTTTGACCGTGGGTATGAGCGTGGCGGTACAAAGGGAGCTATGGCAGAGGTTACGAAGTACCTTGCTCCATATGTACTCCTAGCCGGTATCGGTGGTGTTCCCTTACTTGGCACACTGATGACTGCAATCTCCTTCTTCATGGCTCATGGCGATGATGATGAGTGGGATTGGAAAGAGAAGCTGAAAAAAGCCCTGCTTACCAATCACGCTGATAATCCATTTGTCCGTACCGCAATCTACGGCATTGGCGGTGCTCTTCCGGGCGGCGTTGACATTGGCTATCGTGTAGGCATTGGCGACTTCGCCGCTGCCGATATGCGTGCGCCACAGTCAGTCCCTGAAATGGGGTGGAGAGCTTTCGGTGTAACAACCGGCTCCCTGTACAATGCGTGGAAGCAGTGGCACCAAAACGGAAATGTTGCGGAGGGTATCAAGGCAATCAGCCCCGGTATCGGGAATCTGCTCATTGCGTACAACGGAGAGGTTAGAACGACTAGAGGCCGTGTTCGTTATAAGTATGATAGCTATTGGCAGCGTTTCTTGCGTGCTATTGGCGTTACTCCGATTGAGGAAAGGGTCACGACTGACCTTAATCGAATTGATTTCAAGGACAGGAAAGCACAACGAAATGCTAAGTATCAGGCAATAGACGACTTTATAGATGACCCGACACCGGAAAACCTTGCGATAGTAAAGGCAGTAGGTGCATCACCGACGCAAGTCCAGTCTGAGAGACAGCGTAAAAAGCTGACTTCCGAAGAAATGAAAAACGGAAAACCCTCAAATCGGTGGCAAAAGCCGAAGCTATACATGGATAGCGAATACTACAGATAATCCTAATAACAAGATAACCAAATATGAGCTAGTATAAGTAAAAGGGACAGCCCCGACAGGCTGTCCTTTTTCTCTTATATGGAGGTGAAAATATGTGATTTACCGATTAACAAATAGCTTTACTTGTATAAGCACAGTGTCAGGCGTTATCGAAAACCTATCCAATTCCTCT
>JAZLHS010000074.1:0-7050 GCA_045616885.1 Selenomonadaceae bacterium | reverse complement strand
ATTCAGCTTGCCCTCTTCATTGAAGAAAATGACTTCAGCCGAATCAATGAAAGTAGCACCGATATACTCTGCCATTATCTTGCCGTTCAGATACTCGCCGCGGGATGCGGTATAATCCTTCTCCGGCGCAGTTCTCAGGCTGTTTGCAATCTCCTCAAAATCAGCATCCAAAGAGAAGCCTTCCAGACCAAGTCCCTCGATAATCTCATTGTATCTAGCCTTGATTGCCTCCATTTCGGCACAGATATCTTTACCTTCGGAAGCGGTCTGATATACGTGAAGGAGCATATCGGTGACCTTTGTGTCATCCGAATTTCTCTTGCCGGGAGCAGAAGGGATAACATACACCCTGGACTCATCAGCTTTTATAATTGCCCCTACCTTCTTGAACTGCTCGGCGCTTGCCAGTGAGCTGCCGCCAAATTTTACAACTTTCTTCATTGTCTGCTCCTTTCAAAGATAACCATATAAACAAGCAAAGTGTCGCGTTAATACACAATGATTAATCCTTCTTACTATACTGAAATGTTCGGCAACTGTAAAGAAAAATTTTACTTTATTTGAAGCACTCATATATATGTGTTCATTTAAGCACATTTCAGGAAAAATATCAGCAAATCCCTTTAACAATCAATCATGTTTTGTTATAATATAATAAGACTTAAGTCGTTGTTATTTATAAAATTTCCCGACAAAAGGCCAAAATCATCTTTGAACAGTGGCCTAATACGGAGGAGCTACCTTGGAAACTAATAAACCAGAAGAGGCTTCAAAGGCATCCGGACTAAAAGCCAGTGCCTATGCAATGTTGTTTTTCGCCTCATTCTTTTGGGGCTTTCAGTCTGTACCGCTGAAATTTCTCTTAGCCGAATGGTCTGCCCAGACTATTGTCTGTATAAGATACTTCCTGCTCAGCGGTATCCTCTTTGCCTGGATTTACTACAAGGAAGGAACTATTATACCACCCCGAGCCGCCTGGAAAGTATTGCTGGCGATGGGTGTCGTCCTAGTCCTGAACACCGTTATGCAGACTGTCGGCGTAAAGTACACCACCATAACCAACGCCACTCTGATATCTGCCACGAACCCGGTCAATACTGCTGTACTCTCCTTCTTCATTCTTCGGGAACGGATACGCCCCTTAGGCTGGCTCGGCATCATGATGTCATTCTCCGGTGTTCTGACGGTAGTGTCCAACGGCAACTTTGACATTATAGCCAATGCCAGCTTTGGCTACGGCGATGTAGTGTCCTATATCGGCGTACTTTTCTGGGGCTTTTACGCCATTATGGCGCCCCGAGCCATGAAGTATGTATCAGCCGAGCTGACCACTGCCTGGACAGGCTTTGCTGCCGCCTGGCTCGTACTTTTCTATGACTTCTACGCCGGACAGATAAATGTAGTACCACTTACTTTCAACGGTATCCTCTGCTTCCTCTTCAGTCTTATCTGCGGCGGTCTGCTGGCCAACATATTCTTTGCCAAGGGCGTCAATATGGTCGGCCCGACCATTGCCTCCCAGTTCGGAAACATTCTGCCGCTGGTTGGTATAGTTTCCGGCTACTTCATCATGGGCGATGAGCTGACAACCGCCAAGATAATCGGCGCGATACTCGTACTCGCCGGTGTCCGCGTTACCGTCAAGCTGAAATAATCTATATACACAAGAGGGACAGAGAAAAATGTTCACGCATTTTTCTCGGTCCCTCTTTATATTTATCGTATGAACTTTAATCTGTCTCAAGCATTTTCTGAAGATACCCTTCGTACTCTGACAGGCTCCTGCTCTTCATAATTTTCTTCAGCAGCTTGTCATTGTCCCGGTATATCCCCTGACCAAGATGTCCCCATATCTCCTTCATCTTGTAGAGCACCGGTATATCTCCGGAAAACTTCTCGGTGTATACTTCCTGCAGTCTATAAAGCCAATCGGCTATTTCTTCCTTTTTCGCTCCATAATTCTGTGTTGACTCGGCGGCGGTGGCCTCCCCGTCTGCAACAGCACGAATCTTTCTGATAAGGGCAGGATCTCTGAGAACGCCCCTGCCCATCATGACTCCGGATATTTTTCGGTCAGAATTCTCCGCTATAAGCTTCATGAGGGAAAGATAGTCTTCTGCCGTATTGATATCGCCATTGTAGCACACCGGCATCTTCGCCCTGCGCAATGCTTCCAGAAATATTTCTCGATGCGGTTCGCCCTTATACTGTTCTTTCAGCAGCCGGGGATGAATCGTCAACTCTTTCACCGGATACTGATTGTATATCTCCAGCAATCGACCGAATTCCTCGGTATAATCAATCCCGATTCTTGTCTTGATGGAGATATTTTTATCGCCGTCCTTATATACACCGTCAAGGAAACTCTCCAGCCTTTGCAAATCTCCAAGAGCCCCGGCTCCCTTCCCCTTGGAGGTCACGGTTCTTGATGGGCAGCCCAAATTAATGTTTATTTCTTCATAGCCGAAATCTCTCAGCTTCGCCTTGAAGCTGTTAAAATCATCTGCCGAAACGGTCATGACCTGAGGAACAAGGCGATAATTCTTATTGTGCTCCGGCAACACTTCAGCTATTTCCTTGTCATTGATTGCTCTTTTGGGACATGGCGTAAGAAACGGCGTGTAGTATTTGGTCACTCCGGTACCGAAGAACTCATGAAACACATTTCTGAATAAATACCCTGTTATGCCCTCCATGGGCGCTAAATATAAATTCACGGAAAGCTCCTTTGCGTTCGTAAAAATGTGCCATCGAGACACTTCCCGGCTGAAACACAATACGCACCTAAGAAAAGCCCCGCAGATATCTGCGAGGCTTTGATTTCACTTTGGTGCCGAAGGCGGGACTCGAACCCGCACGATTTGTGGTCGCTTGATTTTGAGTCAAGTGCGTCTGCCAATTCCGCCACTTCGGCATCAATATAAAGTTGACTAAGAAATAATACCATAATGATGTTGATTCGTCAACAACCAGAGGTAAAAAACCAATGTTGTCCGACAACTATTTCTTATCTTATTACGTGAATACTGTCAACATCAACAGACACCGACACATCATCCCCGGGCTTGAACACATTTGCAGGATTGGGGTTGTACTTCTTCACAAAGACGGTCTTTTCGTCTCCATCAAGAGCCACCACATAGTCCTGGCTCTCACCCATGAATACACTGGAAACCACTTTTCCTTTAAGTCCATCGTTTCCGAGAGTCATGCTTTCAGGGCGAGTTATCACCTTGCAGGCTTCCCCGGCGACGAAGTCATTCGGCATTGATTTCTTATAGCTTTGACCCATAATCTCTACTGTTACGCTGCTGTCATCAGCTGCTGTAACTGTTGCAGGAATGATGTTTGCCGTACCGATAAAATCAGCAACAAACTCCGTAGCCGGCTGAGCGTAAACCTCGTGAGGCGTACCAATCTGCTCAATTTTTCCGTTATTCATTATGATGATTCTATCGCTGAGACTCATGGCTTCGCTCTGGTCATGAGTAACATATATGCTGGTTATCCCTACGCTACGCTGAATCTTATGAATCTCACTGCGCATATATACGCGGAGCTTAGCATCAAGGTTGCTCAGCGGCTCATCAAACAGCAGTACGCCCGGCTCCATGACAAGCGCACGAGCCAGCGCCACTCGCTGCTGCTGACCACCGGACAGCTGATTCGGTGCCCGCTTTTCCATCCCGGTAAGTCCTACCAACGCTAAAATCCGCTGTACCTTTTCCTCAATTTCTGCCTTTGGGAGCTTCTTTATCTTCAGTCCATAGGCAACATTGTCAAATATATTCAAATGAGGGAAAAGAGCATAGCTCTGAAAGACCATCGCGGTGTCCCGCTTGTCCGGAGTCAGACTGTTCACCCGCTCATCGCCGATGTATATATCACCGGCTGTAGGAATCTCAAATCCGGCAATCATCCGAAGGATGGTTGTCTTTCCGCAGCCACTGGGGCCAAGCAACGTTACGAACTCCCCCGGCTCAATGTTAATATTTACTCCGGAGACAGCAGTGACAGGAGTACCTTCATGACCCGGATAAATCTTCTTTAAATCTTTTATTACTACTTTTGTCGCCATGTTTCTTCTCCTTTATCCCTGCAGGTTGGTTACCTTTACACCCATCTTACCGAGGCAGAATGTCAGCACTCCGACAACAGCAAGGACAATCACTATTAAGACTGTGCTGTAAGCAGCCGCCACACCGAGACGACCAACATCGACCTGACTCATGATAGCTACCGTCAACAGATTGTAGCTGGCACTTACAAGGAAGATAACAGCGCTGACTGCAGTCATAGAACGAACAAAGCTATATACCAGTCCGCTAAAGAACGCAGACTTTATCAGAGGAATGGTAACGGAATGGAACACTCGGAAGCTATCGGCGCCTAAATCCTGCGCAGCTTCCTCTATTGCCGGGTCTATCTGCTGTAGGCTCGCCACACCTGCTCTTATGCCAACGGGCATACTGCGGAAAACGAAGCTCAGCACAATAATTGTAGCCGTACCGGTGAGTATAAGCGGCGGCTGATTGTACGCAAGGACGTATCCCATACCGATAACAGTCCCCGGTACAGCAAGGCTTAACAAAGAGGTAAACTCTATTATGCCGCGGCCAAGAAATCTTTTCCTGACAATAAGGTATGCTATAACCATGCCCAGTATACCGGTTATCGGCATACTTATAAGGCTAAGGACAGTTGTATCGATTATCGGCTTTGTACCAAGATTCCAGATATATGTATAGTGGCGTGTTGTAAATGTGTAGTCAATGCCCCAAAGATTTACAAAGCTGCCTATAGGAATCAATATATACAGGACAGCAATAAAAGCACTGATAAACAAGCAGGGAATGCCAACGGCAGCGATTACTGCCTTATCGTCTATCAGTTCTCTCACACGGCTTGGTTTTCCGGTGAGGGTAACATAGCTCTTGCCGCCGACCCAGTATTTCTGTACCACAAACATCAGCACAGACAGAGTGAGCAGCACCGTCGCCAGCGCAGTACCGCCCTTAATATCGTAGTTACCCATGGCCTGCAGATAAACCTGAGCCGCCATTGTATTGAAATTTCCACCGATGACCATCGGATTGCCGAAATCAGCTGCCGTCTGGATGAATACAAGCAGGAAACTGTTTGCAATGCCCGGTGTCAAGAGAGGCAGCAGTACAGTCTTAAAGGTTTGCCATCGGCTGGCCCCAAGATTGCGGCTGGCCTCCTCAAGGCTCGGGTCAATCTGTCTCAGCAGGCCGGCCAGCACAAGATACGCAATCGGGAAAAAGGTAAGAATCTGCACCGTTGCCAATCCGGCAAAGCCGTAGACATTAGCATCCTTTATTCCCAAAATGACTTTACTGACAAAGCCCTGCTGACCAAAGAGCATAATGAAACTCATGGCCAGAGCAAATGGCGGGCTTATAATCGGGAGAATTGCTATGACCTTGAACAACCCACGGCAGGGAATTTTAAGATAGGCATCTGCATAGGCGAAAACAAAACCGATAGCCGTTGAGAAGAAACTCACAAACAGACAGAGCCCGATAGTATTGCGCAGTACCTCTATATTCTCTGTCTGCCGCAGTGACTCCTGATAATAACGGAGAGTCAGTCCCCCCTCGTCTGCCCAAAAGCTCTGCGCCAGAACTTCATAGAGCGGCCACAAAATGAATATCACCAGTGATATCAGTACTGTTATAATTGTTCCCAGCAGTATTGGATCCCGGAGTATCTTCTGCATCTCATCCCATTTCAGAGACAGATTGCTGTATTGTTTCTCAGGCATAGAAATCTCCTAAAGAATGGGCCGTCCGCCGAAGGCAGACGGCCCATATTTTTATTCCTTAATAGTCTTATTCCACTTCTCTACAAGCTTGCTGCGGTTTGCACCTGCCCAAGCGAAGTCGTATTTGATAAGCTTCGTTGAGCTGAGCTCAGCTGCCTGCTTCGGCTGCTTTGCATCCGGATGAGGCAAGAACTGATAGGAGCCAACAGTCTGACCGATTTCCTGAGCCTTGGCAGTCAGGCACCAGTCAATAAACTTCTTGGCTGCCTCCTGATCCGGGCCACCTTTGATGAGAGATACAGCACCGATTTCGTAGCCGGTACCCTCAGCCGGAGCAGTGAGAACTAGATCCTTCATGCCCTCTTCACGGTACTTAATAGCGTCATGGAGGAAGGAAATACCCACCATGCACTCGCCCTGACCGGCCAGTCGAGCCGGAGCGGTACCGCTCTTCTGATAGTTCTTCATCTGCTTATCGAGAGCCTTCATGTACTTCAGGCCATCTTCTTCACCCTTCAGCTGGACGAGGGTAGCCAGCATTGTGTAGGCCGTGCCGGAGCTGCCCGGGTTTGCACTGACTATCTGACCCTTAAACTCCGGTTTCAGAAGGTCCTCCCAAGTCTTCGGAGCAGCTACGCCCTTCTCCTTCAGCAGCTTGTCATTAGAGGCAAATCCCAAATAGCCGATATATACGCCGGTCCAGTATCCGTCCTTATCCTTGAACTGGTCGGGAATCTTCGCTGCATTGGGAGAAACATATTTTTCGAGAAGTCCGTCTGCCTTTGCCTGAATCTGACCGTCAGCCGGGCCGCCGAACCACAGGCTTGCCTTAGGATTGTTCTTCTCCGCCTTAATGCGAGCCAGTGTCTCGCCGCTGGACATACGGACAGCCTCAACCTTGATACCGGTTTCTTTCTCAAATTCGGCAATATCCTTTGCCATAAAGTCTTCCAATGCACCCCAGTACATCGTCAGCTTCTGCGGAGCCTTATTGGCTGCTTTTGTCTCCTGCTTCTTGTCGCCGCCGCCACAGCCGGCAGATATCATCATTACACCGGCCAAAGCCATTGCCAAAAGAGATTTTAATTTCATACATTCCACCTCATTTAATAATTAAATAGCGCCAACAGGCATTCCTAATTGGGAACATTTTAACAAATTAAATTCCAACTGACAATACAAACAAAGAAATATTGATGCAGATTTCTCTTTATTTGCTGTTATAGTCAAAAATTCCGTATAAAAAGACCGCCCACAAGGGCGGG
>JAZLHS010000073.1:0-1603 GCA_045616885.1 Selenomonadaceae bacterium | reverse complement strand
TGAAACCAAAAAACATATGATATTTACATTAGCCAATGTGTAGAATATAATGAAACCATGCGTTATATTCTACATATTTGTATTTTAGAGGCAAAAAATGACAGAATATCTTATCCAGCTGGCCTATCTGACTGTCGGCTTCGCCGTACTTGTAAAGGGTGCGGACTGGTTCGTTGACGGAGCTGCCGCTCTGGCAAAAAAATTCGGCATACCGGAGCTGGTTGTGGGACTCACGATCGTGGCGATGGGCACCAGTCTCCCGGAGGCCGCAGTCAGCATCACCGGCGTCCTGAAAGGCTCCTCCGGCATCTCCGTAGGCAATGTCATCGGCAGCAACATCTGCAATGTCCTGCTTATCCTCGGCGTCACTGCCACTATCACTACCCTGCGGATACAGCAGTCCACTATCCGCTACGAGCTGCCTTTCATGATATTCATCTCCGGCGTTCTCCTCGCCATGGGAATGAGCGGCGGAATGATAACCCGCATGGAAGGCGGAATCCTCTGGGGCTTCTTCGTGGTCTATCTCATTTATCTGAAATTCCTCACGGACAATACGCCGGAGGAAGAGGTCGCCGAGGAAGAAGACGAAGACGGTGAGCCACCATCCATCGGCAAATGTGTGGGCCTCATCATCGTGGGTGCCGCCATGATCATCTACGGCAGCGATCTGGCTGTCCAAGGGGCCAAGACGCTGGCTCAGCTCTTCGGCATGAGCGATCGCCTCATCGGTCTCACCATCGTGGCCATCGGCACCAGCCTGCCGGAGCTGGCTACCTCTTCCGTGGCCGCCCTGAAGGGAGATGCTGATATCGCAGTAGGCAACATCGTAGGCAGCAATGTCTTCAATATCCTCTTTGTTATCGGCACCACGGCACTCATCGTCCCGGTGCAGTTTGCTCAGGAATTCGTTCAGGACGGCATTATCGCCATCGGCGTAGCGGTGCTGCTCTGGGCGGGAATATTCCGGGGTGCCAAAGCCGGCCGCCCATTGGGTATCACCCTGCTCATTCTCTATGCAGCATATACGGCACACCTTCTCGGTGTTTTCTAAAGAAATAATACACAAAAACAGCCTGCCGGCATTGCGCCGCAGGCTGCTTTTGTTTGTGTAGGGTTTATCAATCCAAGGTGATGGTGAGGCACCTCAGAGGGAGAGCTTCTTTCCAACAGTTCCGAGGAGTCTCTATTTGAGAACTGTTATCGCTTACAGGTAATAATATAACATTGTTGAGAATTATTGTCAATACTTATTTGAGAATTTTTTTCAAATAGCTCCCGACAAAAACTTCTTTACTGTAGGGTTCGCCAGCTTCCGCCTGATTAGCTCGTCATTGGATTAACCCACCACCGCCTGACGGCGGTCCCCCGCCCTTGAAAAGGGCGGACTGTAAAAGCAGCGGCGACCGCCACCACCCTTAGAAATGGAGGACTCTATTGTATTTCGGATTATCTGAGTGTATCCTCCCTGGCGTCCAGGGAGGGGGACCATGCGCAGCATGGTGGAGGGTTCGCCAGCTTCCGGCTGCACTAGTCAAGATATTTTAGACACAAAGGGTACAAATTTTATTCACGGGAAAATTAACATTAGCCAGCAGCATTC
>JAZLHS010000072.1:0-2480 GCA_045616885.1 Selenomonadaceae bacterium | reverse complement strand
TGCAGCCAGCGGTGCCACCTTGCTGACTGCAAATACAGCTGGCTTTTTGGGTGCTACCATCAAAATCGATATCTTACCGACTACGGATATTACCCTGATTAAAACCGATGATACAAAGCTTAGTCTTGGAAGCGCGAAGTACTATATTGGCGGTAAAGAAATCACAGTAACTGATGGAACGGGAAGCAAGGAAATCATCACCGACAATAAGGATTACCTGTTAGCGACTGAAGCCGTGCTGAATGTCAGCAAGACTGAAATCAAATACAAGGGTATTACCCAATTTCTTGCCGGCTCCTATACGGATGAGGCCGGCAAGCCCCAATATGCCGGCGACGGGACGAGCGGCCTTGTTACCATTGATGCCGATACCGCCATCCCTGCAATCCAAGGTGATAAGAAATGTCAAATCTATGGTGTGGGTACTGCGGATGGCTCCCCTGCCACAGGCGGTACGATTGACCTCAAAGCCGCCAGGGATTTATCCGGCTACGACCTCTGGGGCGGATTGTCAACGAAACCCGACGGCAGCTTCGGTCCGGTCAGCGGCAACACCTTGAATGTACGCTCCCTCAATATCAAAGCCAACAGCATACAGAACTTTGACACTCTCAATTTCTATGTGCCGAAGACAGCGGTAAATGGTGACACAATGCTGACAGTAAACACCGCCACTATTGACGGTGCCACCATCCATGCCGGCGTGGCAACCGGCTCCGGTCTCAAAAAGAACGACACTATCAACCTGCTGGCCGCTGCGGCCCTGACCGGCGATGCGACCGGTATGAAGGCTGACCTCATCGGTACCGGTCTGGTGGAAATTGACGGCACTGTCAAGAAGGACGGCAATAATATTGTTTTGGTAATGAATAAGGATATAAATGATGATGACCCGGAAAAGCCGGGCGAAAAATCCAAATCCCTTGCCGAAACCAGAGCCGGCGGTATGGCAATGCTAAACACGGGTGCTGACCTTGCAATCGGCAAAGGCTTTATGAGTGCGCAGGCAGCGGCAGAAGCAGAAAACAATCCGATGGCGGAGAAAGACGACAATATAGCGGCGGTTCAGTCCGGCTTTACACCCTATGCGGCAATCGGCGGTGCCAATATGCGCTATGAAACCGGCTCCTATGTGGATGTCCGTGGCTGGGGCGTCAATCTTGGCATGGCCCGCAAGCTCTCTTACAAGAAGGGCGACCTGACAATTGCGCCGCTGCTGGAGTATGGCCGCGGCAATTATGACAGCCATCTGGATGACGGCACCCGCGGCGACGGCAAGCAGCAGTTCTTCGGTGCAGGCTGCCTGATTAAGCAGGAGCAGAACAGCGGCATGTACTACGAGAGCAGCCTGCGCGTGGGCCGCATGGACGGCGACTACCGCGGCATTTTGGACGGCCGCAGTGCGGAGTATGACACGGCTTCCACCTATTATGCCGTCCACGTGGGCGCAGGCAAGGTCCTGACCTTTGATGAGAAGAATAAGCTGGATGTTTACGGCAAGTTCTTCTATACCCGTCAGAGCGCCGATAACGGCGTAGCCCTGCGCGGTGATGCCTTAGGCGAGGTTTATGATTTCGATGCGGTTAATTCGTATCGCTTCCGCCTCGGCAGCCGCTGGACGAAAAACATGGGCAGGCAGCAGGCAGTCTATGCCGGTCTGGCCTGGGATTATGAATTTGACAGCAAGGCAAGGGCCAGCTTCAATGGCCGCAGCACCCCCAGCCCGACCATGAAGGGTTCCAGCGGCATGCTGGAGCTGGGCTGGCAGGTTAAGCCGAAGGAGACCAGCCCGCTGAGCATCGACCTGAACCTGACCGGCTGGTGCGGCAAGCAGCGCGGCGTACAGTTCGGCGCAGGGTTTGATTGGAGCTTCTAAAAGTAAATAGTATTTAGGAAAGGAAAAATCGCGACACCGTTTGTTTGGTGCCGCGATTTTTTATTTCAGCATTTCCTCCAGCTCCTCCGGGCTGATGAGCTTTACTCCCAGCTCGCGTGCTTTTTTGGCTTTGGTGGAGGCGGAGTTGGTATCGGCGATGACCAAATAGTCCGTCTTGCCGGAGGTGGAGGCGGCGTTTTTATGGCCTGCGGCCTTAATCAGGCCCTCGTAGTAGCTGCGGGGGTGCGCCATCTTGCCAGTGATGACGAAGGTGAGCTGGCGGGGTTCCGCCGCCCCGTCCTCCGTGGCGACTGCCTTCGGCGCCACCTTTGCGTAGACGGTCGGCGTGATGTAGCGGCCCAGCCCCCGCAGGGCGGCGAGAAATTCCGGCGAGGCGATGACGCCCGCGCTGACGCCGCCGATGCCTGCCAGATTTTGCAGGCGCTCCCGCAGCGTACTGCCTTCAGCCACCGCGCTCTCCGCCGCGAACAGCGACAGCTCGCCCGTGCCGCTCTCCGGGGCGGCGGTGTCGTCGCTTTCCGTGCCGCTCTCTCCTGCCAGCTCGTTCTCCAGCTTTTCCAGGCTGCCGTATTCCTCCATCAGC
>JAZLHS010000071.1:0-5779 GCA_045616885.1 Selenomonadaceae bacterium | reverse complement strand
CCCCTTCGACTACTTCGGCGAGCTGTCTCACCCGGACTACGCCGGGCAGCTGACCGAGCAGCAGATAGCCAACAGAATGATTCTCCGGGAGGCTATGGTCAAGGGAGGCTTCGAGCCGCTGGACACCGAATGGTGGCACTTCTCGCTGGCCGATGAGCCATACCCCGATACATATTTTGACTATCCGGTGGATAAATACGAAACAAAATAACGAAGTATAAATAGACAAAAATACCGGTATGACCGCAGATAGTGGTCATACCGGTATTTTGTTGGCGCCGAATAAGCAGAACTCCCATCTTCGACCCGTAAATAGTCGTTGATGGGAGTTTTGCGTTCTGCATATATTTTACTCGACATATGCAGAATCGTCTTGACTTTCTGCATACAGAATTATATTTTATATGCAGAAAGGATGAGCAATATGCATATTTTTGACTATTCATTTCTTCAAAATCGACTTATTCCCGGAGATTTCGTAAATCTTACCGGGAACATTTATGCCCTGCGGACTGCGGCAAATATGCGACAGGGCGAATACAGCCGGATATTCACCGAGCTGGAATCCATTGCAAGAGTGCAGTCGGTAAAGAGTTCCAACGCCATTGAGGGAATCATCACCAGTGATGACCGCATTGCGGCAATCGTTGACGGCAGCAGCGCTCCCCTCAACCACGCTGAGGGCGAAATTGCCGGATACCGGGACGCACTGGCCGAGATACATCTCCATCACGATACAATTGATATTCGCCAACAGGATATTACCCGCCTGCATCAGATAATGCTTAGTGTTGTTGCTGACAAGGATGCCGGCAAGTATAAAACAGATGACAACCTTATCATTGAAATAGGCGACGATGGACGGCGAAAGGTACGCTTTCGTCCGGTACCGGCTGACGAGACGGAAGAAGCAATGGAGCAGCTGTCCCTTGCTTATCTGGATGCAAGGGACAACGCTAATATAAATCAGCTTTTGCTTATACCCTGTGTCATTCTTGATTTCCTCTGCATCCATCCCTTCAGAGACGGCAACGGCAGGCTGTCCCGTCTCCTATCACTGCTTCTTCTCTATCGCACTGGCTTTGATGTAGGGAAATACATCTCTTTCGAGGAACAGATAAATATCTATAAGACTCAATACTACGAAGCACTGAAAACGTCATCCATCGGGTGGCACGAAAACGAGAACGACTACATTCCCTTTATCCGGAACTTCCTATCATGCCTTTATATGTGCTACAAGGAGCTGGACAAGAGATTTGCCATCGTCAATGGCAAGCGGATAACAAAGAAACAGCGGATAGAGGAAACCGTCCTCCACAGTCTGACCGCTCTAAGTAAAACTGACCTGTGTAAAATACTGCCTGATGTCAGTCCAACGACAGTGGAGGCCGTTCTTGGCAATATGATAAAAACCGGCAGGATTCGCCGTATTGGTGCCGGTAAGGCAACGAAGTATATAAAGGCTTAACCGTATCCGAAAAGAAATAATCGCAGTCATCTTAATCGACCTGTCGACAGGTTATTTCCTTCCGGCCGCAATCTCATAGGCTCTGGCAAAGAAATACTCCTGAGAATTCAGTTCCGCGGCCATGCTGCTCACCCGCTGATAGGAGCCGTCAGACTGCTGCTCCCATGCCTGACAGTTGTCCTGCATCATCGTCCGGAACATCCTCTTCAGCTGCTCCCTAATGTCTGTATCCAGTACCGGCAATGCCGCCTCCACCCGGTTAGCCGCATTGCGGGTCATGAAATCCGCCGAAGAAATGAATATTTTCTCCTCTTCCCCCCGGCCGAAAATATACACCCGGGAATGCTCCAAAAACCTGCCTACCACGCTGACGACACGGATATTATCCGTCTCGCCCTGTATACCCGGCTTCAGACAGCAGATGCCCCGTACCAGCAGTTCTACCTGTACACCGGCCTTGGAAGCCAATATCAGATGGTCAATGATTTTCTTGTCTGTCAGGGCATTGATTTTTATCCCGATATAGGCTGGTCTCCCGGCCTCAGCCTTGCTTACTTCCTGCTCCATCAGCTCCAGCATCCGCCGCTGCATCCCGTGGGGTGCCACCAGAAGCGGCGCCGCTTCACTGACGCTTTCCCCGACCATCAGGGCAGAGAAGACACCCTCCATAGCCTGCCCAACGTCATTATTCGCCGTCAGCAGCGCATAGTCCGTATAGAGCTGGGCCGTTTTTTCGTTAAAATTCCCCGTGCCCACATAGGAAAGATAAAATGGCCTGTCCTGCTCCCTGCCGCTGATAAGGCAAAGCTTGGCATGAACCTTCAGCTGACTCAGGCCGTATACTACCTTGCAGCCTGCCTGCTCCAGCCGCCGCGAATTTCTTGAACAACCGCGGCAGGCAGTACAGCACCAGCTCCTCTGTCAGCACATAGCTTTTTTCTTCCCATGGCACGGAAATCAATCTGGGCAGCGCACTCGCTCCGCAGTAAACGATTCCCAGCTTCGTCTTGTCCGCCTTGCCCTTTTTCCCCCGTAGCTGCGCCATCGCATAAATGCCGTAATTACGCAAAAAGGGCAGCTGCTTGCGCTTTCCTACCACCATCGGCGACAGCAGCCGGGCCAGAGACTGCTTAAAACTCTTTACCAGATACTTGCTCTGCTCAGCCGTCAGAGTCTTCATATCCAGCAGTCTGATTCCCCGCGCTGCCAGCTCCCGGTGCAAGGAGCTGTAGATTTCCTCTTTACGGATATTCAGTTCTCTTACTTTGGCCATAATCGCGGCCAGCTGCTCTCTGGCATTGAGCCCCGTCTTGTTTTCGCAGGTCTGCTCCGGCAGCAGGGACTGATATGTCAGTGCTCCTATCCGCACACGGAAAAATTCATCCAGATTGCTCTGATAAATCGCCAGGAAACCCAGCCGGTTTGCCAAAGGGATACTCTCTCTGGCCGCCTCCTCCAGCACCCGCTCATTAAAGGACAGCCAGGACAGCTCCCGGTTCGTATATGTACCATACGGTGCGCAGCAGTTATCGGCCGTGGACAGAACGCCGTCCCCCTCAGCCTGTGCTATTTCAAAATCCTCCATGCTGCCATTCCTTCCGCTGTATGTAAAACGTTTTATAAAATGTACTTGTTTAAGCGGCGTCCAGTATAATGCTGGATCTACAAAATATGTGACAGTTTACCATCATTGTTAAAAATCCAACGCATTATCATCCAGCAAAAACTGCCTCAATCCCATAATAACGAAGCCGTTTTCATCGCGCCAAGGCTTTGCTGACTGCCGCAAGACAATGATTTTTTTAAAGGAGTCATCAATAATGCGGAGAGAGTTTTTCTCTTGGATTTGTTTTTCCGGAGTAGTCATATCATAGGCTGACTGGATGTAGTAGCGCTGACTTCCTCTATTGGCCACGAAATCGACCTCAAGCTGTTTCTTTACGCTGTTTCCTTCTGCATTTCTCTCATTTTTCTCCACTATGCCCACATCCACTGAGAGGCCGCGACAGCAGAGCTCGTTATATATTATGTTTTCCATTATGTGCGTCGGCTCTATCTGACGGAAACCAAGACGAGCATTTCGCAGACCGATGTCTGTGTAATAATACTTGGAGTTTGCCCCGATGTATCTTCTTCCTTTTATGTTATAGCGCTTGGCCTCACTGATGAGGAAGGACTCTTCCAGTTTTGCGATGTGACTTGTAATAGTGCTGACATCGTAGCTGTACTGCTCCTTGCTTTTAAATGAGTTGCTTATTTTTGCAGGATTGGTAAAGGAGCCGATAGCTGATGCCACTATATCGAGTAAGGTTCTAAGCCCATGTTCATTTCGAATCCCGTTTCGCTGAACAACATCCTTGATATACAGCTCCTCAAAAAGACTCGTGAGATACAAGGTCTTTTCTTCCTCATCAGCTATCAAAGCCGTACCCGGCAAGCCGCCATATACTTCATAGCCGCCGTATGCATCATCAAAGTCTCCGCCCAAAGCGCCGTAATATTCAGAAAAAGACAGGGGCTGTACGTGTATCCTGTCACCTCGGCCTCTGAATTCCGTGAGGACATCCGATGACAGCATTTTCGAATTGCTGCCGGTAACATAGACATCTACGTTATCGTACTTTAGCAGTCCATTGAGCACATCATAGAAGGTAATGAAATCTCCTTCTACCTTTGGATTTTTAATCTTGACTACAAATTGGATTTCGTCTATGAAGACAAAATAATGCTGCTTACTGTCTGTGAGGTGCTCGCGAATATAATTCCCAAGGCGCAGTGGGTAACGATACTCGGCAAAGTCCACATCGTCCAGGACTATCTCTATGATGCATTCCGCCGGAATGCCTTCCGCTAAAAGATGTTCTCTGAACAATTTGCGAAGCAGGTAAGATTTACCGGCCCGCCTGAGTCCGGTTATTACTTTTATTCGTCCGTTTCCGATTCTATCTACCAGTTTTTTTAGATACTGCTCTCGTTTTATTTCCATATCTATCACCGTCAATTCGATTTTTTTTCAGCAATACGCATTTTTTTCGAATTCATTCTACCACCACAAACAAGTTAAGACAAGGCGAACTCGATTTTTTTGCAGCAATACGCAAATTTTTCGAGTTCGTTTTTTCATATTGCTGTCCAAATCTCCGGCAAAATCCATGAAAAAATTAACCGCTTTTAATAAAAATTCCTTTCCTTAATTTACCTTTCGCCTTATAATGAGAATGGAGTTGTGTCATCATTTCAGCTTATTACCGAGAGGTGCTTTTATGAAGAAAGTTTTTTTCCTTGACCATCAGCGCGGTGCCTGCACCGAGCTTAGAGAGCGCTTTGACAAGACCTTTGAGACGAATCTGTCCAACAGCCGTGAATCCTCATACATTGAGGACACCCTGCGGCTTACTCCCTCCGACCTTCTGATATATTTCCCGGACGAGGAGGATGGCAATCTTTTCCGCAGTATCATCAATCATCTTCAGCAAAAATATCCTCAGCTTCCGGTGCTTGTCATCTTCGGTGAAAAGACCGACATGAGCCGTCACAACGGACTGGCGGGAAATATCTGGCATCTTTTCAAGGCCCCCTTCGACGTGAATGTGGTCTATCAGGATGCCTGCAGTCTGATGGAGAAGCTCACCGTCCGCCCCGACTCCCTCTCAGATGGCAGCAGCTCCGGCCTAAGGAATATTCTCGTAGTAGATGACAGTCCTACTACTCTGCGGACTATCAAGGCCATGCTGGATGAAAAGTACAACGTGACCTGCGTCCCCTCCGGCATAAAGGCGATTGCCCAGCTGGAGAAGCGCCGTCCCGACCTCATCCTGCTGGACTACGCCATGCCGGTGATGGACGGCAAGGAGACTCTGCGCCTCATCAGAGCCGAGGAGGACTATGCCGGTATCCCGGTGGTGTTCCTCACCTCGCTGGCTGACAAGGAGCACGTCACAGCCGTACTCAGTCTGAAGCCCAACGGCTATCTGCTGAAGCCGCCCGACGCTCAGCAGCTCATCAATGTCATTGAAAAGCTGCTGAAGAGCTAAGACTGCCGACGCTTTCCTACATATTAGAAAAATCACGGATCAGTAAAAGGTTCATGTGATGTAAAATACCGGTATGACTGAACAGCTCCCTGTCAAGTAGACCACTAAAATAACTAAAGCCTTTCTAGGGTGACTCCCAAAAGGAGACGCCCTTTTCTATGCAACAAACTTAGCTTTGAATTTTGCAATTCTAGGATTGAAAGGAATAGGGTATTGTTTTGGATTATCTGTGTTAAGGGCTGCGGTACGAACCTGCATAGGAGTCTGACCATTA
>JAZLHS010000070.1:0-20430 GCA_045616885.1 Selenomonadaceae bacterium | reverse complement strand
TGCTTAATAAGACCCTCTATCTCGTGCTTCGCCCGAATGTACTCCGGAGTTATCCGCAGGCGGGACAGATAATCAGAGAGCGCACCGCTGTGTCCGTCAATACTCATGCCGTTGTCATTCAGTACGACGATGAGATTCTTCTTCAGCTCACCGGCATGATTGAGAGCCTCGAACACTTCACCGCCGGTCATGGCACCGTCGCCAATGACGGCTATGACATGCTCACCGCGGCCACAGATATCACGGGCAGCGGCCAGACCGAGGGCGGCCGATACCGAGGTAGAGGCATGACCTACGCCGAATACATCATAGGTAGACTCTGCCCGCTTGGGAAAGCCGGTAATACCGTCCTTCTTTCTCAGAGTGCCGAAGCGTTCCCGCCGTCCGGTGAGTATCTTATGGGCATACGCCTGATGACCTACATCCCAGACCACCTTATCCTGCGGCAGGCGAAAGACCTTATACAGAGCCAGTGTCAGCTCTATAGCCCCCAGACTGGAGGCCAGATGACCGCCGTTCTCCGCCACCGTATTGATTATAAGGTGACGAAGCTCTCCGGCCAGCTGCTCCATTTCCGGAAATGTCAGCTGCGTAAGGTCAGACGGACTATTGATGCGTTCTAAAATATATGACATAAATTTTCTTCCGTTCAAATTTAGTTATCCCGGGAAATCAGGTATTCCAACAATGCCCCCAGGAACTTAGCCTTGTCACCCAGCGGTGCTATAGCCCGCAGACCGTCATCTACTGCTTCCCTAGCCAGACGACGGGCCTCTTCCAGAGATGTCAGGGTCACATAGGTTGATTTATTGTTGCGCTCGTCACTGCCTACCGGCTTGCCGATAGCTGCTTCATCGCCGACAACATCCAATATGTCGTCGGTTATTTGGAAGGCCAGACCGAAAGCCAGCGAATACTTCGTGAGAGCTTCAAGGGTATTATCATCAGCCTTGGCCAAAATAGCACCGGAGCGGATAGCCGCCTTGAAAAGAGCACCGGTCTTGCCAAGATGCATTTCTCTGAGCTGTTCAAGCGGAATCCGCTTGCCCTCAGACTCCATATCTATAGCCTGACCGCCTACCATTCCCTGAGGCCCGGCAGCGGCACTTATTTCTCGGATTACTGCCAGCTTCATCTCGGCAGTGACATCCTCGCGGGTCATAACCTCGAAAGCCAGAGTCAGAAGAGCATCACCGGCCAGAGTTGCAATGCCGGCACCGTATATCTTGTGGTTGGTGAGCTTGCCGCGGCGATAGTCATCATTGTCCATTGCCGGAAGGTCATCATGAATAAGTGAATACGTATGTATCATCTCAATGGCACAGGCGCTGGCGATGAAATCCTCTCCATTTGCTCCGGCTGCATCAGCCGCGGCCATGAGAAGAATCGGCCGAAGCCGCTTTCCTCCTGCCATGAGGCTGTATTCCATAGATTCGGTAAGTGTGGCATCCAGCGGCTTTCCGGTCTGACGCAGCTGCTTCGGCAGCTCTGCCTCTACCAGCTCACGCCGTGCATTCCACTGGGCCTTCATTTCTTTTACTGCTTGCTCTGTCATCTTAATTCCACCAATTCTTTAGTCCCGCAATGTGGTCATGTCCGTTTCAGCTAATGACCCATCAGGCTTTACCATCATATCTATCATTTTTTCAGCCCGGTCCAGCTCATGCTGGCATTTATCCACCAGCATTACTCCCCGGCTGTATTTTTCCGTCAGTTCCGCCAGAGTAGGCTCTCCCTGCTCCATCTCGGCCACGATTGCTTCCAGTTCACCGAGAGCCTCTTCAAAAGACTGCTCCTTCGCGGCAGTTTTCTTTGCAGCCATTTTATTCTCCATAATTTTCTGTATTACTTTACCGACTCTACGGCCGCAGTCAGCTCTCCATCAGAGAGCTTCACTGTTATTCCGTTTCCGACCTTTACTCCGCTGACACTGCGGAGCAGCTTTCCGTCATCGCTCGCGACTATACCATAGCCGCGGCGCAGCAGATTTATCGGGTCCAGCAGAGCCAATCGCTCGCGCTGGAGAATCACCTTCTGCCGCTTCGTTTCCATTATCCCTCGGCTCTTCTCAGCCATTCTTTCCGCCAGCAGCTCCAGACGCTGCCGCTTATCTGCCAAGAGCAGAGCGGGATTGGATATCGTCCGGCTTCTTTTCAGCCCATTGAGCTGAGTCTGTCTGTATCTTATCTTCGCATACGCTGCCTGTCGGAGCCGTGACGCCAGCTGCCTCAGCTGCTGACCGAGCTCCACCGTATCCGGTACCGCCAGCTCCATGGCATTTGAGGGGGTCGCCGCCCGCACATCGGCGGCAAAATCCGCCAAAGTATAGTCAGTCTCATGACCTACCGCTGAAATTATCGGCACCCGGCAGTTATAGATGGCTCTGGCTACTATTTCCCGGTTGAACTCCCAGAGATCCTCTACGGAGCCGCCACCTCGGCCACAGACCACCACGTCTGCATTATTTTCCCGGCTGAAATAATCTATCGCCGCAGCAATCTCCGCCGCAGCGCCTTCCCCTTGTACCTTAGCCGGGTGGAATATCAGCCGTACCCGGGGATTTCTGGCTTTCGCCACTCGAACCATATCCTGCAGTGCAGCCCCGGTTGCCGAAGTGATTATCCCCACAGTTTTTGGAAATGACGGCAGAGGCTTTTTGTGCTCCTGAGCAAAAATCCCCTCAGCGGCCAGCTTTTGTTTCAGTGCCTCCAGCTCAGCCATTATGTCACCGGTACCTACCGGCTGAACCTGCGTCACCACCAGCTTGTATCTGCCCTGAGGGGCATAGAGATCCAATTTTCCCAGTGCCAATATTTTGTCGCCGTTTTTCGGCTGATACCGCAGGCGGCTGCGGGCAGATGCCCAGATAGCGCAATCCAGAGCGGCCCCGCTGTCCTTCAGAGAGAAATATTGATGCCCTCTTGGCCCGATATTGGAGCCTGAGACCTCTCCCACCACCGCCACCTGATGACCGGTTATCCGGTCGCTCTCCAGCAGCAGCTTTATGTAGCGAGTCAGCTCGGTTACAGTCAGTTTCTTCGTGTCCATATATGGTTCTTTTGGCAAAATTACTGCTTTGCTTCTTATATGATGCTGGCTAAAACGCCATTGACAAACCGCCCGGACTTATCGGTTCCGAAGCCCTTGGCAATACGAACGGCCTCATCGATAACCGTGCTCACCGGAGCAGCGCTCTCATCGGGAGCCATCTTCAGCTCAAACACAGCCATTCGCAGCACACAGCGGTCAATAGATGCCATGCGGCTCAATTTCCAATTCTTCGATACGGCTGTTATGACATCATCGATAGCGGCCATATTATCAAGAACACCGTCTACCAGAAAGCGGGCAAACTGAAGGTCGGCTTCACTGAGCTTCGTAGGCTCTCCGTCCTTACCGCTGTCAGCCGCCATCATCAGTGCTGATTCCCTTACCTCTGCCTCGGTCATATCACTGGCCAAAGGCTGTCCCAGGTCAAACTGGAACAATGTCTGCATTGCCACAATTCTGGCATTTCTGCGACTCATTCAAAAAGTCCCCTTAAATACAATATTATCGACGAAATACATCGTCCAATCTTTCCAGAAAACTATCAAACCGGCTTCTGTCTGCTTCCAGCCAGCGACCGATGATAAATCCGGCCAGTCCGGCCAAAATCAGGAAAATAGTCGCCCAAAACCCGATAAGCAGCATGCACACGCCCAACAGGATTCCGGCGGTAGTAGTAACAAGAGTTACCGGGTGAGCTTCCCAAACAGACCTCAGCCAGTTCACTATTATTTCCTTCACACCTGTCACCTACTTACACCACGCGCCGTTTGGCGGTCTTTGACTCCTTGCTGAGTCCGGCGGACATTTCTACGATATGCACATTCGCCGTTACATTTTCGAGACCTGTGATGGACTTTACTGCTGCTTCGGCCTTGTTTCTAGCTTCTTCACCCAGCTCCAGCGCATTGCGTTCTGTGCCGGTGCTTATCACCAGACCAACCTTCAGGGTTATAGCAGGGTTTTCTTCCATACCGGACGGAATAATCTCAGCGAATGCCTCTCTGATTCCACTTACTTCAGCAGCCGCCTTTCCGGCTACTCCAGTAATAACTCCCGGCGCAATATTGACTTTGCCGCCATTTCCGCCGCCTACCACTATCTCTCCCTCATGTGAGATAGTTCGCTGACCGCGCAGGAAAAGCAAGATGAGCATTATGCTCCACAGCAGAGCCGCCGCGCCGGCACTGATGAGTACGACACTACCGATAAGCGGCTTGACATGCGTCTCTATCATATACCATGGCACCAGACCGGATACCAATGCCAGATATGCCAGTGAGACTACCGTCATACCTGCAGCAAAAACCAGCACCGCCATGCGTTTTAGTAAATCCACGGCTCACGCCTCCTTCATCGGCAATAATTATTTACCTCCCTTTCCGGGGAGATACAAGAAGGTCGGAGGGGTAATCCTGCAATTACCCCCAGCCGCCTTCACTGGCCGCCCCGGAATGGGGGCGTTCTTACTTAGTGAACTCTCTGGTCGTCCTCTTTTTTATTATCCTGATCCGGGAATGCGACACCCTGAACATGGACATTGACCTCGACGACTACCAGACCGGTCATGCTCTCAATAGCATTCTTTACAGCTTCCTGTACCTTCAGTGCAACATTGGGAATGCGGACACCGTACTTAACGATGACGAACAGGTCAACGGCAGCTTCTTTCTCGCCAACCTCAACCTTTACGCCCTTGGTAAAGCTCTTATGTCCCAGCACCTCGGCAATGCCGCCTACGATACCGGCACTCATGCCGGCAATACCCTCAACCTCAGTGGATGCCATACCGGCAATAATGCTGACAACTTCATCAGCGATGCGAATGCTGCCGATACCCTTTTCGTTTACCATTTCTTCTGCCATTTTTATTCCTCCTTCTTAATACAAAAAACTTCTTCGGAGACAAGGCTCCGACACATACATTGGAAACACTTTATGAATCGATATCTTCCGCAGTCTTATTAATTTCGCCTGCGTAGATAGGGTCATCCTCTATCATCTTCACGATGATTTTGACAATATCCGGGTCGAACTGATGGCCGCTCTCCCGGAGGAATTCCTCCCGGATGTCAATCATGGGAAGCGCCCGGCGGTAGGCCCGCTGAGAGCGCATGGCATCATAGGAATCAGCCACCGCCATTATTCTGGCAAAAAGCGGTATACTCTGTCCCTTCAGCCCGTCCGGATATCCCATGCCATCAAATCGCTCATGGTGCCAGCGGGCTGCCTGAGCAAATTCCGGCTGGAATGATACTCGCTTCAGCATTTCCTCACCCATCAGCACATGGCGCTGGGCTACGGATTTCTCCTCTTCGCTGAGAATACCGGGCTTCTGAAGAATCTCCTTGGGTACCGCTGCCTTGCCGACATCATACACCAGACCCATATAGTACAGCTTCTGCTGCTCTATTTCCGGTCTATCCATCCGGCGGCCGATCTCTCTGGCCAGCCTTGCTACCCGGAATGAATGGTCCTTCATGTACTTGTCACCGGCATCTGCAGTACAGGCCAGTGTCTCTATTATCTGGCTGGTCAGGTTCTCCGCCGCCTCGCTCCGCTCTCCGAAGACTCGGGCAGCTTCCTCAACCCGTGCTTCCATGTTGGCGCTCAGATGACAAAGCTCCAGAATATTTTTTATTCGATGGAGGGCTACTGTCTCTGCCACCGGCTTCGTGATGAAGTCGACAGCTCCCAGTTTCAGCGCCTGCAGCTCAGCCTCTCTGTCATCCTTATCTGTCAGGAACACCACCGGTATATCCTTCCAAATGGAATCCATCCGCAGCTGCGCCATCAGGCTGAAGCCATCCATCTCATCATTGAGCCTTGTACCGATGATTATAAGGTCGGGGATTTCATTATCGATGAAGTCAAATGCCTCTTTTGCATTGGCAGCCTCACCTACTCGATAAACCTCAAACAATGCATGGTACAAAGCATTTCGGCTGTCGGCCTCGCCGTCTGCGATCAGCACCAGATTCTTACCTGAAGCATCATTTCCCGGCTCTCCCCCGTGCTGACCGGCTCCTTCAAGGAACATCTCTAGCTTGTTTATCAAATCACGATAAACACCGACAACCGCCTCATGTCTTGCCTTTATGCAGGCAATATCGCCTTCTTTGGCCGCTGCTTCCATTTCCTTCGCAGCTTCAGAAAGACCGTTGTGACCAATGGTCAGCGAACTGCTGTTCAGCGCCATCATCTGTATGCGGTAATTGTCCCAGTCATCGGCTCCGTAGTATTTCTCTATCTCAACCAGCCGATTTTTCGCTGCGTACTCCGCCAGCTTCTCCCGATAGAGACCTGTATCTCCCACGCAGTAGTTGACGCCGGATTCTACATCAAGCTCCGGAATAAGCCGGCCTAGAGGCTGGAATTCCTCCGGCACCTTGTCAGCAATTTTCTGTGTGCTGACTGCCCGAATATTCAGCGGCAACGGCACGGCCTCATCCCGTCGGACGGAGGTAACCGCCGTCACAGAATCTTCCTTGTGCTCATCTACCATATTGACGATTCCCGGTGGCAGGAATTTCAATATCATGTTCTCCATGTCTATGCCCCGCATGGGCTTGGACATGTACTCACTGAAGCCAAGGGACATATACTCCTCACGGGCACCTGATACCGCGTTGGCTGTGAGCATTACCACCGGTACACCGATATTTCGGTTGCCTACCAGCGTCCTCATCCTCCGCATGGTCTCAATGCCGTCCATTTCCGGCATCATGTGATCCATGAAGATGATATGGTATCTCTTGCGCTGCAGCATATTCAGGCATTCCATGCCGCTCTGGACTGTGTCTACCTGTACTTCCACCGGCTTCAGCAGCTTTTTAGCATAGAGCAGATTCATGGGCAGGTCATCGACGATGAGTATCTTTGCCTGAGGAGCCTTGAAGCGCTCCTTGTACTTCTCATTGTCTTCCTTCGCCCTGTTCAGGCTGCTCATTACATCGCCAACAGGCGTCCAGTCGTGGACTCCCTGCGGTATCTCCACGGTAAAGGTCGAGCCCCGGCCGTAGATGCTGTCAACCTTGATAACGCCATGCATCAGGTCTAGGAGCTGCTTGACTATGGACAGTCCCAGTCCCGTTCCCTGGATACTTCTGTTTCGCTCCTCTTCCAATCGCTGGAAGGAATCGTACAGCTTCTGTTTATTTTCATTGCTAATACCAATACCTGTATCCTTTACGGCAAGTATCAGCTCCATTTTTTCTTCGTCAATTTTCCGGCAGCCTGCATACAGCGACACCGAGCCCACGTTGGTGTACTTGGCTGCATTGGTCAGCAGGTTTATCAGCACCTGCTGGATACGGATGCTGTCGCCGTGGAGACCGGTCGGCAGTTCCGGATCACATTCCAGCTTAAAGGCCAGCCCCTTCTTATCCATCCAGGGGGCTACCATGTTCACCGCATCGTGGAGAACTTCCTCCAAATGGTAGTCAGCCTCTACTATCTCCATCTTGCCAGATTCAAGCTTGGAAAAGTCGAGGATATCATTTATGAGATTCAGCAGGCTTTGCCCTGCCTCACGGAGATTTACCGCATACTGCTCTATTTCCTTATCCTTCGTCTGACGAAGAATGAGCTCGTCCATACCCAGCACCGCATTTATCGGTGTGCGTATCTCATGGGACATATTCGCAAGGAAGCGGCTCTTGGCCTGATTAGCCGCCATAGCCTCAGCCTTGGCACTCTCCGCCTCTTCTTTGGAGGCCTGGAAGCTCTCGTTCTGTTCCTCGTACTGCTCCATCGTCTTCTGATAGAGATTGGTCTGCCAACGAATGACGAGGCCCAGGACCAAAGCCACCACGAATACACTCTGCCATATTTCGATATAGCTGCCTGCTCTGGTGAAGTAGTGCGGAATCACTGTCGGACGGAAATACGATACTGCCAGCAATGCCGTGTAGATAAATGACTCTGCTGCAAGCATCAGCTTAGCCGCCTTGCCCTCCAGAAGGACAAAGGTGAGAACAAGTCCAAGAACCATCCACAGAGGAATTCCTCCGGCTATGCCGCCGCCCATCACAAACATCACCGGTATCAGTACCAGCGACAGAATTATCGTCAGCACCAGCGAGGCTGCCGACAGGTTGCCGCCCTCGTTGGCCATGCCAATCGTAAGGCACAGCAGTGCCAAGCAGGTGACGGTGACGATGTGCTGAATAATTGGCACATCGGTCAGCAGCGACAAAAACAGCGTCACGAGACCGCCGCAGATTCCCGCTGCCGATATGAGATTAAAAAGAACCTGTTTTGTTGGTAGCTCCGGTGAAAAGTATTTTTCCAGCTGCCGCCTAAATAATCCTTTTTCCATTATTGCTCCTATCGTCGAACTGAGCCGACGAATTATGCAAAGACTTATCCCATAATAAATTTGACCAGTATTCAGCGTTATTATAGCACGATAGCCACTTTAACCGCAACAAAAAAGGAAGCCGTTTTGCATAAAATCGGCTTCCTTTTTGCATATTTTTCTCAAAAATCTTTGAACCGTTCCAGCGGCTCGGTCAAGTCCAGATGACCGGAGAGGCTTTCAATTTCTTTGCCCTCCACGAGTATCTGCACTTTCTCTATCTCCGGCATCGCCGTCAGCGTATTCACCAGCGAGCCGACCAGCATCAGTTCACCGGTAGAGCCGCCCTGAAACTTCTCCGTCAATTCGCCGGAGAAGTCCACCTTCGCGACCTTATCCTTGACGGTGATACCAAGCAGCTTTACGCCCTTCGGGAACGGCTTTATCATTCCGGCTGCTCGCTCTTTCTCACCGGGGCCGGCCAGCAGTTGCTTTATCGTTTCCTTTGCCGTTGCCTCGCCGGTTATATTCAGCTTCACCGGCAGCAGCTTCTCCCCCATACTGTCCGGGAAATAAATTGTCACCTCTCGCTGCGGCACAGGCTTGGTCTTTTCTTTCTTTGCTGTGTCCTCCGTCTTCATGCCGGATGATTTATCAGGAGCTTTCGACCCGTCATCACAGCCGGTGAGTACCAGCGACATCATCAGGACGAAGGCGAGCACGAGACAGCTTTTCAGGTACTGCTTCACTCCACGGTTTACCGCCTTTTTCATTTCCGTCTACGCTCCTCTTTCGCTTTGCTGCCGTCAGCATTTTTCTCCTGCCGCTTCTTCTCACGGCGCTGCCGCGGCGACAGTTCCGAATCATCCTTACTTGAATGCTTACTTCCCTTGTAGTCCCGCAGGAATTCAGCCAGTCCTTCAGCCAGTCCGATGGCCATATCCTGCTGGAAGCCATCCGAGCAAAGCAGCAGCTCTTCCTTGTAGTTGCTGATAAAAGCCAGCTCCACCAATGCCGACGGCACCGGTGAATGCTTGATGACATAGAAATTTGCTTCCCTCACGCCCCGGTCACGCCGACCGCCGCGACGGAGCATTCCGTCCTGCAGTGCCTGACCCAGCGTGTAATCCTCGGCGAATTTTCCGTACACGAAGGTTCCGGTACCGTTGGCGTTTGGATTTGAAAAAGCATCGCAGTGAATGCTCAGGAAAACATCCGCCTTTTTTGTCCGCCGTGCCACATCTACACGGGCATCCAGCTCCTGACGGTCTGTGGCATCCGGGCCGTACACATCTCTGTCATCCTCGCGGGTCATGACTACCTTTGCCCCTGCATCCGTCAGGATGCTTTGAAGCGCCTGTGACACATAGAGGGTGACCGTCTTCTCTCTGGCTCCGCTGGGGCCTGATGCCCCCCGGTCGGTGCCGCCATGTCCAGGGTCAATGACGATGGTTCTGCCTTTTAGGCCGCTGATATCCACGTCGCGCCCCAGACTTCCCCGCCTGTGTATTTCCATTACCAGTCGACCAGGCTTTTTCGCCAGTTTGTCCGGCTTGGCGTAGTATAGCTTATAGCCCTGCCTTTTCACTTCTCCGGCAAAGTTTACCGTCACCAGCACCTTGCCTGCCTTCTCATCATTAAAGATGATGTCGTTGGCATATCGTCCGTCAAGCTCCTGCTTACGCTCAATCTTGCCAAGCTTCGTCTTCTTGAAAGTTATCTGTAGCTGTCGCGGATTCTTTTTCACCTGCTTCTGGGTGAACTCCACCTCCGGAGTAGACACTCCGTACTCCAGCCGATATATTTCTGCCCCGGTCTTCGGGTCGGTGGATATCTCTTCGTTGAAATAACTTAATTCATTGTTTATGCTTGCGGCCTCTACCCGGTCTGCCGTCATCATCAGCAGTCCCATCAGTATCAGTGCCGTCAGCAACAATGGTCTCTTGATGTACTCTAATACCTGCAATGTATTATACAACCTCTCAGTCGTCATCCCGCCGCAGCTCTGCCAGCAAGGATGCCGCCTCGTCCTCCGCGGCATTCGTCGCCGCCTCGTCATACTCTATGGTGATGTTGAGCCAGTCGCCCTCTTCCAGCCCTTCCGGGAGATACTTCGCCGGGAAGACCACAGTCTTCTCGTCATCCCCCAGCAGCAGCACCGCTTTTTTCCCTTCATAGCGGTCAAGACAGGCATCTATTTTTACAGTTTCCTTTGCCATAATCATTCCATCCTCTTATCAGTAGGCGGTCTGGTCGTTTTTCTTGCCCTTCTGCGCCTTTATCTGATACAGCTTGCCATCCGTCTTCTTACCGGTGGTGGTAATAGTGATGTTTCCGTTGATATCGGTACGATAGAAATCTATCTTCATTTTCCCGTACTTGGTGCGGATGGATGGGTGTGGATGATGATAGTCATTATTCACCCCGCAGGATATGACAGCCCACTCCGGCTTCACCGCCTTCAGGAACGCATCGCTGTTGGAAGTCTTGGAGCCGTGGTGAGGTGATTTCAGAATATTCGCTTTCAGAGCATCGCTGCCGTAGCGGCTGAGGATACCATCCTCAGTCACTTTCTCACCGTCGCCGGTGAACATCATCTTGAACTCGCCAAACTCCAAACGCCCCTCGATGGAGTTGATGTTGAGATTTATCTTCCCGTTCTCCATGCCGCCGTCCTTGCGCATCTCCTTCGTCGGACTGTAGACCACGAAGCGGAGGCCATCACCGAAATCCAGAACATCACCGGCGGTGAGAGTTTTGCTCTTTATCTTCTTCTCCTTCAGGAGCTTCAGATAGTTGGTGTAGAATTTCGTCTTTGCCGGCTGTCCGTTGTCGTAGACCATGGCAACCGGGAAATTGTTCAGTACATAGTCAATGCCGCCCATGTGATCGGCATGGGGATGAGTGAGGATAACAGCATCAAAGGACTTTACCTTCTCCTCTGCCAGCCGCTTCTTCAGCTTGTCCTTCTCATCGATATCGCTTGTATCTATGAGGATGGTCTTCTTTCCATGTCTGATGAGGACAGCATCACCCTGTCCCACATCCAGCATCTTCACTTCCAGTGTCCCGGCAGCCGGACCGGCAGCCGTCTTCTTGCTGCCTTTGGAGCTCTCACCGGGGTCTACCTGTACCGACACGCTGCAGGCAGTCAGTATCAGCGCCGCCAGCACAGCAGACATGATAGCAAAAAGTTTCTTCATCATGCACACCTCATTTATAAAAAGACCGATATATTACCGTTTCCACATATCAGGATGACACTGGAGATACAGCCGGATGCACAGCTGACCGAACCAGATGCAGAAGGCTGTCAGACAGAACATATCCGTGTACCAGATATTGCCGAAATCAATCATTGCCATTCTCCACATAAGCATGGCACCGATTATCCAGTCGGCCGGCTTTACGAGTTTTAGTACTTTAAGCATAGAAAACCTCTCACAAATACTGCTGCAACAGCCAGAAAGATGCCAGCCCTGAAACGATGGACGCTCCGATGGAGTGAGTCTTGCAGGCTACCACCGTCGTAATAAGCGACGCCCACAGGCTGATATTTCCGGCAGAAAAATCAAAGGTATAACCAGGCCGCACGAATATCTCCGAGAAAACCAGCGCACCGAAGACAGAAGTGGGCACAAATTTCAGCCAATTTTCTACCGCCATGGGAATCTTCCGGTTGGAAAGGAAGAGCGGCGGCAGCACACGGGGTATGTAGCTGACCACAAACATACCGAATATCGTCAGAAGTATCTCTGTATGAGTCATTGCAGTCATGCTGACACCTCCTCATTTTTCTGCGCACTGTTCTCCCACAGCATGCCTACTGTAGCAGCCAGCACAGTAGAGATAACAATGTGCAGCTTGTAGTCAAGGAAGGTAGACAGCCACAGAGCCAGCACGCCAGCAAAAAGGCCGACGATAATAAGTCGGTGATTTTTGAAATGGAACGACCACAGACCGATAAACATAGCCGTCAGCGTGTAGCCAACCAGTGTAATATCAATCTCCACCATGCTGCCGAGAATCTGTCCCAACACCGTGGAAATGACCCATGACGCATGAGCAGTATAAGCAAGTCCCAGTGCCTTGGGCATGGTCCAGCTTATCTTTTCGTCAGAGAAGCGGTTTTCGTTTACCGCGAAGGTCTCATCAACAATCTCCTGCGCAAAAGCCATGTGATAGCCGCGAGAGCCGCTGCTGATATATTTAACCAGCGTACTGCTGTAGAGAAGATGACGGAGATTAACAATAAATGTAGTCAGGACAATAGACGATATGGCAGCTGCCCCGCTGCCCATCATTGCCAAAGCAATAAACTGCCCGCTGCCGGCGAAAACGAATATCGACATAAGTGCAATATCCAGCGTCGACAGTCCCACCGAGCCAGCCAGTACACCGCAGGCCAGACCCAGCGGAAAATAACCCATCATGATAGGCAGTGCCGCAATCAGCACCTGTTTATCTATTTTTACATTTATTCCAAACATGAAAAAAGAACACTCCAATTTTTGATTATCATTTAATAATACAGAAATTCAGTCCTTTTTTCAAGAACATTTCAGGAAAAATCTACGAAGTTGCCCTGCCGGAATACCGGGACAACAGTGCCATCTTCACGCACTCCATCGATGGACAGGTCAGCCGTTCCAATCATGAAATCCTCGTGGACTATGGAGTTGTTTATACCGCGAGCCAGTCGCTCCTCCACTGACAGCTCCGGGCCGCCTTCCAAACAGGTAGGATATGCCCGGCCAAGAGCCAGATGGCAAGCCGCATTCTCATCAAAGAGAGTATTATAGAAAAGAATGCCACTATTTGATATCGGCGAATCATATGGCACCAGCGCCACTTCACCCAGTCGAGCAGCGCCCTCATCCGTTTCCAGCAGTTCCTTCAGGATATGCTCGCCTTTATCAGCCGAAAAATCTGCCACCTTGCCGTCCTTGAAGGTAAGCGAGAAGCCATCAATAAGATTTCCTTCATAGACCAGCGGTTTCGCTGCGTAGACTTTGCCGTTGACACGGCACCGGTCGGGGGCAGTATAGACTTCCTCTGTAGGCATATTCGCCACGAAGAACCGACCGGGGTGGCCGATGTTCTCCTCGGCTCCGCCTGCCCAGATGTGACCCTTGGGCAGACCGACAGTCAGGTCTGTACCGAGACTGTTCTTGTAGCGCAGCTCCGTGAAGGCGTTGTTATTCAGCCACTTGGCCGCCTTCGCCAGGAACTTCGTATGTTCCTGCCAGCGAGCCGCCGCTCCTCCGTCGCCCTTGACCCGGACGGAGGACAGTATCGCCTCCCAAAGCTTCGTCATAGCCGTCTCATCGTCTGCCTCGGGGAAGACCTTCTTTGCCCAGGACAGGGTGGGAGCCGATACAATGCACCAGCTGTTTTCATTATTCATGAGCCGCTCACGGTACTCTTCCATTGCTGCCGCCGCTGCCATGTTCGCCATTTGCAGACGGTCAGGGTCTACTGCCTTGAATATCTCAGGGTCGCCTGCCGAGATTGAGACAAAGGCTGCCCCGCTCTTTGCCTGAGTCAGCAGCAAATCTTTTCGCCACTCAGGAAATTCCGAGAATATATCAAGCCGTCCCAGCAGGAAACGGCTGCGGCTGAACAGCTCATCGCTGTAAAGCATCGTCACATCGTGAGCACCGGCTCGATAGGCCGCTTCGGCGATAGCTCTCGCCAGTGGAGCACAGGTAATAGGGCTGTTGATGACCAGCAGCTGATCAGGCTGGAGATTAACGCCTATCTTTATTACCAGTTCGCCGTACTCAGCCAGATATTTCTCATCTATTTCGTTATTTCTATTCATTTAGGAACCGTCCTTTTATTGGTTTTTACTTGAGAAATCCTATCACCTGTAGATGAATACTGGCTGAATTAAAATGAACTGAACCATCCAGCCATATATCAAGTATCATGTCTCTGGTATTTCCTATTGTAGTATCCCCAAGCAAAAGGAGCTGTTGTACAAGTCGTACAACAGCTCCTTTCTGCATATTGGGGGTGTTATTGTTTTATCTCACTTTATCACCGGCACGAGCAGTTTCCAGCCGGCTGGCAGCTGCTCACCTTTTGGCAGTGCATTTACTTCGGAGATGGCATCGATAAGGGTCTTCTGCTTCGCCGGATCAGTGGTATAGCGAGTGGCAATATCCTGCAGGCTTTCTCCCTGAGCTACGGTGACCTTTTCGAAGCTGCTGCTCCGTAAGTACTCATTGCCAAACTGTAGCGGAGACCAGAGACAGGCAAACACGATAACCATGATAGCAACCATCCGTACCGGGACAAAGGCTCTCACTGCTGCAGCCTTTGCGTTCGCTTTTCTGCGCTGAGCTTCCGCATCACTTTTCATCTCTCTATTCTGAAATCTCAATTCAGTTTTCCGTCCGATATTACGCTCGGTTTTTGCCGAACGAATTCTTCCTATCCGGTCATATCGACTGCCATATCCACTAACCATCACTGCGCTCATTTTCCTGTCCTCCCTTATTTACAAAGCATTTAATCATTGGTAATGAAATTCCGTTTGGAGATTTCTCCATCAGCCAATTTCAGAACACTTTTCGCCCATAGATTAATTTACGAATGTCATTTTGTCGAATTCATGTTTTAATAATACCACAAACAGAACATTTGTCAATACTAAAAAAGATTGATTTTCGAAAATATTTTTGATTATAGAACATAGCCTGAATGTACCCCCCCTCAGCTATAATTCTACACAATCATGAGTCTATTAATGGGACATCAAGTAAAAATTCTGCACCTCAACCATTTTTGACATAAAAAAGAGGCTGCTGCGATCACCCCTCCGCCCTTCGGGCACCTCCCCTGCGGGGAGATATTAGGGACATGACTGTGCAACAACCTCTGTTGTGTTATTTTTATCAATATATTTCTTTTTCTACTACGCAGTTTGACTTTACATCCTTCACGAATGATGTCAGTCCGGATACCACGTTATCCCGGATATCGCCGCCCACCAAGGCCAGCATTATAGAGTCACCCACCGACAACTCGCCTTCGTTTAGCCAAATGCGGACATAGTGTATGCCAGGCAATTTCTTTGCCCTCTCCACAGCTTCTGCCAGTTTTTCCAAATCAGCTGAGAAAATCATCTTCTTAACCGGCGGAGTCGGTCTATTCTCCCTCACCTCTGCCTTGGCAGTGACTCTCACTACGCCATTGTGGAATAGGTACATCCCGCAAAGAGGCGCATCTTTATCCATCTTCGCTTCCCGCAGCCATTCATCCATTGAAGGCAGCATACTCTTTTCCACTTTCTCTGCACAGTCGGCGGAGCCTTCCGACAGAAGCATTTTCAACCCATGATTCAGCGGCTTCAGGATGGCAGTCAGGTTCTCCCCTGCCCCCTTCTCGCTGCCGGGAAGATTGACTATCAGGCTCCGGCCTCTTATCCCCGCTGTGGAGCGGGACAGACAGCCGTGCGGCGTTATCTTCATACTCTCTGCTCTCATCAGTTCAGGCAGGCCTGGAGTCTCCCGTTCTATCACACCGCGGGTAGCTTCCGGCGTAATATCTCTGGTGGAAAATCCGGTGCCGCCGGTGGTGAGAACAAGATTTGCTTTCAGCTTGTCGGCAGCTTTGATAAGCTGCTGTCGAATATCAGCTTCTTCATCGGGAACGATTGCTGTGTATATCACTTTATATCCTTCCGTTTGAAGCATCGCTTCCAGTGCAGGGCCGGCCGTATCTACGCGTTCTCCTATGGCCCCCTTGTCACTGACTGTAATTATCGCTGCAGTATATGCCATCTTATTCCTCCCGCGCAAAATCGCCATGAATACCACCGGTCTTTTCCAGCAGGCGAACATCTGTAATGACAATATCCCTCTGTACTGCCTTACACATATCGTAAACCGTAAGAGCTGCCACCGATACCGCCGTCAGCGCCTCCATCTCTACGCCGGTCTTGCCTGTGCAGGAGACAACAGCCTCTATATCAACAGATGATTCTTCATCGTTAAGAGTCAGCTTCAGATCGGCACCGTTAATAAAAAGCGGGTGGCACATAGGAATGAGGTCAGCCGTCCGTTTCGCCCCCATTATCCCGGCTATCTGAGCAACTGTCAGCACATCACCTTTTTTCATGCCTCCGTCCCTTATCAGAGCAAAGGTCTCGGCATTTACCTTTACGCAGGCAGCAGCTCTGGCCATGCGGCGAGTGACCTCCTTGCCGCCCACATCTACCATCTTCGCCTTGCCTTCATCATTGAAGTGTGTGAAATCCTTTTCCATATATACCTCTCAGCCGCCTATCTCATTCATTTCCCGACCGGCCTGACTCCGGTTCCCAAATGACAGCTCTCCATGCCAGCGAGGCTTCGCCATTACCGCTTTCGCAAATTGTTCCATCATTTCTTCTGCCGTCATTCCCTTCACCGGGTACTCGGCCGGTGCGTGGAGACATGGCTTGAATCTGCCGTCAGCCGTCAGCCGGATACGATTGCAGCCGGCACAGAAATTGTCACTTACCGGACTGATAAGCCCTACGCTGCCAACAGCTCCCGGCAGACGATAAAGCTTCGCCACCCCGTCTACGGACAGAGGCTCCAGCTCCGGCAGCCTGTCCAGCACCACAGAGGCAGGAAGATAATCAAAAGCCTGATAGCCCACATCCACCATAGGCATAAGCTCGATAAATCGCATATCCACCGACCGGTCTTTAGTCAATCCGGCCAGCTCTGCTATTTCATCATCATTGAAGCCACCCATGAGGACGGCATTTATTTTTATCCTGCGAAATCCCGCAGTCAGCGCCGCATCTATTCCTTCCAAGACCACTTTCAGCTCACCGCCCCGGGTAACGTCCCGAAACTTCGCTGCGTCCAGCGTATCCAGACTGATATTCAGCCGGTTCACGCCCGCTTCCTTCAGCGGCACGGCAAACTCCTTCAGCAGGATGCCGTTGGTAGTGAGGCAAACCTCTTCGATACCATCAACCAGTGCCGCACGCCGACAGATGGAGAGGATGTTTTTCTTCACCAGCGGCTCGCCGCCGGTTATCCGAATTTTCCGTATACCCATGCGGGCAGCGGCAGTCACAGCCGCAATCATCTCATCCTCCGTGAGCATATCCTCATGGGACTTCTTGCAGATGCCCGCTTCCGGCATACAATACTTACAGCGAAGATTGCAGAGGTCTGTTACGGACAGCCGCAGATATGTAATTGTCCGTCCGTAATTGTCTACCATTACCTTCCCCCGTCAGTATCTTCCAAAGGTACAGTTGGGCCAGCGGCACTCACCGCAGAACTGGCAAAAGCCACCGTCCCCCAGCCTGACTAAATCCTCTTTCGTGAATTTCAAATCCGCAAAAATCTGCGGCAGCAGAACATCAAACATGGTGGTAGGCAGACTAATAGCCGCTCCCGGTATGCCCATTATCGCCACCTTGTCCAGATAGGCCACCAGTGTCATATTCCCCGGCTGAGCGGGTACGCCGTGGGTGATAATCTCCGCCCCCAACCGACGAATGGCTGTAGGAGTCAGGTCGTCCGGGTCTACGGACATTCCTCCGGTGAAAATCAAAATATCCGCACCGTCTTTAAGGTATTTCTCCCCGGCAGCGGTAATCATGTCCAAGTCATCGTCACAGATTGTCACCCCGATGATTTCCGCCGGGTATTGCTTCATCTTTTCTCTTACCACCGGCTCAAATTTATCCTTTATGCGACCGGTATACACCTCGGAGCCGGTGATGATTACTCCAACCTTCTTCGCCTGATAGGGATAAAGTTGGAACAGCTTCCGTTCCCGGCACAGCTCCTCCGCCCGGATGATTTGCTCCTCCTTTGTCACCAGAGGAACAATCCGCATAGCCGACAGCTTCGTCCCCTTCCCCACCGGGTAATGATTGGGCAGCGAAGAAATCGTAATGTCTCCGATGGAATTTATCTTCCGCTGAAGCTCCACATCCACGCAGAACAAACCGCGCTCGTCGGCAATCATCACCATCTTGCCCTCTGAGGGGCCATCAAAGTGAACATTTGGCAGGCTGGTCATCTCCGCCAGCCTGAGAGCGCAATCCTCCTCGTGTATTTCTCCGGCATTTTCCTCCCAGACGAAGACAGTCCGCTTACCCAAATTTAGCAGATGAGGTATATCCTCCTCACGGATTACGTGACCGCGCTTGAAGGCCGCCCCCTTGAAGCCGTCCTTCATCTCCGTTATATCATGACAGATTGCCATCCCAATGGCCTCTTCGATTTTTATTTTCTTCATTATATTTACCTCGCAGCAAAGTACGCCGACAATTTCTGTCTATAATTATACTCGTTATTGTTCCGACAACACAACGGCTTTCTGAAAATTGCCACAAAAAAGGATGCCCTCATTGCCGAAAGCATCCCTCAATGATTGCGTATATTCCTCTGTCGTCTGTTTACGGTCTGGCAGCCAGCCACTGTTTTTTTCGCTCCGTCAGCTTAAAGAGGTGGTCATCAAACCACATATAAAAGAACCGCTCAGCCGAGACTATATTGTAGCCATCCTGCAGATGGTCACTGGTATCAAATGGATCTGCCATAATCAGTACATCGTCGCCGGTGTGAGCGGTACCCATAGTGTCATAGCCGATGATTACCCGCCAATGACCGCCCCAGTCCACATTCTCTACCATAATGGGAACGCCGACCTGCAGATGCTCCCTGACGAATTTCAAAAAAGCTTCATAGTCGGCCGGACTGCCCTTGTCGGCACTAGACTCCACCTGCCAGCCGATTTTCTTAAAATACTTCACCATGCCCTTGCAGTCGGTACCTTTTGTATTAGAGGTACCCATGATGGTGTAGATTTCCTTCTCGGTGTTAAGCTCCTTGCCATTCAGATTTTCTACTACCATTGCCGCCGCCACCGGGCCACATGTATAGCCGGTATGCTGCTGGCGTGTCTTGAAGTGAGAAATTATGGTCAGATTTTCATTTGACTTCATATTGTATATGTCCGGATGCGCAAAGTAGGGCGACTCCTTGATGTCATGCTGACCTATATACTGAGCAGCACCATCTGCCTCATCCGCCCCGAACCCATTCTGCCCTGCCATAACGGTACCGAAATAGGAAATCACCACTCCGAAAACTATGCCAAAAAGAAACTTCTTCGACAACATAATGTACCTCCTTCAACTTTACGATGCTGAGACTCCATAACCCTTGAAGATTCAGGAAAACCAGCATCTATACAATTATATCCCAATGTCCGGTCTTCTTATTATACACCCGTACAACAACATACTACTTGGCCATTGTTTATCCCACTCTTTGAGGTTGATTATCAAGCATCAATCTTGCTCATCATTCATTTACTACAAACATCTAACCTTGCAGATTCCTCTTCAAAAACCTGCATAAACTCTTTTTCTGCGACACACATTTTCTCGATAAAATCTGCGTAATCTCTGGCATCATCCGGAATTCTCAGTCCATGTTTTATTACAGTTATATCACTTCTTGCTACAACATTACTTTCATAAGTTGTACCCTTGTTTAGGAACAACACCAAATCATGACAATCTCCTGATTCAGGATATAAATAAAAACCTTTCTTTGCATCAAATCTAAACATATAGGCCAATACCTGTAAGTAATCTTTATTCCCGATGTTATCGATGGGCTTATATTTTGCATCTGCAATTACTCGATTGCTATCATTCTTACTGATAAAATCTGGATAAATCGTTCCATATCTACCAGAAAACAATCTTTGTGCACCAAATCCAGCTTTATTTTGGGGATGATAAAACTGTTCTTCAATCATCGTATTAACATACTCTTCCCATAGCCATGCTCCATCAAAAAGTATTCCATAGACTTTTCGTGCGCCAATCCCATACTGATGCTGCTCATTTTTCAAAATAAGGATGCATAATTGCTGCAACGCGCGATATTCGTGATAGTATGCATGTCGCACGACATTCTTTCGATTGGCTTCTATTATCTTTTTTCTATCTCCATCTTTATAATTTACTGTTGCTTCTTTAACTAACTTCATTTCCTCTTTCACAGAGTTAAGAAGCATTCTTCCATAATTCTTTCCTTTAATATATT
>JAZLHS010000069.1:0-20973 GCA_045616885.1 Selenomonadaceae bacterium | reverse complement strand
ACCGGCACTATCTACAGTGCCCGCGATGCTGCCCACAAGGCTATGACCGAGGCTCTTGCCCGCGGCGAGAAGCTTCCTATTGATTGGAATAATCAGATTGTTTACTATCTTGGACCTACTCCGGCAAAGCCGGGTGACCCCATCGGTTCCGCCGGCCCTACCACCAGCGGCCGTATGGATGCCTACACCCCCACTATGCTGGATCAGGGTATCAAGGGCATGATTGGCAAAGGCTCCCGTAAGCCGGAAGTCGTAGAGTCCATGAAGAAAAACGGCGTAACCTACTTCGCTGCTGTTGGCGGTGCGGCTGCTCTGATTGCCAAGTCCGTAAAGAAGTATGAAGTAATCGCTTACCCTGAGCTTGGACCGGAGGCTCTTGCTGCCCTCACTGTGGAGGACTTCCCTGCAATCGTTGTTATTGATTCCGAGGGCAACAACTTCTACGAAATCGGTCAGAAACCCTATCGTCAGCTTTAATTCGGAGGCTCATAAATGTTTAATATCACCTTTTACCTCCGCCGTCTGCACTCTCTGGTAGGTCTCTTCATGGGTGCCTTCCTGATGATGCATATCGGCAACAACAGTGCCGTTCTCCTTGGACCGGAAGCGATGAATCTCGTTATCGGCACTTTGGATAAGATTCCCATGTATATTCGTCTGCCGTTGGAGCTTGGTCTTATCGCTGCTCCCTTCGGCTTCCATGCGCTCTACGGTGTTTACATTGCCCTTCAGGCACGCAACAATCCGATTAGCTATGGATATGTTCAGAACTGGCAGTTCACCCTCCAGCGCTGGACAGCCTGGTACCTGCTGGTATTCTTGGCCTGGCACGTTTACTATCTGGCTATACATACCCGCATTACCGGTGTTCACCTCAACTTCGAGTTCCTGCAGAGCTACCTTTCCAATCCTGTTTACTGGGTTCTTTATGTCCTTGGTATGTGGGCATCTATTTTCCACTTCGCCAACGGCATCAATACCTTCTGCATGACCTGGGGCATTGCAAAGGGACCGCGTATTCAGATGGTTATCAACATGGCCTGCATGGGTCTTTGCGGTGCTCTCTGCCTTGAGACACTGCTTCTCATGCTTGCCTACATTCTGCCGATATTCTGAGGAAGAGGAGAGATACATCGTGGCAAAGAAAAAATTTAAGGTTATCGTTGTCGGCGGCGGCCTCTCCGGCCTCATGGCGGCACTTAAAATCTGCGAGGCTGGCAGTGAAGTAGATATCTTCTCTTACTGCCCCTTCAAGCGCAGCCATTCCCTTTGTGCCCAGGGCGGTATGAACGCCTGCATGGATACCAAGGGTGAGAACGACAGTGTTTACGAGCACTTTGATGATACCGTATACGGCGGTGACTTCCTGGCTGACCAGGTAGCTGTAAAAGGCATGTGCGAGGGTGCTCCGGCGCTCGTCCGCATGTTCGACCGTATGGGCGTGCCCTTTACCCGCTCGGCAGAAGGCGTACTTGACCTTCGCAACTTCGGCGGTCAGAAGAATAAGCGTACCGTATTCGCCGGCTCCACTACCGGCCAGCAGCTCCTCTACGCTCTGGATGAGCAGGTTCGCAAATGGGAGACCAAGGGTCAGGTCAAGACTCATGTCTTCTGGGAATTCCTCCGTATCATCAAGAACAGAGAAGGCGTATGCTGTGGTATTGTTGCCCAGAATATGAACTCCATGGAGATTGAGGCCTTCCGTGCTGACGCAGTTATTTTGGCTACCGGCGGTCCGGGCATGATCTTCGGTCGCTGCACCGCTTCTACTATCTGCAACGGCTCCGCTGTATCCGCTGTTTACCAGCAGGGTGCCCGCATTGCAAATCCTGAGTTCGTACAGATTCATCCTACTGCTATCCCCGGCTCCGATAAGAACCGTCTCATGTCTGAGGCCTGCCGCGGTGAGGGCGGACGAATCTGGGTCTACAAGGATGGCAAGCCCTGGTACTTCCTCGAAGAAATGTACCCGGCCTACGGTAACCTCGTACCTCGTGACATCGCTTCCCGTGCAATCTATGATGTCTGTGTAAATCAGCATCTCGGCATCAACGGTGAAAATAAAGTATACCTCGACCTTTCTCATATTCCGGCTGACTATCTGGAGAAGAAGCTCGGCGGTATCCTTGAAATGTACTCCGAGTTCATGGGTGAAGACCCCCGTAAGGTTCCCATGGAAATCTATCCTTCCGTCCACTATTCCATGGGCGGTATCTGGGTAGACCGCAAGCACAATACCAACATCCCGGGTCTCCTTGCCTCCGGTGAGTGCGACCATCAGTACCACGGCGCAAACCGTCTCGGTGCAAACTCTCTCCTCTCCGCTGCTTACTCCGGAACTATCTCCGGTCCTGAGGCACTGAAGTGGGCAGACAAGGGCGACCGTGGCTCCACCATCACTGATGGTGAGCTGGAAGAGGCTCGTATGGAGTGCGTTCACGAGTATGAGCGTATTCTGAAGATGGATGGCCCGGAGAACCCGCGTCAGCTCTATCACGAACTGGGCGAGCTCATGAATCGCTACGTCACTATCGAGCGCGTAAACGCTGATTTGGACTACTGCTATGAAGAGGTCAAGAAGATTCTTGCCCGTTGGGACAATATCGGTGTTACTGACCGCAGCAAGTGGGCAAATCAGGAGTGCATGTTCGTGCGTCAGCTCCGCAACATGATTCTTTACGCTCTTGTTGTAATCAAGGCTGCCCGTCTCCGTGACGAGTCCCGCGGTGCTCACTTCAAGCGTGAGTTCCCGAACCGTGATGATGAGCACTTCTTGAAGGAGACCATCGCCGACTATGATCCCAAGACTGAGGATCCTATTATCACCTATGGTGATTTCGACCATTCTATCATCAAGCCGCGTCCCCGTAACTATGCGGTGGCTAAATAAGGAGGGGCAAGGAAATGGCATTGCAGAAGACTGTAACTTTTATAATTGAACGCCAGGACAGCCCCACCGGCAAGCCCTATACTCAGGAATTTGAGCTTCCGTGGAAGCCGGCACTCAACGTAGTTGCCGCGCTCATGGAGATTCAGAAGAACCCGGTCACCAAGGACGGCAAGAAAGTCGCTCCGGTAGTTTGGGAGTGCAACTGCCTTGAGAAGGTTTGCGGTGCCTGTATGATGGTTATTAACGGCAAGGCGCAGCAGGCCTGCTGCGCTCTCGTTGACAACCTGAAGCAGCCAATTCATCTGGCTCCGGCTCGTACCTTCCCGGTCATCCGAGACCTGCTTATTGACCGTACCGTCATGTTTGAGAACCTGAAGCGTATTCAGGGCTGGATCAACGTAGACGGTACTTGGGAAGTTCGTATTCCGCCTCGTCAGAACCCGAACACTGCCGCTACTGCATACGAGATTTCTCACTGCATGACCTGCGGCTGCTGCCTCGAAGCCTGCCCGAATGTCGGACCTCAGTCTGACTTCATCGGACCTTCTCCGATTGCTCAGGCCTATATGTTCAACATCAACCCCCTCGGCGAGTACGATAAGTCTATCCGTCTTAACGCACTCATGGAAAAGGGCGGTATCACCAGCTGCGGCAACAGCGGTAACTGCGTAAGAGCCTGCCCGAAGGGAATCAAGCTCACGACCTATCTGGCTCAGATAAACCGTGATGTAAACATCCAGGCGCTGAAAAATATCTTTGATAACTAAGTAAAAATGGACTGTGAAAAATGAGTGCTCATTATTCACAGTCCATTTTTCTATCCGGTATACAAAATCCATAAAAAACAACAAAAAATCCCAAATTTTTTCGACGCTTGCATACTAATTTATTTGACAGCGTAACAGGTTTACACTATAATAAACAGAGCAAATTTTAATCCTTTAAGGATATGAATGAAAGGCAAAGGTGAGTTTCGTGGATCTCAATCAGGAAGCAATGGTAGTACACAAAGAAAATAACGGCAAGCTGGCAACCATCGGCAAAGCAAAGCTGACGGACGCTCATGACCTTGCTATTCTTTATACCCCGGGCGTTGCAGAGCCCTGCCGCGCTATCGAGAAGGAAGAGGATCTCTCCTTCGAGCTGACCATGCGCGGAAACTGCGTAGCAGTTATCAGCGATGGTACTCGCGTACTCGGTCTTGGCAACATCGGCGCAGCTGCCGCTATGCCGGTTATGGAAGGCAAGTCCATCCTCTACAAGACCTTCGGTGATATCGATTCCGTTCCCGTTTGCCTCGATACTGAGGACAAGGATGAGTTCATCAAGACCGTAAAGATTCTCCAGAAGAACTATGCCGGTATTAACCTTGAAGACATTCAGTCCCCCAAGTGCTATGATATTGAAGATGCTCTGAAGGCAGAGCTGGACATCCCTGTATTCCATGATGACCAGCACGGCACCGCGATCATCTGCGCTGCTGCTGTTCTCGGTGCTCTCCGCTTCGTCAAGAAGGACATCGGCGAAGTTAAGGTAGTTCTCTCCGGTGCTGGTGCTGCCGGTACTGCTATCTGCCGTCTCCTCCTCGACCTCGGCGTTAAGAACATGATTATGCTCAACTCCAAGGGTGCTATGTACGAGGGCATGGATATGTCCCGCGTTAACCGCGTACAGGCTGAACTCCTGAAGCGTACCAACCGCGACAAGGTAACTGGCGATTTGGCTGAGTGTGCAAAGGGTGCCGATGTACTCCTCGGCGTTTCCTCTGCCGGCCTCTTCACTCCGGAAATCATTAAGAGCATGAACAAGGATGCTATCGTATTCGCTATGGCTAACCCGGTTCCTGAGACCAGCTATCAGGCTGCTAAAGAAGCTGGTGCTGCCGTTGCCGGTACCGGCCGCAGCGATGCTCCGAACCAGGTAAACAATGTATCCGTATTCCCGGGCATCTTCCGCGGCGCTCTCGATGTTCGCGCCCGCGCTATCAACGAAGAGATGAAGCAGGCTGCTGCTCGTGCCGTTGCCTCCATCATCACCGACGAAGAGCTCCGTGAAGACTATGTTGTACCGCCGGTCTTCGATGAGCGCGTTGCTCCGGCTGTCGCTGCTGCTGTTGCTAAGGCTGCTATGGATACCGGTGTTGCTCGTATTCAGGTTGACCCGGAAGTCATCCGTCAGCGTACTCTTGAGCGCATTCGCAAGAACCACGCCAATGCTGCCAAGGTTCTTGAGTAATCAAAAACTTAAAACGACATTTCAAGGGCTGCCTTCGGGCAGCCCTTTTTTGTAGAATCGGCAATAAAAAGAGACTGTGAAAAATGAATGCACATTTTTTCACAGTCCCATTTGAGATAAAATCAATTATTTATTTAATGTCACTGGAAGAATTCACATATCATTGTTGCGCCCAGTATCATACAGCCGCCGATAGCCTGCGTAGCTGTAAGCGGCTGGCCAAGGAAGATGGCAGCCAAAGCTATTGCCGATACCGGGTCGATATAGCTGAGGAGAGCCGTAGTCTGTGCCGGGAGCCCCTCGACACCGGAGAAAAACAGGTGGAAGGCAATACCAGTGTGGAACAGACCGAGAATGAGCAGCAGGGAAATGGAACGGATATCAAAAACCAGCGGAGTAAAGTCTGTCGTCATGAGGGCAAAAGGCGTAATCGTCAATGCACCTGCCACCATTTGAACGAAGGTTTTTGACTGAGCGGCAACTGTCGTTACCTTCTTATTGAGAAGCATGACCGAGGCATAGAGCATACCTGACACAAGGGAGTAGTAGACACCCTTCATATCTCCGATGCTACTGCCGGAGGTGATGGACTCATAGATTCCTGAGACGAGACCGGTACCGCAGAGAGCCATTATGACGCAGCCGATTTTTATCGGGGTCAGCCGCTCTTTGAACAGCAGCGGTGAAAAGACCATCACATAGACCGGAGCCATATAGTAGCAGAGCGTCGCAATAGGAACAGTGGTATACATATAGCCATAGAACAGGAGAATCCAGTTTGTACCGATGAAAGCACCGGCAGTGGCAAGGTAGGGAAGACGACGCCGTATCTCTGACCAGTCAGGCTTTATTCCGGCGTTGTGGATGAGACCGGCAGCGAAGATGGCACCGGTAATGGCGCGTATAGAGGCGACCAGCGGTGGTGGCCAGCCAAGCATGACGGCGAATATGCCAAGGGAACCCCATATCAGCATTGCTAAAATTATTTTTACCCGTGCACTGTTTGTTGATTGATTAGTTGCCATACAATATCTCTTTTCTGATTAAATTCCTAATATTATAAGGGTTTTCTTTATTTGTGGCAAGTGAAATCCGTTGATTGCATTAAATAAGGACTGACTGAGAAGTATAATTAAGGTCTGTGAAAAAATGAGCATTTATTTTTCATAGACCTATATATTTATTTTCATCGATGAACCTGATATAATCGACTAAATATATTTCAATGGCTATTCAATTATTGAAAGGTATAAAATGAAAGTGAAGGAAGAAGCAGCCAATAATCAGCCCGGAACCGGAGAGAGTAGCACCTATGCTTATACAATTCTCTTTATCGCCACATTCTTTTGGGGATTTCAAGCTGTACCGCTGAAATTTTTGCTGGAGGAATGGACACCACAGACAATTACCTGTGTCAGGTACTTCCTGTTCAGCATCATAATATTTGCTTGGCTCTATTACAAAAATGGTACCATCATGCCGCCGCGTGGGGCTTGGAAGCCGCTGCTGGTGATGTCTGTCTGCCTTGTGCTGAACAATGTGATTCAGATTGCCGGCATTAAGTACACCACAGTAGTAAATGCGACCCTTATCTGTGCGACTAATCCGGTAAATACGGCAGTATTTTCCTTCTTTATATTGAGGGAAAGATTAACCGGCCTTGCCTGGGCCGGCATCCTGCTGTCTTTTATCGGCGCGCTCACCGTTGTATCAAACGGCGACCTTTCCGTTATCACCGAAGCTCGTTTTGGTTTAGGCGACGTCCTTATCTTTGTAGGCGTATGCTTCTGGGGACTGTACTCTATTTCTACTCCCAGAGTTTTGAAGTTCATGTCTGTTCCTATGGCCACCGGCTGGTCAGCCTTCATAGCTGCGTGGCTGGCGCTGGCATTCAACATCTTCACCCACCAGATAAATGCAGTACCTCTTTCATTGACAGGATTTGGCTGCTTCCTTTTCGTCCTCATTTGCGGCGGGTTACTTTCGAACCTCTTCTGGAACAGGGGGGTGGATATTGTCGGTCCATCCATTGCGGCCATGTTCAGCAATATTCTTCCGCTGGTAGGCATGCTTTCAGGATACTTCATCATGGGCGATGAGGTAACTATAGCGAAGGCTATTGGAGCGGTACTTGTTCTTTGCGGTGTGCGACTTGCTACTAGAAAATAATAAATATTTATAATCGTATATAACAAATATAAATATGGTATAAACGGAGCTTTGATGTACTATAAATAAAACTTGACAAAGCCGAAACGAAGGAATAAGATAATACCGACAACGGAATATGGTTGGAAACAGGTGTCTAACGACATAAAAGGAAATCCGGTACAAGCCGGAGCGGTCCCGCCACTGTAAGGGGAGTCCTGCCAGATCGCCACTGAGTTTTTGGGAAGGCGGCAAGGATGAAGAACCTAAGCCAGGAGATCTGCCTGTTTCAGCATCGCCGTTAGCGTCGCACCTCGCGACGCTTGTACCTGCGAGATGATGGGTAGGGGATTTCATACGATGTAAGAGCGAGCGTTTCGGCAATGAAATCCCGACAGTATTGTCGGGTCTTTTCTTTTGTTGCCCGGGAACGGGCTCCGATGCATGTATGTACGGAAATGCTGTTCAATTTTTATTGAATGGTGTTTCCTTTATCGTCTGTCTGAATCTTTGCAGGCAGACTTTTTTATTTCATTTTATCAAAGGAGGGTTCCAATGGTAGAAGAAAAGAAGGTCCAGGATGAGGGGAATCTTGACCTGCAAGCCATCTTGAAGAAAGCCAACGAAGAAACCAATTTCCCCGAAGTTTCCCTCGACGAGTTTGAGCCGCCGACGGACGAAGAGTGGAAGGAAGCCTGCCAGGCACTCCTGAAAGCAGCTCCTTTCGACAAAATCATGTACACCAAGACTTATGAGGATATTACCTTTGAGCCGATGTACACCAAGAAGCACACCGATGATATTCTCCCGAAAGGCGTACTGCCGGGCGAGGGTGACTTCCTCCGCGGTGCTCGTGAGAACGGCTATGTCGGTCAGCCCTGGGGCGTTGCTCAGGCATGCGACGAGACCATGCCGAAGGAGAACAATGCTCTCCTGAAGTTCGAGAACGACCATGGCTCCACTGTTTACAATGTTAAGGTTGATAACGCCACCCTTCAGAACATCGACGCTGCCGATGCTGAGAAGGTAGGCGATATCGGCTGCAGCATTACCACTCTTGATGATATGCATCAGGTACTCGAGGGTCTGAAGCTCGAAGAGTGCCCGCTGTACATTTATGCCGGTGCATCTGCTGTACCGATGCTCTCCCTTGTTGCAGCTACTCTCGAAGCTGATGGTAAGAACGCCAAAAACCTCAAAGGCTTCGTAGGTGCAAACCCGATTGCTGAGATGGTAGTAAATGGCAAGTCCCTCGCTCCGCTGCCGCAGCTCTATGATGAGATGACTGAGGCTGCCAAGTGGGCTATTGCCAATGCTCCCGGTCTGAAGACCGTAATGGCACGCAGCGATGTATTCAGCCGCGGCGGTGCTAACGACGTTCAGGAAATCGCTTACACCCTCGCTATGGGCGTAGCTTATATCCGCGCTATGATGGAGCGTGGCCTCACCATTAAGGAAGCAGCCGGTCAGATTTTCTTCGGCTTCTCCATGGGTGCCAACTTCTTCATGCAGATTGCAAAGATGCGCGCTGTTCGTCCGATCTGGGCAAACATCATCAAGGCCTTCGGCGGCGACACCGAGGATCAGCGCATCCATGTACACGGCCGTCCGGCTCTGTTCTTCAAGACCGAGTTCGACCCGTATGTTAACATGCTCCGTGACACCACCCAGATTTTCTCCGGCGTTGTCGGCGGACTTGATTCCTATGAAAACCCGAGCTTCGACGAGAGCATCCGCAAGGGTGATGTATTCTCCCGCCGTATTGCCCGCAACATCCAGATTATGCTCCAGGAAGAGTTCGGTATGCTTCAGCCTATCGACCCGGCTGGCGGCTCCTGGGCTGTTGAGACTCTCACCAAGCAGATCAAAGAGAAGATCTGGGCAGAGTTCCAGGCTATCGAAGCTAAGGGCGGCATCGTAGCAGCTCTGAAGGAAGGCTATCCGCAGGCTCAGATTGCTGAAGTCCTCGCAAAGCGCTTCAAGGCTCTCGACCTCCGCAAAGACCGTATCGTCGGCAGCAACATGTACCCGAACATGACCGAGAAGCTCCTCGATCCGCGTACTGAAGACTTTGCTGATAACAAGGCAAAGCGCGTTGCCGAAATCAACGCATATCTCGCCAGCGTTCTCGATGGCAAGGATGCCGCTCTCTCCGCACTGAAGGCAGCTGCTGCCGGTGAGGTAGAGGCTAAGGCTATCGCTGCTGCCAAGGCTGGTGCTACCATCGCTGAGATTCGCGATGCTCTGAACAAGGGTGGCGAGCTCGAGGCTGTTGAAGCTATCGGCGCTCATCGCTGGAGCGAGCGTTTCGAGGCTCTCCGCAAAGTTACCGAGGCCTACAAGGCTGCTCACAATGGCGACAATGTCAAGGTATTCCTTGCCAACATGGGTCCCATTCCGCAGCATAAGGCTCGTGCAGACTTCTCCACTTCCTTCCTGCAGGTCGGCGAGTTCGATGTAGAGCTCAACAACGGCTTCCAGACCACCGATGAGGCTGCTGCCGCAGCTAAGGAGTCTGGTGCTGATGTATGCGTCATCTGCTCCACCGACAAGACTTATCCGGAAATCGTTCCGGAACTGGCTCCGAAACTCAAGGCAGCTCTGCCGAATGCGACTGTATATCTCGCCGGTGCTGCTCCGAAAGACCTTGAGAAGGTTTACATGGATGCCGGTGTCGATGACTTTATTTCCGTCAAGGCCAACTGCTACCAGATCCTTGAGTTCCTGCAGAAGAAGAAAGGGATGATTGATTAATGGCATTTCAGAATCCGGACTTCACTCAGCTGAATCTCAGCGACTCCGTTGCCGGCGATGCTGCTGCGTGGAAAAAGACCCTTGAAGAAAAAGCCGGAAAGAGCTTTGACGATCTTACCTTCAAGACCATGGAGAAGATTCCGGTAAAGCCTTTCTATGACTATAATGAATACGAGCACATGAATCACCTCGATTTCGCCAGCGGCATTCCGCCCTGCCTCCGTGGCCCGTATTCCACCATGTACGTATTCCGCCCGTGGACTGTTCGTCAGTACGCAGGTTTCTCCACTGCTGAGGAATCCAACGCATTCTATCGCCGCAACCTGGCTGCAGGTCAGAAAGGTCTGTCCATCGCATTCGACCTTCCGACCCACCGCGGCTACGACTCCGATAACCCGCGCGTTTTCGGCGACGTAGGTAAAGCAGGCGTTGCTATCGACTCCATTCTCGATATGCGTATCCTCTTCAGCGGCATTCCTTTGGATCAGATGTCCGTATCCATGACCATGAACGGCGCTGTTCTTCCGATTCTCGCATTCTTCATCCTCTCCGGTGAAGAGCAGGGCGTTGACAAGAGCATCATGGCCGGTACCATTCAGAATGATATTCTGAAGGAGTTCATGGTACGTAACACCTACATCTACCCGCCTGATATGTCCATGCGTATCATCGGCGATATCTTCGAGTACACCACCAAGTACATGCCGAAGTTCAACAGTATCTCCATTTCCGGCTATCATATGCAGGAAGCCGGTGCTACTGCTGATATCGAAATCGGTTACACCCTGGCAGACGGCCTCGAGTACATTCGTACCGGTAAAGCTGCTGGCCTCGCCGTTGACGATTTCGCAAAGCGTCTGTCCTTCTTCTGGGCAATCGGCAAGAACTACTTCATGGAAATTGCTAAGATGCGCGCTGCTCGCGTCATCTGGGCTAAGATTGTTAAGAGCCAGGGCGGTAACAACCCGAAATCTATGGCTCTCCGTACTCACTCCCAGACCTCCGGCTGGTCCCTCACCGCACAGGATCCGTTCAACAACGTTGCTCGTACCTGTATGGAAGCTATGGGTGCTGCCCTCGGTCATACCCAGTCCCTGCATACGAACGCACTCGACGAAGCCATCGCACTGCCGACCGACTTCTCCGCTCGTATTGCTCGTAACACCCAGCTCTACATCCAGGATGAGACCAACGTCTGCAAGATCATTGATCCGTGGGGCGGCTCCTACTATGTCGAAGCCCTCACCAACGAACTCATCCGTCGTGCTTGGGCACATATTCAGGAAGTCGAGGCTCTCGGCGGTATGTCCAAGGCTATCGCTACCGGTCTCCCGAAGATGCGTATCGAGGAGTCTGCGGCTCGCCGTCAGGCAAAGATCGACTCCGGCAACGAGACCATCGTTGGCCTGAACAAGTATCGTCTGGAGAAGGAAGACCCGTTGGAAATCCTCGCCATCGACAACACCGCCGTTCGCAACGCACAGGTTGCTCGTCTCGAGAAGCTGCGTGCTGAGCGTAACGAAGATGATTGCCGTGCAGCCCTCGAAGCCCTCACCGCAGCTGCTGAGTCCCGTGACAACGGCAACCTGCTCGAGATGGCTGTTAACGCTGCTCGTGCTCACGCTTCCAAGGGTGAAATTTCCGACGCTGTCGAGAAGGTTTCCGGCCGTTATCAGGCTGTTATCCACACCCTTTCCGGTGTATACTCTGCTGAGTTCACCGACAAGTCCATGCTCGAGAAGGCACGTGACATGGCTGACGAGTTCGAGAAACTCTCCGGCCGTCGTCCTCGTATCTTCGTTGCAAAGATGGGTCAGGACGGTCATGACCGTGGTCAGAAAGTTCTTGCTTCCTCCTTTGCAGATATGGGCTGGACCGTTGACGTTGGTCCGCTGTTCCAGACTCCGGATGAAACCGCTCAGGATGCCGTTGATAACGACGTACATATGGTCGGCTTCAGCTCCCTGGCAGCAGGTCACAACACCCTCCTGCCGGAGCTCGTTCAGGAACTCAAGAAGCGCGGCCGCGACGATATCATGGTTGCCATCGGCGGCGTAATCCCGGTTCAGGACTACGACCATCTCTACGAGAGCGGTGCAGTAGCAATCTTCGCACCGGGCACCAACATCCCGGAAGCAGGCATCAAGCTCCTCGAGCTCCTTATTGCCCGCGTAAAAGAAGAAGCAGAAGAGGGCTAAGTTATGGCCGGTTACACGAATTCGAAGCCGGAATGGGTACCGGAGGGGGAGAGCGCCGGCTTTACGACAAGCGTAATGAGCGGAATCGAAGGCATCAAGGACACCACCGTGGGCAACTTGAACCCTGGTCTGGCAACAGGCAAGGTTGGCTCTACCCGTCGGAAAATTCTGACCGTCGACGATTACGTGAAAGGCGTCATAGAGGGCAATCGCGGAATTCTTTCTCGTGCTATTACTCTCATTGAAAGCAATAACCCGGCTCACTTCTCTAAGGCGCAGCGCGTGCTTCAGGCACTGCTGCCCTATACAGGAAAGGCTCTTCGCATCGGCATTACCGGCGTTCCCGGCGCAGGAAAGTCCACCACTATCGAAGCCTTCGGTAATATGCTCTGCGACCTCGGTCACAGAGTAGCGGTGCTGGCGGTTGACCCCACCAGCTCCGTTACCGGCGGCTCCATCCTCGGTGACAAGACCCGTATGGGTACTTTCTCCCGTCGTCAGGAAGCCTTCATCAGACCGTCTCCTGCCGGCGGCACCCTTGGCGGTGTCGCCCGCAAGAGCCGTGAGACGATGCTCATGTGCGAGGCAGCCGGATATGATATCATTCTGATTGAAACAGTAGGTGTTGGCCAGTCTGAGACCACTGTCCGCTCAATGGTTGACTTCTTTATGCTCATAGTACTCACCGGTGCCGGTGATGACCTGCAGGGTATCAAGAAGGGCATCATGGAGCTGGCAGATGCTATCGTCATCAACAAGGCCGATGGAGACAATCTCCTGAAGGCCAAAGTTGCCCGAGGTGAGTATGAGCGGATGATCGAGTATATCCGTCCTGCTACCGAAGGCTGGGCAACTCACGCCTACTTGGCTTCTGCTATCAAGAATACCGGTCTGAAGGAACTCTGGGAAGTCATTCGGGCTTTCGAGAAGGTCACTAAGGAATCCGGTGTCTTCAAGCAGCGCCGTGATTCTCAGCTCCTTGATTGGATGCACAGCATGATTGACGAGCATCTCCATGCGTTGTTCTTCAACGACAATGTAGTGCTTGGCCGTATGCCGGAAATCCGTCAGGCTGTTCTGGATGGCATTATTTCGCCGACTCAGGCAGTTACTGAGCTCATCACCATGTTTGATATCAACAAAGCGATTTCTCGCCAGTCCGATGTCTTGCATCCTTCTTTGTCAAGAGTGCAGGAAGTCCTGGTGAATAATCCATAATACATTCCCCTGAACACACTGGATAGGGGCGGATTCGTCCGCCCCTGTTTGGTGGTTTATGGAGATATACAAGAAAATACTTTCTGGAGAATGTAAAACAGGAGGCTTATGAAATGTATACTAAGAAAATCTATTTTTCCGGTGGAAGCTTTTACGAGCTCCAAGAAGTATTTTCCCGGGTTCCCGGCGTAATCTCCACTACCTGCGGCTATATTGACAGCGAAACTCCCGAGCCGGATTACAGCTCCGTTATGAGTGGTGAGTCCGGAGCAGCCTTTGGTGTAGAGGTTGAGTTTGACCCTAAGAAGATAGATATATCAATGCTCATGGATATTCTCTTCTCCGTTATCAACCCCTATGTGAAGGACAAGCAGGGCGACTGCGAAGGTCACATGTACCGCAGCGGTGTCTACTATGTTCAGGATGAGGATGAACCCATGGTGGCTTATCACATGAATTTCATCCACAACCGTCAGAAAGCTCTGGCTGTCACCGAGGCAAACATCACTATCAATGACCCCAATTCTGACCCGGTCGGTGCTCGCCGCTGCTATGCTACGGCTGGATACCTGAAAAACTTTACTCCGGCTGATGTAGAGCGTCAGCATTACCTGAAGAAGCATCCGGATATGAAGACGCGAATCGACTTTGCCCTCTTGAAGGAATTGAAGGTAATCGAGTAAATAATATAATTGACAAAAATGTTCAAATGAACTGATAAGTAACTAACTGTATAATTGGTATAAATAATTGCCTTAGTAAAAGGAATAGATTATAATGGAGCCGTGTGAGTATTTGTTCAGACGACTCCGTTTTTTATGTTATAGGGGGTTAAAAGCATGAAACTTGTCGTATTTACCAATGCGGCGCGTATGCATTATCTATTTGCCAAGAATGCTGAGCGCTTGCAGGCAGAAGCGCCGGAAATAGAGCTGGTGCTGAAGCTGGGCAATCGCGATACAGAGTGGACAGATGAATTTGAACAGCAGCTGTCAGAGGCTGATATAACTATACTTCAATGGATGGGTGCCGGTACTGAGCACCCGCTGCTCCAACGGGCAGCGAAGCTCCTTCAGGAGAAGGGCAGCCGCTACCTCTTTATTGCCGAGAAGGCCGATGAGAAAGAGCGCACCTCCCACGGACTCAGCAAAGAGGAAGAAAAGAGACTCAGACAATATCTGTTTTATGATGGAACAGAGAATATATACCAATGCATGCTGTGGCTGAGTGAGGCTATCACCGGGACGAAGCATGATGCTGAGGAGCCGAAGCTCCTGCCATGGCATGGCATCTGGCATCCTGATTGGTCAGGGGACTGTCAGGATTTGGCCGGATACTGCCGAGAGCATATAGACCCGGCGAAGATGACAGTCGGCGTGCTGTTCTATCGGTCTGAATGGCTGACCGGTGACTTCTCTTACCATACGGCGCTGATTCGGGAAATCGAAGCCCAGAATATGAATGTCATCGCCGTGTTTGCCAACTCCATGAACAGCGGTGAGCATGATTCGCCAACCCTCAGCGAGGCATTAGAAACCTACTTCCGCCCCTATGATAAGACCATAATAGATGTTCTCCTCTCGACGATGAAGTTCTCCTTTAAGGCTTCCGGTACTCCAATCAGTCTCTTTGAAAAGCTGAATGTTCCGATTTTGGAGTCTTATACTGTATTGACTACGGCGGAGGAGTGGGAAGCGGCGGATGCCGGCCTTGACCCCATGGCTGTGTCCATCAGTGTCAGCCTGCCGGAATTCGACGGCGTTATTCATGGCGTTCCCATTGCCGCCAAAGTGAAAAATGAGCAGGGAGCCGTTACCTATCAGCCTCTGCCGGACCGCATTAAACTGGCGGTGGAGAAGGCAAAGCATTGGGCTTTGCTGAAGCACAAATCCAATAAGGACAAGAAGGTTGCCCTGATACTTCACAACTACCCGGCCGCCAATTCCAACATCGGCAGTGCCGCCGGTCTTGACTCTATGGCGAGTGCCTGTGCTCTGCTGCAGGCGCTCTCTGAGGCTGGCTATAAGGTCGACCGCCTCTATGAAAGCGAAGAGCTGCTGAAGGAGCTCACTACCTCCGTAACGAATGACGGACGTTTCCTCAGTGAGTCCCAGCTCAATGAACTCTACGGCAGACTTGACATCAAAGCCTATAAAGAATTTTTCCGACAGAAATCCGCCAAGCTTCGGGAAACTGTGGAACGCGTCTGGGGCAAGGCTCCCGGCGATATTCTGAACTCCGATGATGAGATATTTGTTCCTGGTCTGCTGAACGGCAATATTTTTGTCACTATCCAGCCGGTTCGCGGCTTCGGTGATGACCCGGAGCAGATACTCCACTCTGCCGATATGCCGCCTACTCATCAGTACCTCGGCTACTATCAGTGGCTGAGAGATGTCTGGCAGGCAGATGCCGTCATTCACCTTGGTACCCACGGCTCACTGGAATGGCTCCCCGGCAAGGGAACAGCCCTCTCGTCTGACTGCTTCCCGGATGCAGCCCTTGGCTGGTTGCCCAATATCTACCCATACTGGATGACTATTGCCGGTGAAGGCTTGCAGGCGAAGCGCCGCGGCTCAGCCTGTCTCATCAGCTATCTGTCTCCACCCATGCAGCAGGCCGGTACCTATGCCGAGCTTGATGATTTGGAGATTGCCCTTGACGAGTACGCTCACTTCCGGGAAGTTCAGCCGGACAATCTGGAGGAAGCCGAAAATCAGGTTCGCGAAAAGGCGAAAGCCTGCGACTTCGGTGATGAAATAGTCGAAGGAGACAATTTCGCCGCCTATGCCTCCCAGCTCCATAACTATGTCAGTGAAATAAAGGAATCTCAGATACAGACCGGTATGCACGTCCTTGGTCAGGTACCGGAGGGCGAAGAACTGCTTGAATACGTTATCGAAATCCTCCGAAACGATAACGGCACTGTACCGGCTCTTGTGCCCGCTCTCGCCGCAGAAGCAGGGCTTGACTGGGAAGAGCTGAACAGAGACAGCAGCAAAATGCTCACCGCTACACAGAGCTGCGGCGAGAAAGTGACAGAGCTGGAAAAGGCTGGCCGTGAGCTGCTGAAAGAATTCAGCGAGCATGATTATACCCCTCAGGCTATCGACGGCCTGCTGACCGGGAATGGCTACTCCGCCGACGGACTCAAGACGATAAAGCAAGTGCTTGAGTACACCGCCGGTCAGGTAGTTCCCGGTCTGAAGGGAACCCGTAAAGAAATAGACAATATTCTTCTCGCGCTTAATGGCGGCTACATTGCCCCCGGTGCCGCCGGTGCCGTATCAAACGGCGGAGCAGATTTGCTGCCTACCGGCAGAAACTTCTACGGTCTTGACCCACGCTCGCTGCCTACACCCGCCGCATGGGAAATGGGCAAGAAGCTGGCCGATGAGCTTCTTGCCAGATATATAAAAGAAGAAGGTCATTATCCGGAATCTGTTGGTCTGGTACTGTGGTCGGGTGCCAATATGCGCAGCCACGGCCAGTGCATTGCCGAATTCCTCTACCTCATGGGATTGCGGCCGGTCTGGCAGGGTGCGTCTCATCGCATGAAAGGCATGGAGGTCATGCCCCTGTCTGAGCTGAAGCGTCCCCGCATCGACGTTACCGGCCGTATCAGCGGTCTCTTCCGTGACAGTATGCCGGACGCAGTGCGCTGGCTGAATGCTGCCGCCGGAGTAGTAGGCAGACTGGAGGAGGATGTGGAGGAAAACTACATCCGCAAGCACATTCTGGCTGATGCCGCATGGCTGGAGGAGAAGGGTGGCGCTAAAGAAGACGCTTGGCAGCGTGCTTCCTACCGTATATTCGGCAATCCCCCCGGCTCTTATGGTGCCGGTATCAGCGGCCTGCTGGAATCAAAGCAGTGGGAAGATGACAAGGACATTGAAGAAGTCTATACGCAGCATTCCGGCTACGCCTACGGCGCAGACGGCCAGCCGACGAAATACGAGCCGGAGCTATTCCGCCGTCGTCTCTCCGGCCTCGATATCGCCGTGAAGAACGAAGACAACCGGGAAATGAATATGTTTACCTGCGACGACTACAGCGCTCACCACGGCGGCATGGTCGCGGCGGTACGCTCTCTCACCGGCAAGGCACCCAAGGCATATATGACCAACAGTGCCGGAGGCAGAGGCGTAAGGGTCAGCACTGTCGAGGAAGAAGCGAAGCGCATCTTCCGGGCAGAGACAATGAATCCCAAGTATATAGAAGGCATGAAGAAGCACGGCTACAAAGGGGCAATGGAGCTCTCCAACCGACTCATGCACAGCTATCAGTGGGATGCTACAGCCGGTATCATGGATGATGACATGTACGAGAAGCTGGCGCAGAAATACACCCTTGACGACGATATGCAGCAGTGGATGAAGGATGTAAATCCCTGGGCTCTTTCCCGCATGACCGAAACCCTGTTGGAGGCTGAGAAGCGCGGTCTCTGGGATGCAAAACCGGAAACGAAACAGAAGCTCATCGAGCTTTATCTCAATATAGAAGGCGAAATGGAAGAACGGGCTGATTTCTAAGCCTGTCAATCAAGGAGGAATTAATGATGGAGCGTACTGCACTTTACCCCTTCACTGCCATTGTCGGGCAGGAGGAAATGAAGCTTTCCCTGATACTCAATGTGGTCAATCCCAGCCTCGGCGGCGTACTCATCAAAGGTGAAAAAGGCACTGCCAAATCCACCTCCGTCCGTGCCCTGACTGAGATGCTGCCGGTAATGCCGGCAGTAAAGGGCTGCCGCTATCACTGCAACCCCTTCAAGCCCAATCAGCTCTGCGACGCCTGCCGAGCCAAGTATGAGGCCGGTGAGGAGCTGCCTCAGGAAGAAATTGAAATGCGAGTCGTTGACCTGCCGGTCAGCGCCACTGAGGATCGCGTTGTCGGTACTCTTGATATTGAAGAAGCTATCCGGGCAGGTAAGAAATCCTTTGAGCCGGGTATCTTGGCTGAAGCAAATCGCAATATCCTCTATGTAGACGAGGTAAACCTGCTGGAAGACCATATCGTTGATGTACTGCTGGATGCCGCGGCAATGGGTGTCAATACTATTGAGCGCGAAGGTATCTCCTATGCTCATCCGGCGAAATTCATTCTGGTGGGCACCATGAACCCGGAGGAGGGCGACATTCGCCCGCAGCTCCTTGACCGCTTTGCCCTCTCCGTATATGTTCGCGGCGAGCAGGATACCGAGAAGCGCACAGAGGTTATCCGCCGTCGTCTGGAGTACGAAGCAAACCCGAAGGCTTTCTGTGCCAAGTATCAGGAGCAGCAAAAGGCTCTCACTGATAAGATTACCGCCGCTCAGAAGCTTCTGCCGGAAGTAGAGCTGCCGGATATTCTTTTGGAAAAGACCGCTCTTCTCTCCATCGAGCTGGGTGTTGACGGACATCGTGCCGATATTACTCTCATCAAGACTGCTCTCACCAATGCTGCCTATGAGGGCAGAAAAACTGCAACTCTGGAGGACTTGAAGGTCGCGGCAAAGCTGGTACTTCCGCATCGTATGCGCCGCCGTCCCTTTGAAGACGGCAAACTTGACTGGGATAAGGTTGATGAACTGCTGGCAGAGTGAGGATGGCCATGGAAAAGATAAAATATCCTTTTAGTGCCATCGTGGGGCAGGACGGCGCGAAACAAGCCATCCTGTTAGCCATGATAAATCCTCGTACTGCCGGACTGCTCATTACCGGTGCCGGCGGTACGGCAAAGACATTGCTGGTACGCGCCGCGGCTATTTTCTCGCCCGATGACCGGCTGGTGGAAATGCCTCTCGGTGCCACCGAAGATATGGTCTTTGGCAGTATTGATATTGAAGCGGCTCTTACCGAGGGCAAAAAAAGGGTCATGCCGGGCATCCTGCAGAAGGCAGACGGCTCCGTCCTCTATATGGACGAAGCCAATCTCCTGCGCCGCGATTTCCTTCACAGCGTTCTTGACAGCGCCGCACAGGGCAGCTTTAGTCTTGAGCGTGACGGCATGAGCCATGCTACCCGGACAAGATTTGTTCCGATAGCCTCTATGAACCCGGCGGAAGGAACACTTGACAGCTCTATTCTTGACAGCTTCGGCCTCTTTGTGGCTCTTGATGAAGACCTCACCAAGGAGCAGCGCATGGAGATAATTCGTCGGGCGATGGATTTTGAGGCTGACCCTGAGTCATTCTGCGACCGCTATGCAGAGGAAGACCGTAAGCTGGTGGAGCAGGTAAAGAAGGCGCGTGAGCTTCTGCCGGAGGTAGAGCTTTCCGAGGCTATTTTCCTCCTGTTGGCTGAATTTGCGGCACGGGCTTACTGCCGCGGCAACAGAGCCGAGCTCTATCTGGCCGAGACTGCTCGGGCAGCGGCAGCTCTCGCCGGCAGAAAATATGTCCTGCCGAAGGATGTGGAGCTGGCGGCTATGTATGTCATGCCTCACCGTATGGGGCAGCCACCGCAGGATTTGCCGCCGGAGGAACAGACTGATGAACAGCCGGAGGAGCAGCCCCAGTCTCAGGAAACCCCGGAACAGCCGGATGAGCCGAAGGAACAGAGTCAGGATAGGCAGCCTGATTTGCCCCAGAATGACATTTCTCCGGATGAACCACAGAACGAAGTTGAAATGCCGAATCCTTCCGAACGGGATAAAACACCTGACGATGGTTTAGCTCCGGAGGAAAGGGTCGAGCGAGTCTTTAAGACACTGGAAGGACTGAAGCTGGATACCGGCCGGAATGTCCGCAAGGGCGGCGGTGGCGGTAGCGGCAAGCAGAACAGTGTCCGCACCAAAGAGAAGCAGGGCAGATATGTAAAGGCTGAGGGCATGAGCCGGGTGAAGGAGCTTGACCTTGCCTTCGATGCCACAGTCCGTGCAGCCGCTCCCTATCAGAGACTGCGCAAGGGCGATGCGGCTATCATCATTCGTCCCGAGGACTACCGCCAGCGTATCCGTGAGAAGCGCACGGCGATAAACCTGCTGTTTGTCGTTGATGCAAGCGGCTCTATGGGTGCCAAGAACCGTATGAAGGTCGTTAAGGGCGTCATTATGGGACTGCTTCAACAGGCCTATCAGAAGCGAAATCGGGTCGGTATGATAGCCTTCCGCCGGGATAAGGCGGAGGTCATGCTGCCGGTAACCCGGAGCGTCGATTTGGCCGAGAAGCTGCTGCGGGATATGCCCACCGGCGGCAAGACGCCGCTGGCTGAGGCGCTGGAATGTACTATTAACCTCCTCTATGGACTGGAGCATCAGCAGGAAAAGCAGGAGACTGTAGTCATCCTCATTACCGATGGTCGTACAAACGCTACCTATGAGGGTGATGACCCAATGCTCCGGGCAATGGAAATGGCTGAGAAGTTCCAAACTTCGTCTGCCTCTGTTGTGGTGGTAGATACTGAGTCCGGTTATCTCCGGCTTGGATTGGCCAGAAAGCTGGCTCAGAAAATGGGAGCAGCATACTATACGCTCCCGAAGCTTTCCTCCGAGAAGCTTCTGCGTATCCTCAGCTCTGTGCAGTAAGAGCACTATAGCATAAAATAAAAG
>JAZLHS010000068.1:0-8897 GCA_045616885.1 Selenomonadaceae bacterium | reverse complement strand
ATTATGTTGATTACCGAATGAAAATGTGTTTTCGTCAGACCATATTTACATAGCAATACAGCAATTTACTATAACCATGTCAAACAACAATGAACACTCCGGCTGCCGTCGATATATCCTGGCCGCCCTTATCGCTCTTTTCATGACGGTGCTTCTTGCCGCCGGTCTCGCCTTTCTGCCCCGTCTCTTTGGTCTCAGCCTCCCTACCCCCATCTCTTTTGCTAAGACCATCACCCACGACACCCCCACTATCCACCAAAAGGCAGATACTGCTACAACGCCGGTGACTATCTCAAAAGTTCCCGACACCATCACGATAAAGTGGGAGCCCATCCCTAATGCCGTGAACTATGAATTCATCCTCCTGAAGGATGACCGGAACACTCCGGATAATGTTCTGCTCCGTCAGACTCTATATACAAACGGCACCTTCCTGAACCGTCGCCGTCATCACTTCCCCGACACACCGGAGGTCGCCTCTGCCGCCCGCTGGACAGTCCGTGGCCTCGACTACGACAACAGACCGTTAACCGACTTCACAAAGCCTCAGCCTCTAACCGTCGGCGTCTTTGACTCCCCCACTCTCATCATCACCGGTGAGCTGGACAAGATGTCCGACGCTCCCCTCTACCCTTCCTATGCATGGATACCTCGGGACGATACACCGCTCTACGAGGTAGAGGTCTGGCAGCGGGTACAGACTGCCGGTGAAAGCTCCGACTATCTGCAGACGGTCTATCAGACTGAGGAGATAGCCGTCTTTGACCCTCATGCTTACCGGCAGCCCGGCCTCTACTTCTGGCGTGTCCGTCCGCTTCGTCAGGGTAGCTCCACCGACGACTTGTCAGAGCCGCAGTTCTTCCGGGTAAATCCCCCGGAGACCGTCCGCATAGCCGCACTCGGCGACAGCATCACCCACGGCGGCGGCTCCATCGCCGCACCACCCTGCTACACAATGTATACCTACGAGAGCTACAGCCATGTCCCGCTGAAAAATCTCGGCCGCTCCGGCGACACCACCGGCGACCTGACGGACAGATTTGACGACGATGTACTGCCATTCTCTCCCGATGTGCTGCTCATCATGGGTGGCATCAACGACCTGCGACTGGGCTATGACGCTGACACCATCATCGGCAACCTCTCTTATCTGGAAGCCGCTGCCAGAGAAAACGGCATTACACCGGTTTTCTCAACCGTCCTGCCGCTGAACCCTCAGCGAATGGCTGACTTCTCCGACATCGAGCCGGTAAATGACGGTTGGCTCGATGAACTGACAACCGTCAACGAATGGATCAGAACGCGGGAATACTTCGTAGATGTTTCCTCTCCAGAGCTTATCGATGAAAACGGCTGGCTCCGGGACAGCCACAGCGCCGACGGACTTCATCCCGATGCCACGGCGAAGAAAATCATTGGAGAAACAATCGGGAAATTTATGGAAAAGAATTTTCCCGCCCTAATGTGAACCATCGTTACGGATTTTCGTCAGTATCCATTAAAACAGTAAAAGAGGCTAGGAAAAATGAGTTATCATTTTTCCTAGCCTCTTCTTTAATAAACTCATGCACCCATCGGTGCAAACTCGAATTTCAGCCGCATTCCCATCCCTGCAGCCAGCCGCTTTAGCGTCCGCAACGACGGATTAGCATTGCCGTTTTCCATTTTGCTTATATCCGATTGAGCAATGCCTGTCCGCTCTGCCAGCTGCTTCTGGGTCAGCCCACTCTTCTTTCGGGCATCAATCATTGCCTGGATTATTACAAACTCGTCCTCCAGCGCATCATATTCTGCCTTAAACTCTGGGTCTTTCATCTGTTCATTGAGGAAATCTCTAAACTCACTCATAATTCATGCCCCTCCTGTTCTCATAATCCTGCTTATATTTCTTTGCCAGTTCAAGCTGTGCCTTTGGTGTTTTCTGCGTCTTTTTTTACAAATCCGTTTGTGAGGATTGCCTTTTAAAGAAAAAATACAACTCTCTCGAAATATCACTGCCCACTTTAGCTCTCAGTTCAAATATACCGTTTCCCAAACTCTCGGAATACGGCATTCTCAAATCCGGCCCATTGCTTTCCAACAATTCGATAATCTTAGCCATTTTCGCCCTCATTTTAGGCTCTAGCTCAAGCAAAAATTCTTTAGCCGGTTTTCTGCCGTCAGCCGTTGTATAAAATTCAACATCTATGTGCATGACATCACCCTAAACCATTATATAGGATATATCCCATACAGCCAAATTATTGCTCTGCAAGATTGCGACCAGCCTGTAAATGTTATCCACCGACTCACCGTTACATATCTAAGATATCTAACCCAGAAATCAAACATTTCTATTGACATAATCTAATATACTTGTTATTATCTTGGTTAGAAAAGGAGATGGAACAATGAATAAACCACAAGCTTTACTGATTAGGGTCAAAGAACTTATCGACAATGAAAAGGACGCCATACAAACCTACGAAAAGTGGGCAGCATTTGCTGCAAAGAATGCAGTTGGCATAGGCTGGCCCGAAGTCAATTTGACAACCATGAGAGGTGTCTCTTACGCAAAACTGAAAAAGGTCGTTTCAGATACATATCCTCAATATACCCCCATGGCAACAGGCAACGCAGCTAGTATGTTATATACATTCAGCAACATTGATGAAGGTTGCCTGATCCTAAGCCCATATGGTCCCGAGGATGACATCCATATTGGTAAAGTAAAGGGGACTCTTCATTATGGTGCGATATTTTGCAATGATGAATACACAAATACAGTCGAAGTTCGTTGGCTGAGAGACATAAAGAGAGCAGATCTCTCCCCAGAACTGAGAACTGCCCTAAAAAACAGACGCGTTGTAGGAAACCTCACGAACTTCGCTGTTGAAATTGAAACTCTTTCTAAAGGCGAAAAATATAAATCTGCAACCCAAAAGATAAAATCCATAGATACACCCGACAGTGTTGAGTATAACTTTCCGATAAGGAAAGATTATATCGCTACATTTAAATTGCCGAGAGACTTGTCATCTAATGACCTTATCCGCCTTAAGGCATTTCTTGACTCGCTTGTGTTTGACTGATTATTAAGAAAGAGGGTTTCTCGTTCCATGTTGTTCAATATCGACTCTAATTCGTATGCTACCCGTCTGCCTCATAAAACCGATTTTGACTGTTGGATGAAAAAGCTGCCAACTGCCGACTACAAAAGAATCGTTGAGGAATTTGATAATCTTTTGCTGGATGGTGAATTCTGGGTTGCAAGTTGGATTCCAGGCAAGGATTGGCAAGATACTGTGTGGGAACCAATTTATCTTGCTTGTGACAAAAACGTCCAACATGCTGGTTTCTTTTTTGGACTCTTACTCTTTGACCACCTAATGCACTCAAACGATTATATCCTTGGGTGCACCAAACATCACGAGGTTCAAGGTCGCCAAGTAAAATCTTATACTTATTTCAAGATAGATAACCCGCCTGCGGGAATGCCTTCTTTTTAATGGTCTAGGCCACTACATTCTTGGCTGCGTTTATCTCTGTTAACTTAATTGATATGTTAGGGGCAATAGTTATGACAGATATCCTTCTGAATCACTATGACATTCATAATTACCACTTTTTTAGCTCTGCTGATGAAGTAATGCTTCGTCAATCTCTCCTCAGAGAAAACGATACGTTATTTCAAAGGATGGATTCTCTTACATACTGTCACGGTCAACACTATATGGGAAATGTTCTCATTACATTTAATGAAGCAGACGAACCAATTAGGGAATATGGCATTTATGAGATTGGAGAGATAATAAAAGCTCTTGCCACACTGATACAAGAGCTTCGTGGAGCTGAATCCCTTGATGATGGCATGTTGATAGGATTATTGAGCGAAATACTGTCAGCGATAATGAGTTTTGAGAACAGAGATGGTGAATCTGTACATGATTTTGCCGAGAGAAGAAGAAATGTACTTGATGAGTTGAATGCTATAATGACAACTTTTCCTGCGGTGAAGGACCCTATCAGTAAAATCATTGATATGCTTCATAAAATAAAAATTGTTCACGGCGTTCTTGGCATATTTGATAGAGACGTTCCGGCTATAGTGATGTACCTGAAACCGATTTTGAAAACAGCAAGGAGAAGAAATATATCTCCTGAAAATGTACTCAGGCTGGTTTATGCACATGAGCTTTTTCATTATTATCATTGGAGCATGGTAAAAGAGCTCCACACCGTGCGTTGGAGATATTCCTCAAAACACAATTGTTCTCCCAGTAATGTTGTTATTGAAAGCCTGGCTGCAAGTTTTGAATATTATTATGCTCGGGACGTTTTAAAAGTTCCGGTGTGGTGTACGCTTCGGGAAAAAGAATGGAGCTCCTATGACATCTGGGAATGGCCGTACAGTGGGGCATACTATATTACCAGCCAACATATTGGCTGCGGTATACGAAAAATGGTACATATGGACGGCGGACAACCAAAATCGTATAAGCGGTTTAGAGAGATTTTCACACACAGTCTTCGCGATTGGTACGCCGCTTACAAAATCATTGAGTCATTATTCTATCTAGATAACTTTTTAGTTAAGCATTAACAGGGGGGCGGACGCACTGGATTATATTTTTATCCAAGGGAAAGCTGTTTTGTTTTTAATAAAGACTGGCGCAAGTATTGACGGAAAAAATATTGCAGAAAAATATCGTGCTTTAGCTCAGTATGTTCACGATAAAACTGAAGCTGCCGTACTTGTTCAGCCTACATTACTTTCCCTATCAACGGAACAGAATATGGCACAGCTTATGGAGAATGCCGAAAAACTGTCCCCCGAAACAGTCAATATATATTATATAGGAATTTCAAAAGGTGCTTCCGTAGGAGCCATAAGCGCGGCAAAATACCCGAAAATAAAAGGCCTTTTATTAATCAATCCTCCTCTGATAATCAACTGGCCGAAAGTAAAAAGGGGATTGGAGAAATTTACCGGGACGAAGACTATGATTCTTGTTGGGGAATATGACCCATCTTTCAGGTACATGAAAATACTGTTGTGTGCAAACGCCAAAAATCTGGAATTAGTCGAATTATATGGTAAAGGACATCATATTGAATATGATGATTTGAGACAAGCATCAGAATCCTTTATAGACAGTATTTTTTTAAATGAATAATGTTTAGGAGTACAGAACAATGGCGACAGTTTACAGAGTGCAATTAAAGCCGGAGAAAAAATCCTATGGTGGGAAAAATGATGTGTTAAATTTCTGCATGAATCATGGAATAATAGGTGTCGGATGGTCGGAGGTAACTTGTAATGTTAACGACTGGGAGGCTTTACATTCAGAATGTGCTAAGCTCACTGCTGAAGGGGCATGCTACGCCGGGGATAAAGGAGTTTTTAAAGCAGTTAATGCTATCAGACAAATGAAAGCTGGCGATTTTGTTTGGACAAGGCACGGAGGAAACAAATCCGATTACTACCTTTGCAGGGTTTGTGATGACAATTCATGGATAAATCGCAAGGTTACGCAGGAGCATATAAAATATGATATAACCAATTATGTGCACTGCGAATGGGTGCACATTGGCACAGAGGATAACGTCCCAGGAAAAGTAGTCAACAGTTTCAGAGCAAGCGCTACAGCACAAAGAATAAATGATGTTGAAAAAATCACACAGGTTATTTGGGATAAACATAAAGGAAAGATCAGTAAATTAGAATTTAGTAAGGATGATTTCTGGAATTTAATTGGAGCCGAAGAGCTGGAATGTCTGATTTTGCTTTATCTTCAGATAGAAGAAGGATATTATATCTATTCTTCAACGGTAAAACCAAGTACAAAGACTTATGAGGCTGTTATGATTTCAAAAGACGGGGCACAAAAGTGCTTTCCCCAGGTCAAGCAGAATGAGGCACTATCTCCGGAGAACTACAGGAGAGCTAACCCTGCGGAAAGGGTTGTATTATTCTCCAGTACAGAAAAGTATGGAGACAAAAAATATCCAGATGTAGAATGTTTACGCCGTGACAAAATTTGGTCATTTATGGACAAGCAGTATGCAATACTGCCCGGAAATATAAAGGCGATTTTTGATTCATGTAGATAATTATGTAAACTGTACTGCCCTCCATGGCAGGAATAATTATAACGCAGTATACGAGGAGGTATTAAAATGGCTATAGCGTTTAAGAGAAAATGCTGTGCAACATGTACGTTTTGGGGTGGGCCTCGGGAGCAAAACAGCTTCCAAAATGGGGTAACATGTGCCAAGTCAAACGTTGAAGGGGTTTGTAGTAATCCAAGGGCACAACAGAAAAACAAACCTATGCAGGCGGATTATGGCTCCTGCACAAAATATGACAAGTGGTCCGTTCTTACCAAATTGTAAGATACAAAACCATTTGTAATCTAGCTAGTTTTATATTCTTCCGCTTGGTTAGAGTACAGTCATTGCTACCAGAATTAAAGCACAAAGCAATAAACTCACATTGAAAAATACAGGTGTGGTCATTAGCATTTGATCACACCTGTATTTTATTCAGAGCATTCTTTAAGTTGCTATCTTTGCGAAATCCTTCATTAAATTTATAGTCAAGTCCCAAAAAGCATATGATTTATCTTCGTGTAAAATTAAAGCAATCCATACTACAAAAGCCGCCCGTCTGTTTCTTTTACAGGACGAACGGCCTTGAAGATAATATTTCGTAGTTCTATAGGCAATTTACTTCCGATAACATAAATTTCTCTACAATTATTATACTTACCGGATTTATTTGAATGCCCCCAGCTGTTCCATCTGATTAAGGATAAGGTTTACCTCATCATCTGATATTTTAATATGTTCTTCTTTCCCAGAAAGAGTGGCAACTAATGATTTGAGCTCTTTCTCGGATAACGGACTGTCATCAAAAGCCAATTCTGGACACTACTCATATTTTTCGCTGTAATCGCAATCGAAACCTTATCCAGGTCTAGTGAAATACTATCAACTACCAATTACATAATATGTCTATCTTCACAATACCTTCTGTATTTTCCCACTTGACCTCTAAACTGCTCTCCGCGACCTTCCTCCGTAATTCTTATATATTCTTCATCACGCATAATTTCAATTAAGTCACACAAAGAAATCACAATAATTCTCCTTTTTCAAATTAACATACATAATTCCACCATAAAAGAGCCACTTCGGCAAATATTTTTTCATTTTATCCATCCGATTAAAATAATCAGTCAGCTCACTATGCCAAGCAACAGGTTCATTATATATACTCAACAGGAATCACATAATTATCCTTCTCCAGCGGCAGAAGATTTTCCGAGTTGCAGACCACGCACCCCTCTGCAACATTTTTATCCGGGAAGCTGTTTTTCAACACCTCGAAATGCTTTATATCCTTCTTGTCCGGAGCTGTTTTCTTCTTTACCTCAATGGGATAGATATTATTGCCCTCCACCAGCAGGAAGTCCACCTCTGCCATATCCGAATTGCGGAAGAAATATATCTCCGGATAACGGCCTGCATTCAGATATGACTTCATTATCTCTATGAAGACATAGTTCTCATAGATATTTCCCGCTGCATTTCCCGCCGCCAGCGCCTCAGGCGTACTCCACTTGCAGAGATAGCATACCAGCCCGGTATCAGCAAAGTAAACCTTCGGTGTCTTCACCATTCGCTTATTGATATTCACGAAATATGGCTGCAGGATAAAAATAATCCCCGAGGCCTCCAAAATCGACAGCCAATTCTGCGCTGTCCTGATATTGATATCTGACTCTCTGGCCACCGACTGCAGATTCAGCAGCTCTCCGGCTCTCGCCGCCAGAGCCGTCAGGAATTTGGCAAAGGACAGCATACTCCCCACCTGCCCCAGCTGATGAACATCCCTCTCGATGTATGATGTTACATACGCACCCCAGAAATCTTCCCAGCCTATATTCTCATTGCTGTACAGCTCTGGCATACTGCCCCGGTGTATCCTGTCCCACAAGTCCGGCAGAAGCAACCGCTGCACTCTGCCCCTGCTGCGCAAATATTCCTTCGTCGGCAGGAAAGGCTTGTCAAAGGATTCTCCCTTAAGCTCACGAGAAGACAGTCCCAGCATTTCCAATGGAAACACCCGACCGGCCAGACTCTCGGATATTCCCTGCATAAGACTGTACCGCTGAGAGCCGGTAATGAAGTACATTCCCGCCTGTCTGTCCTTATCTATTTCGTATTTTATTGATTGAAAAGCCCCCGGCGCCCGCTGTATCTCGTCAATAACCAACGGCGCTCCGTGCAATTCCAAAAAGCCCTGCGGGTCGCTTACCAAAGCATTGTGGACACCGATATTATCTAAGGTAAAATACGGCATATCCGGCAGGATTTTCTTCAGCACCGTGCTTTTGCCTACCTGCCTTGCTCCTGTAACCAGCACTGCGGGGAATGCTTTGCCAAGTCGCAAAATAGTGCGGCTTATATGTCTCTCTATATACATAACAGTATCCATCCTTCTGTCATTTTAACACCGCACTACCATTTTAACAGAAATATCTCCTTATAACAAGACTGCTAAATTGTGTCTAAAATAAACAGAGCTGTCGTCGGAAGCGATTGCAGGATACCATAGATGAAATGCCAATTTTCACCCCTCCGGTCTGCTGCGCAGACCACCTCCCCTCAATGGGAGGCATTTAGGTATCGCCAAAACCCAAAAGGGCTGTCGACTAATTTTCATTAGTACGACAGCCCTTTTTTCTGTGTGTCAAAGAGACTATTCCCCGTTGACACATTATATTTTCTTTTTACTTCCACTCTTTTGCCTGTCGCATAGCGTCCTGCACCACACCGGTGAGTGTATAGGTGCTGGCACCGTTCTTTATCGGCTTCACATAGCTGCGGGAATCCTCGCGGCCGAAGATGCT
>JAZLHS010000067.1:0-5219 GCA_045616885.1 Selenomonadaceae bacterium | reverse complement strand
CGCCCTGCTTGAATAATGTAAATGTGGGTGAGATGCATACCATCGCTGTTTCCCACGGCGAGGGTCGCTTCTTTGCTGACCACGAGGTCATCGCTCAGCTCCGCATCCGCGGTCAGATAGCCACCCAGTATGTAGATGAAGTGGGCGAGCCGTCTCTTGATATAGCACACAACCCCAACGGCTCCGTCAACGCTATCGAAGGCATTACCAGCCCGGATGGCCGCGTACTGGGCAAGATGGGTCACTCCGAGCGTATCGGCGAGAATGTAGCTATCAATGTGCCGGGTGAAAAAGACCAGCAGCTCTTTGAAGCCGGTGTGAAGTACTACGCCTAATTAATTGATGAAATAGAACGAAAGGGGACTGTGAAAAAATGATTACTCATTTTTTCACACTCCCCTTCCTTGATGTAGATGCGGTGAATAATGTCTGTAAGAAAACCGTTTATCTGCGTCGGTACTTGGCGAACTGCAAGTAAGCATACGAAGCAGGAGCATAGTACCGCTACGCAGATAACCCAGACTAACTCACTTAATGAATCCGAGTGAAGCGATGGATGAATTTAGTGAGTGTCATGCATGCGACCTTAGCGATTGCCGAGTGTAACGACGACAGAGCTTAGGGAGTCGCAGTGCGAGAGCGTGTTTTCGTCAGACTTTATTCATAGCTCCTTTTAATTCAGAAATGGAATGATATCATGCGTGCAATCGTTACCCGTGTTGCCTCTGCCTCTGTCACTATTGATGGGAAGACAGTCGGTGCTATCGACAGGGGCTTTCTTGTCCTTTTGGGGGTTGGCCCCGATGACACCGAGAAGGAAGCAGACCGACTGGTGGATAAAATAACTCATCTGCGAGTATTTACCGACGAAAACGACAAGATGAATTTGGCTCTGGAGCAAGTAGGGGGGCAGCTGCTGGTAGTATCTCAGTTCACCCTCTACGCTGACCTGAAGAGCCGTCGCCCCGGCTTCTCTCATGCGGCGCCGCCTTCACTGGCAGAGCCACTCTACGAATATTTCCTGAAGGCCTGCGAAAAGGCCGGCTTCAAGCCGGAGCACGGAGAGTTCGGAGCCGATATGCAGGTCGCCTCCGTCAACGATGGTCCGGTTACACTCATATTTGACACGGCGACACTATAATTTCATTGCAAAAATACAGAAATGCTTTATAATAAAGAAAGAATTTATTGCTTTTTACCAACTGGGAGGAATACCAATGCCGGAAAAGAAACCAATTTATGTCATCGGTCACCGTAATCCGGATACCGATTCTGTCTGCTCTGCTATCGCTTATGCCCGCCTCAAGCAGGCTCTTGGCGTAGAAGATGTTGTTGCCGCTCGTGCCGGTGAGATTAATGCTGAGACTAAGTATGCTCTGGAAACTTTCCGGGTTGATTTGCCGTATCTTCTGCATGATATTTATCCCCGCGTCCGCGATGTAATGCTGCCCATCGATGCTACTGTATCTGAGCAGGACAGTATGCGTTATCTTGGCAAGGTCATGACCAGCAAGAATCTCCGCTCTGTTGTTGTCGTCAACAATCAGGAGAAACTGGCCGGTATCGTTTCCGTAAGTGATCTGGCAAAGCGCTATTTCCAAGAGCTCAGCCTCGTTGACCTCTCTGACATCGATGTTACCTTCGGTGCTATTGTACAGGCTACCGATGGTACCGTTCTCGTAGGCCGTGATTCCGGTCTCATCATTAAGGGACGCATCATCATCACTTCCAGCTCTCAGGCTGTTTTGAAATTCGGCGTCAAGGAAGGCGATATCATTATCGTCGGTGACGGCCGTGATCAGGTAATGAGAGACGCTATTGAGAATAAGGTTGCCTGCATCGTTATGACCGGCGATGGTCATGTATCTCCGGGAATTCAGGAGGAGGCACGTCAGGCTGGTATCTGCATCGTTACTACCGAGCACGACACCTATACCACTGCCCGTATCATCAACCAGTGCATGCCTGTCAGCCGCATCATGCAGAAGGCACCGCTGTGCTTTAGCTCTGATGAGCTGGTGACCAACATTACCGGTACCATGGAGGAGAAGCGCTTCCGCAACTATCCGGTTCTCGACGGCGACAGTCTGGTTGGTATCATCAACCGTGACCAGTTCCTTGTTCCGGAGAAGACCCGTCTTATTCTAGTTGACCACAACGAGACCGCTCAGGCTGTCGAGGGCATTGACAATGGTCAGATTATCGAGATTGTAGACCATCACCGTCTCGGTGGTATCACTACTGCTGATCCGATCTATACCCGCGGCGAGCCGGTAGGCTGCACCGCTACCATCATTGCCAGCATGTATGCTGAGAATGATATCGCTATTCCTGAGGATACGGCCGGTCTGCTCCTGTCTGCTATCATCAGCGATACCGTACTCTTCAAGTCTCCCACTACTACCGACCGCGACCGTCGTACCGCTGAGAAGCTGGCTGCTATCGCCGGTGTAGACATCAATGAGTACGGCATGAATATGCTCAAGGCAGGCTCTTCCGTTGCCGGTATGCCGGCTTCTGAGATTGCCAAGAACGACAGCAAGGAGTTCTCTATTGGCGGTCGCCGTATGCTCATCGGTCAGATTTCTGTAATGGATACTGCTGAGGTCATGGAAAAGAAGGCAGAGATTCTCGAAGCTATGGCTGCTCTCAATGAGAATGATGGCTACAGCATGACTCTTCTGATGGTCACCGATATCATCAAGGAAGGCACCGAGCTCTTCTATGTAGGTGAGCCGAAGGATCTGATTGGTCTTGCCTTCAAGAAGGATGCCAGCGGAGATTCCATCTATCTGCCGGGTGTCATGAGCCGCAAGAAGCAGATTGTTCCGCCTCTCACCGAGGCTGGCAAGACCCTCAAGGGTTAAAAAAGGATTACGCCGCCGGGCGCCCGTGATTTGCTCGGGTGCCCGGCTTTTATAATGCTTCGGGCAGAAATATTTATACGGGATACTATGAGGCAGAAATAAGGAGTACTGATTATGAGCATGGTGGTCATCGGAACCGTTTTTGTTGATGTAAAAGGCTTCCCTACGGATGTATATGTTCCCGGCGGTCGAAATGCCGGAAGAATAGAGGAGGTTCACGGCGGAGTTTCCCGTAATGTGGCAGAGAATATTGCAAAATGCGGATTCAAGCCGACCTTTTTGAGCCTTGTAGACGGAAGTGGGGCGGCTAAGGCCGTCATGTCACGGCTGGATGAAGCCGGAGTAGATACAAAATATATAAAGACCACCGCCGATGGTATGGGCACCTGGCTGGCGATTTTTGACCATACGGGAGAAGTGATAGCCAGCCTGTCCAAGCGTCCGAATTTCCTGCCGCTGGCTGAGGTTATCAGTCAGCAGGGTGATGAGATTTTCAAGGATTGCGACAGTATCCTGCTTGAGATAGACATTGACGAGGCTGTTGTTTCCGAGGTATTTAAGTTCGCCAAGAAATATAACAAGAAGGTATTCTCGCTCATATCCAATATGACTCTGGCTTTGGAGCGGAAAGAGTACATAAGGCAGTGCGAGTGCTTCGTCTGCAATCAGCAGGAGTCGAGCATTTTCTTCGGAGAAAATCTTGACGATGTAGCACCGACGGAAATGGCAAATGTCCTGAAGAGGAAGGTTAAAGAACTGGGCATGAAGTCAATAATCATTACGATGGCGGATAAAGGTGCTGCCTTTGCTGAGAGCAATGGCAACTATGGTGTATGCTCGGCAGAGAAGGTAAATGTAGTCGACACCACCGGCGCAGGGGATGCTTTCTTCTCCGGTGTAGCAATGGGACTTACCTGCGGTAGGACTATGGCAGAGGCCTGCGAAATGGGAGCGAAGATAGCCGCGGCGGTTATATGCACTACAGAAAATACCTGTCCAACATTTAAGAGGGAGGAATTGGGACTCGCATAGTCCCCGTGCATACCTGTATTGGATCTATTACTTGGAGAGGGATAAAATACAAATAATGCTGAGTGAAAGTGAACAAAATGCCTTGTTAGAATCATTGCTTTTTCCGTTATATCACAACCGAGTTGAGCAACTTATTTCTAGTAAGAATAAGTTTATGCATTATACTAAATTTGATGCGGTGAAAGGTATTCTGGAGAGTAAAGAGCTTTGACTTAAATCGGTAAGCAGTCAGGATGATGAGCAGGAAGTTGAATACTGTGCAACGGTATTAACGGGTGTGTTGAGAGAGGATGCTGAACTTAGGAAAAGACTGTGTTTGATCCTGCAACTGAATGCTGATTGTAATATATCTGAGGGGTATCCGTTAGATTGGTGGGTAATGGCCGTTTGTAAAAAATTAAAGGAAGATGTCTATATCTCGTGCTTCTCGGAGGAAAGACAAGCAAATGGACGAGGTATAATGTGGAATGAATACGCCAAAGAAAATGGGGGAGCATTAGTCTTTGACTTTGGAGAGTTCTTTACACGACATAAAGAAAATGCGTGGCTATATGATGGCCTATATTTTAGTCCGGTAGAGTACCTAGAATGTGATGAGTTGATTGAGAAATTCAGGACAATGATAAACAATTTGTGGGAGGCGCGTGAGGAGTTAAAACAATGCAGTCCTGAACTTGTGAAAAATAGAATCGTGTATGCCTTTATCTATGCGATGGTGTCAATAAAACAGGTAGAATATAGTTATGAGCATGAATGGCGTCTTGTAGCAATCCGCCCAAGAGAAAAATGCTATGACGGATATGACGAAGTATGGTATAAAAATACTCTTTTCAAAGAACAAATTGATAAAGAACGCTGTATGTTGAATTATCTTGAAGAAATAATGTTGAATAAAGATGGCGATTATGAAGAAAAACATAGGTCGTTAACGAAAACCATAGAGGAATACCCAGAGCAATATAGAAGCATAAAGGTAAGAGGGGTAAAGGCAGAAATATAGAGAGGCGTTTTATGGATATAACAGAAATAAAACGGTTGTGTACCGACGAGACAATAGAAATTTCTTCGCACATTCAGCAAAGAATGCTGCAGCGAGGTGTATCGTACAGTGAAGTTAAGCAGGCCTTGATGAATGGAAAAATCATCGAGGATTATCCTGATGATTATCCATATCCAAGTTGTCTGGTTTTGGGAATCACTGTGAAGGGCAAAAAGCTGCATATAGTCGTAGGTATAGGTGAAGGAAAATTATGGCTTATAACTGTGTATGTGCCGAATGTAATACTATGGGACGAAACATTAACTAAAAGGAGGACAGAG
>JAZLHS010000066.1:0-1517 GCA_045616885.1 Selenomonadaceae bacterium | reverse complement strand
CGAAGCAGCGATTGCGGCTGCCGCCGACAGCGACAACTACCGCATCATTATTCTTCTGCAGCTCTTCAAACTTCGCTGCGTCTACGAGGGTCTTCGGAACGAACTTGACACCGATCGACTCGATGCGAGCAAGCTCCTTCTCTAGCCGCTCATGAGGCATACGGAAACGAGGTATAGCCTGCTCAATCTTACCGCCTACCTGCTCGCCGTCATCATAGACGGTTACGCTGTGACCCTTGCGGCGAAGCTGCCAAGCTACAGACAGACCGGCCACACCGCCACCAATGACGGCTACATTCTTGCCGGTCTCAACAGCAGGAGCAGCAACCGGCGTCTCAGCAGACAGGAGACCAAGCGCACCAATCTGGACAGATTCGTCAACGGTGCTGCGGGTACAAGCCTTCATGCAGAGATTGGGGCAAAGGGTGCCGCAGACAGAAGCCGGGAACGGAGTATATTCAAGAACCAGCTTGGCTGCTTCCTCCAGCTTTCCTTCACGGATAAGCTCAAGGCGCTTCTGAGTGGGAATGCCGCAGGGGCAGCTGAATTCACAGGGAGCAGCGTACTTTCCGTTCTCCCAAGAAGGAACTCTCAGTCGATAGAGTCCGGTGTTTACTGTATCTATTACCTTGCCGTCATCCATTGCAACATCGGCAAACATACCATCCTTGAACCAGTTTTCCCGACGGAAGGAACGAAGGTCCGGTGCCTTCTTCGGCTGATGCTCTTCAAAGGTCAGCGGGCGGAGCTTCTTCCACTGAGACCAGTCGGTAAGACGCTCATTCAGCTCTTCACGGTCAACAGCTTTCAGGAATTCCGGCATACCGGCTGTCAGAAACTCAATATCCTCTGCGTCCAACGCTGCCTCGATAATGTCATCCGGATAGCCTGCTACATTACCTCGTACATAGACAACGCCGCCTACCATACCCACGCAGGGACGCTCGCCGAGGATAGAGTCGGAGTGCTCCTCGCCGACGCCGCAGACTACAGCACGACCACAGCCCATAAACTCGAAGGAGAAGCTGCCGGTACCGTTCAGTATCCAGAGCTGCGGCTCTTGATAGAGAGGGTCATGCTTCATCAGGGAGCCGGTACGGGTACCGGCACGGCCGCCGATATAAATCTTACCGCCGGCAGCGCAGTGACCGGCAGTATCGCCGGCGTCGCCGCGGATGGTGATGATACCTCCGGAGTTCAGCCAGCCGGCATCAGCAGAAACGGAACCGTGTGCCAGTATCTCTGTGTTGGGCAGACACATGGAGCCGAGACGCTGACCGGGATTGTTTACCTCGAAGTGAAGGGTCTTGCCTTCGCTGTTCCACAACGGACCGCCAATATCATGCTGACCGCTGGCATTTATATAAAATTCTGTCTCGCCGTTCTGGACTGCCGCCTCAATCTTCAGTAGCAAATCCTCGGTAGACATACGCTCATGGCCGATAAATGTATCTATGCTAAACATTCTCTTCTCTCCCTTCCTGTCAGCATGCGTACTGGATACCAAGCTGCTCGGC
>JAZLHS010000065.1:0-5600 GCA_045616885.1 Selenomonadaceae bacterium | reverse complement strand
TTCAGAAACAAATACCATGTCCAGCCGGTACCGCTGACCGTTAAGGTCGGCAAAGTCTATAACCTGACGAGAGCCAATCTGGAAGAGGGGTGAGCAGATGGCAAAACGATATTTTTGGCTCAAATTGAAAGAAGATTTTTTCCAGCAAAAGGCTTTGAAAAAACTGCGAAGTATAGCAGGCGGAGATACTTATACCATCATCTATTTGAAATTGATGCTTAAAGCGTTGCCCGAAGAAGGGCGTCTATATTTTGACCGCATAGAGGAAACATTCTATGAAGAGCTGGCATTGGATATAGACGAAGACCCTGAAAATGTTCGGATAACGATAGCCTTCCTAGAACGCCGTGGTCTGATAGAACTGGTAGACGAGGACACATTACTTATACAGTATGTGAAAGAGGCTACAGTGTCGGAAACCTCGGGCGCGAAGCGGGTTCGCGAGTATCGAAATAGGCAAAAGGCGTTACAAAGTAACAACGGCGTAACGCTACTGAAACAAAATGTTAACGGAGATATAGATATAGATAAAGATATAGATATAGATAAAGAGAAAGAGGGTATGTCTTATCCTGCGGATAAGACAACTCCCGCTCCAGCAAAAAAACCAAAGGTTATTCGTCATAAGTATGGGGAGTATGCAAATGTCCTGTTATCAGACGAGGAAATGAGCAAGCTAAAATCCGAATTCCCTGCCGACTGGCAGGAACGGATAGAAAGGGTGTCCGAGTATGTAGCGACTAAAGGCGTATCATACAAGAATTTCCTAGCAGTAATACGAAGCTGGGCAAGAGAGGATAAAAAGCGTGGAGAAATTCAGCGAAATTTGGCAGGCTCACAGGGCGGCAAAGGTCGCCAGCGATACGAGTTCGAGTCAGACGAGCGAAGACAAGAACTCCTTGACGCATGGAACGACGGATGAACCATACGAAAATACAGTACGGTTGAGCGTGCCTGTTCCGAAGCTGGGTCTTGATGGTGTCCAGCATGACAGCAGGGCAAGGAAAGAACCTGAGTCGGTAGCCAATGCCTTAGATGTTGCCGGGATACCTTTACGGTACCGGGACATAACTTTCGACGAGATAAAAAGACGCGGTATGCCGAAAGATAGTGCATGGGTGGACGCCTTTATAAAAGTCCATTCGTATGCGCACTACATAGACAGGCGCATAACGGACGGCGACGGGCTAATCCTTTATGGGGCGAACGGCAATCTAAAGACTTCGCTGGCAATCGCAGTTCTTCGCAAGTTTATCGACGCAGGCGGGACAGGAAAATTTATCGTGATGTGTTCGCTGGCTCATACGCTGAGAGCAAAATGGGCGTGCAACAGCAACGAGGCGAACATCTACCATGACAAACTAATCCAAACGCCGCTACTGATAATAGACGACCTCGGAGCGGAGGACACGGCGAAAGACTGGGTCACGACGGAAATAGAGTGCATTTTGGCGGAGCGATACAACAACAAGCGCAGCACCATAATCACCACTAACCTAAACAAAACCGACTTAGTAAAAACCTACTCAATGAGGTTAATTGACCGGCTCCGTGAGGCGGCGGTATCGGTGGAGTTTAAGAGCAAGTCACTCCGTAGAAATCTAACCTTTGCGGAAGAAATTTCCCGGTATAGTCTACCGCCGGACGAGCCAGCGCAGCAGGAAAAATTATTAGAGTAAAGGGGTTAAGAGCATGAGTCAGGCAAGGAAACAGAAACGCCAGAACGAGAAGAAAAAAGAGGCTGAGCGCAAGCAGAAAGAAGCAATAAGAAATCGGCGCATAGCCGAGGCAAAAACCATCGCCGAACAGGTAATCAGGGAACAGCGGGTAGAGGACATGAAAGCGGCGATACGAGACCAAGCGGCAATGGAAATGTCCATGTTCAATCAGGCTATAGCCTTTATCTTCTACACTTTGCGGTTCCATGAGGGCTGGGGACATGAGCGCATGAAGCGAACCTACCTCAATGTCTGCAAGCTGGCAGCAGAAATGAATGAGGCGAATAAACCGTGTGCCAATGAGGAAGATACAATGAGTGCCGCAAAGATGATGGAGGTACTGGAGGCTGAATGCGGGATAAAAATACCGCCGCCGAATACGCCTCTACCGATGATATTGGGCGGTTATAGCGTATGCATTGAAGATGAAACGGGGCGAGTAAAATGGCGGCAGATAAAGACAGAATAGCGAATTGCCCGGTGTGCGGTACAGCGTTCAAAGTCGGCTCCTACCGGTCGAAATACTGCTCCGATAAATGCCGGATGAAAATAAAGTGCCAGCGGAAGAAAGACGAATACCGCAGGAAAAAGGGACTGCCGCCGGGGGCGAAGATGGAACGAACGCCGAGAACCCTTAGCGAGAAGCGGTGTGATATGTGCAATGCAGCATATACGCCAAACGGCATACACCAAAAATATTGTCCTGACTGCAAGAAACAGGCGAAGAAAGAAAGTAACGCCAGCAGGTAAAAAAAAGCCCAAAACGGGACAAAAAATTTAAGCCTGCGAGAAAAAATAGTGGCCGCAAGGGTGGCGGGTATGTCGTATGGGAAATGGGTAGCAAGAATGGAGGGGTATATCTGATATTTAGGGCGGAAATAGAACCAGTAGTACAGAAGCGACAGCGAGGGCGATACATAGCATCAAAGGGCAAGCATGGTCGTGTCGTGATGTATGACCCGGAGAAAAGCCGGGAATATAAAAAGACGCTAGGGACACTCCTAAGACAGCAGATGAACGGGCTGGAGCCTGTTACTTATCCGCTGGAAGTGCAGATTGAATTTATCTTGCCAATCCCGAAGTCGTGGTCGAAGAAAGCAAAAGAGGAGGCGGTAAAAAGGGTAGTTGTCCCGCAGGTACAAAGAAAAGGCGATATTGACAACTTAGTAAAGGCGGCTTTTGACGCGGCGAACGGTGTCGTGTGGCTCGATGATAGTCAGGTGATAGTCATGAGCGCATGGAAGGTGTACGGCGAGACACCGGCGGTCAATATGTCAGTCGTTCCGTATAAGCGGGAGACTATACTTCGCGAAAGGGCGGATGAGTTTGGAGACGAATGCAGTTGACAAGATAAATAAAGTCGGTAACGGGCTGATAGCGTTTTTTAAGCGTGAGGCTAAAAAATGCGGGTTTAGGGTGCTGGAATGCGAGATACAGCACAACGAAAGCGGGAAAATATACAAAAAATTCCGAAATGGTGACAGGAAAAACGGTTAAGGAGAAACGAGCATGAGAAAAGATAAATTATGTGCAGAGGCGTGTATAGAAAAAGTAAAGAATACGGTCAGAGGGTACCGCTATTATCCGGATAAATTTGAGCGCGAGTTTGGTTGCAGCATACGCGAGGTAGACGAGGCTGTAATAGAGCGTGCAGGGCTTGAGCTGCTGACGATATGGCAGGTAATGGCAGACCGAAGCATTATCACGGTGAAACGGGCACTTTGGCTGGCAACCGGGGGGCAAAATGGAAGAAATATTCACAGTGGAGAGCGTATACCGAAAAAGGTTCGGAGGGCTAAAGCTGGGTGATACGGTAATAAGGCCAGTGTATACAGGGACAGGAACACAGATGAGAGAGGGGACGGTCGTATACATACACCCGCGCGGATGGTGGCACCTTGTAGAGTTTGTCTGCAAGAATGGATACAGACGCCGGGAGGGATATATTGGCAGCGTCCGACAGCATTTAGAGGACAGTGGGTATTCAGCAGCGTCAAAGGGGTTATATATATGCGCGAAACGATGGCAGGAATAATAGTTTCTATCTTTGAGTGGGTAATGATGGTTGCTTTGTCAATCATAGGATATGGAGTAATGCGAATTGACATAACGGTCAACGATTGCTTCGCTGTAAATGTGGAGGTTAAAGATGAAGGTTCCAAATTCTAAAACAATTATTCAGGTAGCGGCAGGCGTTCTGCTTTGCGCGTCGGTTGCTGGTGTGTACGAAGCGACCAGCGTTGAGACGGCGGCGGCTACGGCGAGGCCGGTAAAAACTGAGGCACCGGCAAAGAGTCAGACACCGGCGAAGAAGAAAATTATGGTGCATAAGGATATACCGTTGTCGGGAGAGTTGCAGCTATTTTTAAGACAGCAGGCAGAACTAAACGGCGTGCCTTATGTGCTGGCACTGGCGGTATGTGAGCAGGAAAGCCGCTTCGATATTAATGCCGATGGGGGTGACTCTTTCGGGCTGATGCAGATTAATACGGTGCACGGGGCGAAGGAGATTATTATCGAGCCTCACGAAAATATCCGGATAGGTACGTGGCTTCTCGGTTATCTCTACAGAGAATATCGGGATTGGAACAAGGTGCTCGTGGCGTATAACTGCGGGCAGGCGGGGGCGTATGAGTATTATTTCCGGCATGGGTCTATATCGAGTCCCTATAGCCGTGAAGTAATGCTGAGAAGCGAGAGATTTGCCGCGCTGCTGGGAGAAGAAAGTGTACTGAGGCCGAGGAGGTAGGGCATGGAAGTAGCGAGACACAAAATAGTATTACTGTTAAATGATGAGGCGTTCAACAAACTACAGTCAGGGTTTAAGCTTGCGCAAAAAACGCTCAAAGAATATAAGAAAGCGAATATGGGAGATTTCTTAGTAGATGCCATAGAAGCTTGGCTACAAACAACTAAAGCAATTGCGGAAATTAGACGGTGTGATGTTCCCGACACCAATGTCGGGGAGATAGGAGGTAAACAATGAGTAAGAACTATATGGCTGATGTTGCTAAGATGCTAGGCGTGGAAATTGGTGAGGAATTTAATCTAGTAGACAAAGACGGCATACCGTCTGCATACAATCCATTCCACATTGAAGCGAGAGGATTTATTGATTGCACCGGGGACGATGATGCAGGGTTTCTGATAGCACTTTTGACAGGAGATTTTGAGATTGTAAAGAAGCCGTGGAAGCCAAAGACTGATGGGACTTACTATGCAATAAACCCATTAAATAAGAGCGTTGTAGGAATTTATTGGTGGGATAATCAAAATGATGAAATGCTTTATCTTTTGGGTAACTGTTTCAAAACTAGAAGTGAGGCAGAGAAAAACATAGAAGCCTACTGCAAGTATCTTGAAGCAAGGGAGCCAGATGTATCTTGGAGGGTAAAATGAAGCTGACTGATAAGGAGATACAGAACGCCATTAAGCAGAGCAAAAAGATAAAGCGTAAGGCATGGGGCAAGTGCGAGTTTGTAAAGGATATCAAGCACGCCCATGTTCCTGCACGGGAGCCGGGGAAGTTCAAGGTTGAGGATGTTCCGGATGATTGGGAGGTATGCTGAATGAAGCAGGACAGAGTCTATATGAAAGAGGCGGCAGAGAAGCTGATACTTTGTTGTTGCGTTGTTAGAGAAGTAAAAAATAATGGAGATTTAGAGTGTGAGTGCGGCTACTGTGTCAATGGCGAATGTAAGCTGAAGAACAAAGACGGTTTTTCACCTTGCAATTGGGAGATATGCTGATATGCCGTATTGGGAGGATTGAACATGAGCAAACGAAAGCGTGAGGCGTTATGGATGGTCGCCATGCTGCTTACGAACTTTATTGTTTTTATCAGCCGTGGCGAGCGTATGGATTTTATCAGCTTTGCTACTG
>JAZLHS010000064.1:0-20614 GCA_045616885.1 Selenomonadaceae bacterium | reverse complement strand
GGAAAAAGGCTACTCAGGAAACATTAAGGAAAATGCAAATTGTTAGAAGCAAAATTCCTGTTCGATGTGTAGAAACGGGCGAGGTATATTTTTCTGCCTGCGAAGCTTTTAGGTCATTAAGGCCGGACGCAAAGACTGCGTCCGGCAGACCTAACATTATCAAAGCGTGTAATAATCCATCCAAAGTAGCATATGGCTATCATTGGGAATATGTGTAATTAATTTCAGAAAGGAAGATAATCATGGTAAATTTCATTGTAAAAAACATTCTGGACAAAAAGCTCACTTTCGCAAAAATTCAGGCAAGCAAAACCTACTCTCCGTATGTAGATGCAGTCATTGCAGAACTTGACAATCGTGGCTACATGATTGACGAGGACGGAAACTGCGTTAAGAAGGACGAAGCATGATTAGGTGGCTTCTGCTTCTGCCTTTCAACCTTATAACCATGCTTCTGTGCTACATCACCAACCCCATAGTTGTGTTGTTCGCTGACGAGGTTGGCGAACTTCACGGCGTGTGGCGGTACTGGTCTACATGGGACGACAGTTGTGACGGTGCTTTTCAAGTAAGCTGTATGCCGAAGTTTCTGCAATACGACTTCCACAGTAAGTACAATGAGCATAGCATGACTCTGAAAGGCTACAACCGCACGAAGTATTATGTCACTCTCAAAGAGGGAGCTACATTTACTCTGTGGGAACGCATTCAGCGGTACTTCTGCCGTCTTGGGTGGCTTACACGGAACTGCGGATACGGCTTTGCTTTCTACTTTGCAGGGGAAGATATTCGTCCGTACTTCTCAGAAACCATCATAAATGAGCCGTATGTGAAGTTTGGCTTCAATGGCTACAAAGATATGATTTTATTTGACACCCCGTGGACATATCAAGACTCACGCAGGGTGTTCTCACTGTTCGGCTACAATTTGTATAGGAATTTCTATTTGGGATGGAAGTTTAATCCCCTTGACAGAAGCATGGAGAAAACTCGTGTGATGGTAGCAAATCGCATAGCTTGGAAGATTAGAAAAGGAGAGCCGCAGGACGGCCTACTGTGAGGTGAGTACAATTATTGATGCAAATGCAGTTCTTCTCCTAGGTGTTGAGGCTGTAATTGGTGGCGTTATCGGTCTGTATTTCAGACGGTATGAACGCAAGCAAGAACAGCTAGAGAAAGCACGAATAGAGAGAGAACAAGAGCGGTACGCAAGAGAGCAGGAAAGACTTGCACGGATGTGTCTCACGGAAGAAGCCTTGGTTGCAATCTTGCGTGACCGTATCATTCAATCCTGCCGTTTCTTTATCAAGCAAGGCTCTGTCCCTGCTTTTGAGCGTGAGAGCATTGAGCGAATGTATAATGCCTATCACGGTCTTGGTGGCAACGATATTGCATCCGATATATATCATCAGATGTGCAAACTGCCGTTAGGAGTATAAGATAAGCCACCCTTTATTGGGTGGCTTATTTATTACATGGAGGATTAACATGGACGAAACACCGAAGCACTATCAAGGTGCGATTCAACCTATCGAATTTATGCGGTCTTGCCTAACAAAAGAAGAATTTATCGGCTTCTGTAAGGGTAATGTCATCAAGTACATTGCAAGAGCTGGCAAGAAGGGTGATGCAGGACAGGATGTAGCAAAGGCTAGAGACTACCTATGTTACCTTGCTAGGGTGCTAGAGCAATGAAACTCATAGCATTACTAAAGCGGAGATTTGTCAGCACAACTACATGGGCGAGAGACCACTTTGACCTCTGCGTAATGGGCGGTGGTATAGTCCTTCTGATATGGCTATTCTTTTTTGCGTTTTCGTGCCTTATAGGTTTTTGGCTTAACGGCCTTTTTGGTTTCAAGTTTGAAATCATGGCTTGTGTAACAGGCATTGGAGCAATAACAACAGGTGTAGGCACTCTATGGGTAACAGCAAAGGGAGTCATGGACAAATACCGCATTGATTCTGAGCTGAATAGTAAGCAAGGCGAAATGCCAAAGGATGTGAAGAAATGAGTAGATATTACACGGATGAAGATATGGAGTGTCACTGCGGATGCCACCAGAACTTTGCAGATGACCTCCTTATGGAACACCTTGACCGACTTTGTGATAAGGTCGGTCGTAAGCTGGAAGTGACAAACATCTGCCGATGTGAAGAGCATAATATGGAGGTTGGCGGTGTCCGTGGGAGTCAGCATACCCTCGGCACTGCTGCTGATGTGGTTGTCCCCGATGATATGACCGTAGACGAACTTGCTGACCTTGCTCTTGAAATTGGCTTTGACGGAGTCGGCAGATACTATGAAGAATACTTTGTTCATGTAGATGTTCGGAGTGCTGGCACCGAGAGTGGCGTATATCAATGGACAGATGATGATTGAGGTGAGTGATGAAAAGATGGATGGTAAAGTTGTTCGTGTGTGCCTCGGTATATCTCTTGTGTTCTTCTTCTCATTGCTATGCTACGCCTATTTATTTGTCAAGCCAACAGACGGCGATGCTAGAAGAAAATTTACTAGCGTTGCAGGACAACAACGACAGGCTGTCTGTCATCTTAGACAAGCAGAGCGAGGAATTGACTCGGCTACAGATGGTGTCAGAACGGCAATCGAAGATGCTGAAATCATCGCAATCGGACTTGGTGCAGTCAAAAGCGAGCTTAACTCTGGCAAAGACATCATTAGAGACAGCTCAGAAAGAATTAGACGGTGCCTTGCAATCATTAGAGAAGCAAGAGAAAAAAGCGTTACGAATTAAAAGGCAGCGCAATTTTTGGTCTGTAGTAGCCGGTAGCCTTGCAGTAGGGCTTGCAATTTCATTTGCTAGTTGAGGAGTAAATATGAATAGTGAAAAAGATTTGGATAAACTGGGAACTGTTCTTGCTGTAACTAACAGCATCAATCGAGATATGTTAAACATGTTGAAGTCGCAACAGGAAATGATGAAGTCCCAGCATGAGGAGTTAAAGAATAATTACTTTGAAATGCGGACATTGTTAGACCGCCAGCAGAAACGACAGGCGGGGATTATTGCAATGGCAATCGTGGGTGTAGTAGCAGTAGTCATCTGTAGCTGCGTGACATTCGCAAGGCTGGCAGATAGGATTGACAGCGGAGTGGAGGTCTTGCGGCATGAACATCAACAGGCGACTAGCGAGGGATTACATTGACCGTGCTTCCCTCACGGATTTTTGGGACATAGTGAATGAGGCTAAAATATCTGATGAAGACAAGAAGATATTGGATGCGAAATTTGTGCGGGGGCACAGTTATACGCAGATAGCTGATGATATGCACATAAGTCCTGAAAAGGTGAAATCAATAATACAGAAAGCATACGATAAAATATCAAGGATTATTTAACGCAAGCGGGAGAAATCCCGCTTCTTTTTTTATGCCATTTTTCAACCCTTTTTAGCACTTTTCTTCACCCTTTACGACAGCGGAAAAAGCCTAGACTGATAGTAAAGGAAGTGATGTTATGTACGGATTTAATTACCCGCCAGCACCACAGATTATAGGTGCTTTGGCAAGAGCAAACAGCTTCAATGAAGTACAAGCAGCTCCCATAAACGGATATGGAAGCACAACATTGTACTTGATGGAGAACAGCCCGGAAATGTACCTAGTCAGTTTACGAAACGGTCAGAAATCAATACAGGGCTATAAAATCTCCCCTATGCCAACGGCACAAGAGGCCACAGAAAACAGGCTGAACAACCTTGAAGCCGCACTTATGGACATTAAATCTCTGCTAGAGGGAAAGGTGGCAACAAATGAACCCAATACTGCAAGCACTGAACAGCCAAACGAGGGTGTTTAATGGTACTGCTGAGGATGCCAAAAAACAAGTCCTTGGCATGATAAGTCAGATGACACCTCAACAGCGGACTAACTTCAATAAGATGCTTCCGATAATCGGTAAGGTTGCACAAAGCAAGGGTGTAGATACATCAGCTTTAGCGGAGCTGCAGTCCGGAATGTAGCTCAATATATATTTTTATTCTGAAAGGATGTGTAACTATGGATGAAAGCGTACTCGGTAATGTTGTCGGCTCTCTCATCGACAAGAATAGAGATGGTTGGGGCAACAACGGATTTATTTGGATTGTGCTTCTCATGTTTCTCTGCGGCGGAGGTTTTGGTTGGGGCAACCGTGGCAACTATGCTACTACTCAGGATGTAGCTGCTTCCAGTGCCTTTAACCAGATTGACAACGGTATTCGTAACTTGGAGCGTGGGCAGTCTACCAATGGCTACAATATGCTCGACCAGTTCGGCAGAGCTAATATGCTCGTTCAGGGCGTTGGTAACAACATGGAGCGTGCTATTGCTGAAAGCACCTTTGCAGCTAAAGACTGCTGCTGCCAGACCAACCGCAACATCGACTCGGCTAAGTATGAGCTTAACAACGGTATTACCAATAACCGCTTTGAGCTGACTCGCAATGTTGATGCCCTTCGGTATGATACCGCACAGCAGACCTGTGCTATCACGACTCACGACACTGCAAACACTCAGAAAATCCTTGATAAGCTCTGCATGATGGAAGCTAATGCTAAGGATGCTGAGATTGCTCGTCTGCGTAGTGACCTTCAGGCAGCACAGCTCACCCTTGCACAGGGCGTACAGACTCAGAACATCGTTGGGGCTCTGATGCCGCCGACTCCGAAACCGGCTTACATTGTTGCCAGCCCGTATTGTAACTGCAATAACGGCTACAACTATAACGGCACTGTGATTGCTTGATATATTGTATGGGCGGGGTGATACCCGCCCTTTTGACTAAAGGAGAGATTGATATGATACAGGTATACTCTACAGGCATTGCTTCTACCGCCAATCAGGTTATCTCTTGGGCGAACAGAGGCATACAGCGTGGCACTACTGCCACCCTCGCAGCAGATAATCAGGCCATTAATCTTAATGCACCAGGTGTGTATGAAGTGAGCGTAAACGGGTATGGGACGACTACGGCGGCAGGAACTTTCGGTTTTCAGCTCAACGGGGATGGTAATGCCATTGTTCGTGCTGCTGGCAGTATCACTACAGATGCCGGTGAAATTGGTACTGTAGCTTTCAGCACGCTCATTGCGGTCAATGGTGTTTACGGGAGTGGCACAAAAGCGGCTCTTACCCTCACTTATACAGGAGGCGCGGGAACGATTACGCTAGTTAATATGACCGTAAAGAAGGTGGCATGATGACTAAAGAAATGTGGGTGAATGTGCTTGTTCATCAGCTTAAAGGTATCATGTTTCATACAGATGCCTATGGCATCAGCCTTTTGCATGGCTACAAGCGGTTAGCAAAAATACACTGCAACCATGCAAAGATGGAAATGGACGGCTTCATGTGTACTCGTCATAAATCCATAGAACAGTTGGGGGAGATTATCGACATCCCTACTGTAGTACGGATTGACATTCCCAAAGATGCAACGGAGAGTCAGCTTGCAGAAATGTGGCTGAAATGGGAAACCGAAGCTGCTGAAATATATGCAAAGGCAGTAGCCGAAAACCCCGGCTGCAAATGGTGGGTAATGATGCACAAAGAGGTATCAGATGAAATCCATTACATCACAAGGATGCACTTTTAGGCAAAAGGGAAATATGGTATAATATAGCCATAGGCGAGCGAGGGTCTTGACCGGCACCTCGCCATGACCCTTTCACAGATAGAGTGCGTCCAGCACACACTCTATTGATTTTAACCCTCTGCAAAGCCGAAGCCCTATGTTCCACAATGGGTACCAGTAGGCAATGTGGGGGGGAATGTGGCAGCTGAGTGAGGATAAACGAATAGCCTGAGTTTGTTCTTGCGTTGATGACTGTATATGGCGGCACAGGAAGTAAAGGGCTACAATGTGTTGCCGATTCCGATGTAGCTCAGTAGTAGAGCATGGTGTAGGTTTTCTTGGTTTTTCCTACAGGCGTTGGTGCAAATCCAACCATCGGAATTTGTTAATCGTGCCATAGGCATAAAAGCACTCGATACACTGAGACCGCCAAACCCTATGGCTTTCATTTTTAATTTGCCCTCATCCTACCTTTTTCAATTTTTTCATTTCCCATACTTTGGGCAGAAACCTCCTTTCCTTAGTAGGAAGTCCCCTGATGTTTCGGCATTGGGGGATTTTCTATTTGGGAAACATCTTGGAAACAAAAAATGCGCTAAACAAATTTTTTTCAGCTGACACGGAGAATATGGAGAATTAGAGTAAAGGAGGGCAGGGAAAAACACGGATAAATTTCAAAAAAAGTAAAGTTGCAATTAGTCAAAAAATACAAGAAAAATGCCCCTTCGCTTTAGAGCGACAAGGGCAGAAGGTTTATAAAATTTCTTTTGGAAACATTTTGGAAACATTTGCGGGAATTTGGGGAGATTTAGGGGGCATTGATGGTCTCCATTCGACAATCGGTTTTCGCTTTTTCTCGACTTGCTTCGGTGGCTCGATTAAAGGGGGCTCGTTTTTGTTTGTTGTATCAAGAACATTAGCGACATTATATTCATCATGTTTATAGGCGTGGGCATATACAGACATGGTTGTTGATGTGCTGGAGTGACCGACTCTTTTTGCGACCGCCGGGATTGGCACCCCCAAGGAAATCAGCATTGAGATATGGGAGTGACGGAAGCCATGAATTTTTATGGCGGGAAGTCCTGCCTTTTTTATTCCAGTCTTTAATGCCGAATCGACCGACCCTGCGGAGATATTGAATACCCTGTCAGTCGGTTTGTAGTCGTATGGCCGAAGCCGGAACATTTCTTGCAAGAATTGTGGGATTGGTACATCACGGACAGATTGCGGCGTTTTTGTGGAACCGAACTCTTTCCGTCTGTAAAGCCATTGTTTGTTGATGTGCAAAACATCACCGTCAACATCTTCCCATGTAAGACCAAGTAACTCACCAATTCTCAGCCCGGTGTAAAAAAGTGTTGTATATAAGAGCCGGTGTATTGGTTTCCTTCTCGTTGCAATGAACCTCTTAAATTCATCGTTTGACCACACCACAAGTTCTTTGGCTTGTGTCTTTTTTATATTTCCTGCGACTCTGCACGGGTTCGACGGGAGATTATAATACCGCACCCCATAATTCATCATGGCAGACAATTTGCCGACGGTCTCCTTGACCGTGCCGGGGGAGTAGTTTTTATCAAGCAGTTCTATTTGTAGTTGCCTAACCACCTGTGGGGTAATATCTTTGACTTCGTATCTTTCAAGGTACGGAGTCATCCGGTTGAGCGATAAAGTGATTGAGTCTATTGTCGTCTTGCGTACACGATGGGTACAATCATCCATATATAATTCTCGCAGTTTGTTGAATGTCAAACCAGCGCACCTTTGCTCTGCTTTGTATTGCCTTTCATATTCAAGGGCTTCTCTCTTTGTGGCGAAGCCTCTTTTTTTATGCTGGTGCGGCTCTTTGGCGAAGTCCTCATATCTTGCGCAAACTACCCATTGGCCATTCTTGCGTTCGTCCTTATGTACTGACATGGTTTCATCTCCTTGAAGTGGTATGTGCAAAAAATGCAACAACCACTAACTGCCGAGGTTTTTTCGGTAGTTGCATTTAGACCTTTCGTAAAACTTTTCAGTTGTTTTCATTTTGTAAGCAACTCAACTTTTGACAATCTTGAAATAGTGCAGACCGGCAATGTTGACACATAAGGTATAATAGACAGTAGGGAGGTAATAGCCATGAGCAAAATGTATATGTTTATATTCGGTATGGCAAAGTCGTTAGATTTATTCAATGCCATAGAAAGACCTCGCCCAAAATTCAAATACAGTTCTGACAACATAGCCGATGCTGCCGAGTCGTTGAAGAACGACTGGGTAAATATTGGTATAGATATGGAAAGAGCGATGGAAAAGAACGGTGTTGTATAATGTCGAGCCGTAAACCAAACAGGGTGCAGACAGACCAAATACACAGCGTACAACAGCTTACTGTTCGTACTGGGCCATTACCTGACCCTATTACATTGCAAGAGTATGACAGAGTACATCCTGGAGCAGCGGAGCTGATACTGAAAACCTTTGAAGATGAGGTAGCACATCGGCACAGGATTGACGATGCCCATCTTGAAATTGAAAAGAAATATGCAGATACCGACAGCAGAAACAGCCTGCTAGGTATATGCTTTGGCTTTGCAATAGGAATTATTTCCATTGCTGGTGGTGTGTATATTGCCGTGGTTGGTAGTTCGCCGAGTGCCGGTACATTCCTCAGCACATCCGGCCTTGCAGGAATTATAGGTGCTTTCGTGTATGGAACAAGAGCAAAGAAAAACTAAGTTTATAGAGCCACCCTTCGGGGGCGCTTTTTTATTTACCATATCCCAAAACTGATGTGGTAAAAACAGCCGATTTTACCATATCCTAGCTTGAAGCTGACTTTGAAATATCGTGCGTGTTTATCTGAATTATGCACGATGCGAAGCAATGCGAAGCAATGCGAAGTAAATGCGAAGTTTTGATAAGTCAATAGTTTATTGGGTTTATGAGGTTTCTTAGGTTTATCGTTTGAGGTTGGAAGTGTGACAGACTGTCACTGGTTTACATCTAGCGGTTAGACCTCATGCGGCCTAAATTGTAGCATTATGGCACGGACTCTTTTCTTCCCACAATATTCAATATGGTTACGGTTTATAAGGCGGTGGTGCATTGTTCCCCTCCTTCTCCGTGTTGGCTTTGTTTACTACCTTAACTGTAATGCCGTCGCGTGTGTATGTGATAACCACGCCCGGCGGTAATTCTCCGTATTCGATTGTTGCCATAACTTTTTACCTCAAAACGATTTGAACTCGGGGCTACTTACTAGCCTTAATTCTGTCCACCTCCTGTGCTGCCAGCAGTAACGCATTACGAAGCATGACTTTTATCGGCTCAGGGATTTCTGAGCCATAAGGCAGACCGTTAATATTGACTGCCGCCTTATCAAGGATTGCGATGATTTCAGGGTCGTCGGAAAACAGGGCACGGATAAAACCTGTGGATGTTGTATCTTCAGGGAACTCAGAAACAAGAGCAGAAACAGAAACGCCAAAATATGCAGCTACCTTCTCTAGTCCACTTTTCCGTGGGTATCTTTGCCCTGCCATCCATGCTGCTATAGTTTGATAAGGAATGCCAGTCTCCTTAGATAGGTCATGCCGGGATTTTTGTCGCCTATCTAACAGCTGTTGGAGGTTATTGGCGAATGTCAGTGTAAGATTCTTTTGCATTTATAAACATTCCCTTCTGCTATAATGAGTAAATAATAACATGATGTAAAAGAATTTATACACCATGAGAAAAATATTTTCAAGAAGCATTGACAAAAACGCATAAAGCGTTATAATGTATCTAGATAGAAAAACGAGGAAAAAGAAAATGCAAATACTTGAAAACTCCAAAAGGGGGGATTAAATGAAAATCACTTTGAAAGCGGCGAGAGTTAATGCAGGACTTTATCAAGATGAGGCAGCTAAAAAACTAGACATAACAAGAGCAACCCTGTCGAATTACGAAAATGAAAAGACCGCAATCCCCGCCAAAACATTCATGAAAATGCTTAAACTTTACAGAGTAAAAGAGGGCGAAATTTTTTTTAACAATCCATAACGCTCTAAGCGTTAATATAAATGCACAAACGCGCTTTCATAATCGTGAACTTGTGACATTAAGAGGGTAAAAGGAGGCTGTCGAATGAACTACATGGATAAGGTGGCTCAAATTCTCGGAGTTGAGCTGAATGAGGAATTTTCCATCAAGGAGGATGACTGGGGTACGGTCTACAGGCTTACAACAGACGGTATGGAAGAAAGACCTGCCGGGAGAGCCTGCTTTGTTCCGGTGCTGGATATGTCCGGTCTGCTGACCGGTCATCTCACAGTGGTAAAGAAGCCATGGGTGCCGAAGCAGGGCGATGAATATTACTGCATCATTTTGTGGGACGAAAAAGAAGAGGTTTTTCGCACTTATTGGCGAGGCTCTAGGAATGACCTGTACAACAAAATCACGGGCAATATCTTCACAACAAGGGAAGAAGCCGTGGCAAACATGAGCAGATACAAAGAGTACCTGATTGGCAAAGAGCCTGACCTTAGCTGGAGGGATTAGCAATGAATATCAGAGAGTCCTTGATGGATGTCAAAGAGGTCATGCAGTGCCTAGGTCGCTCTCAGTCCTACAGCTACAGAGTAATAAAGAAGCTCAATAAGGAGCTGGAGAGTAAGGGCTATCTCACCGAGAATGGCAAAGTGCCTCGCAGATACCTGTATGAGCGGTACGGCGTGACCGCATAGGAGGAAACATGATAAGCAAACTGTGTATGGAGCGGATTGAGCAGCAGCAGAGGGAAGCGGAGCTTGCAGAAGGTCTTATGATTGCAGCTTGGGTTCTGGCAATGGGTATCATGGCGGCGGTGTTTGCGTCATGATTTACCGAGATAAGACCATGAAGCGGATAACGCTGAAACAAAGTTATCATCCGAAGCTAAGAGGGCTGTACAGGATGATAATAGTGAGCCTGTCCGACCACTGGAACATGGCTCTGCGAGGCAGGGGAATAAATAATCCATGGTTGCCGGAGCGTGAAGCCATGGAGAATATGAAAGAACACGCTCAACGGCTAGGCTGGAAAGAGGAAAGGAGAAGAAGAAATGCTTATAAAGGCGACTGCGACTGTAACAGTGGGAATTGAGGTACCGGATGCAATCATCGAAAGGGACATAGACCTCAAAGACCCGGATACACTGATTGAGTTGATGGATAGTGACGAGGCAAGCATCAAGATAGTTGATAAGTTCTACGAAGCGGCAGACCTCCGCTTCGAGCTGGAGGATGTGCCGGAGCGTTGCGACTACTCGCAGATGGAGGAAGACCTTCGAGCATGGAAGCGTGACCAGGAAGATGAGATAGCGTGGCTCAACCGCCGATACGCATGAGGGATGAGAAGATGACTCTTTACGAAATCGAAAAGCAGCTGAACAGGCTCTTGGAGCTGCCGGACGGAGACGGAGCTGTGGATACGGAGACCGGCGAGGTTTTCAGTGCGGAGGCTATTCAGGCACTGGACATTGCCCTTGACGAAAAAATAGAGGGCTGTGGTGTGTTCTGCAAGTCCTGTGCGGCAGAGATAGAGACACGCAAAAAGGAAATAAAGCTCCAGCAGGAGGAAATCAAGCGGCTAGAAAACAAAATCGAGCGGACAATGGAGCTTGTAAAGCGGTTTGTAACGCCCGATAGGCCTTTCAAATCCACGAGGGTTTCGTGGAAGTGGAAGATTAATCCTCCACATGTAGAGATTGCTGCCGGACTCACCTATAAGGACTTTAGTCCTGAATGGCTGAGGGTGAAAGAGCCGGAAATTGATAAAACGAAAATCAAAGAGGCACTGAAAAACGGAGTGGTTATCAAGGGAGCTACCCTTGAAAGCGAACAGACCATTTCTTACAAATAAGGAGGTTTAGCACAATGAATGTGTGGGAAAAACTACAAAATGTCCGTAAGCTGATGAGTACGGCACCAATCAAAAAGAGCGGAGAAAACAAGTTTTCAAAGTATAGTTATTACACTCTTGACGACTTGCTCCCGCCACTCACTAATTTCCTTGCAGAGCAGAAATTGGTAACGACCTTCGACATGAATTATGAAGGTGCCACCTACCGGGTAATCAATGCTGAGAAACCGGATGAAATGGTTACATTCACCTGTCCTACGGTCATGGCTGAAATGAAAGGAAGCTCTAAAATACAGGAATTGGGAGCGACTTTGAGTTACTGCCATCGTTACCTTGTACTTTTAGCGTTCTCCATTTGTGAGCTGGAATGGGTGGAGATGGACAGGGAGGAACAGGACAGACAGGCAGCGGAAAGAAATACTGCACAGCGAGATAAAAAGGCTGTGCAGGAGAAAAAAGCTGTTAGCAATCAGAAAACTAATCAGCCGACTAATCCGGTGATGGAAATTCCGGCATGTGGTGAGTATGAGGCGATAAAGGATATCCTCATTCCGGCAGGATATTCCGAACATAAAATCCGTGAATGGATTATCCGTCAGGCACAGCTCAAAGGCGTGGCAGAAATTACTACCGATTGGCTGTTTAATCTCGGCTCTGACCTGGGAAAGAAAATGAAGAAGGAGAACTAAAAACATGAGCATGAATATCGTAATCCTGAGAGGAAGATTGACCCGTGACCCGGAAATGTCCACAACCCAGAGCGGAGTGAGTACCTGCAAATTCACACTGGCGGTGGATGGTCTGAGACGGGATGACAATGCAGACTTCGTTCCCTGCAAGGCGTTCAACAAGACGGCTGATATTATCGGTCAGTATTGCACCAAGGGTAAGCAGATTGAGGTAGTCGGCAGACTGTCAATCAACAGCTACAAGGATAGTCAGGGGCAGAATAAGACCTATACCGCAGTGCTGGTAAACAACATCGACTTTATCAGCGATGGCAGTAGACAGGCAGCAAATACGAATGAGTCCTTTGGCGGGGAAGTCGAAGAAGAAGTACCGTTTTGATTGAGAAGGGTGAGGGGAAACGATGGAAGTCAACTGCATACAGCTTATTAACAAACTGAATATCGCTGCAAGGCAGTATCGGCTATCGCCCCTCGCCCAACTCGTTTTCCTGCGTATATGGGAACGGCATAACTTGAATAGGTGGGAGGATGAATGGGTTCCATACACGGATGCAGACCTCATGCATGATGTGCAGGAGAAGTCGAGACAACGACTTTACAGGGCAAAAATGGAATTGGAGCGTGTACATATTTTGTTACATAAAACGGACACAAACCGTACACAAACCTATACATTGGTAGCCTTAGAGCCGCAAGGGGTTGAGGGTGATGCGTGTACACAAAGCGTACATAAAACGGACATAAGTCGTACATCAAATGATACACAAAACCGTGTTCCTTCTTATATATCTATAAAAGATATAAAAGATAAAGATATAAATATATATATAGAAAAAGAAATATATAAAGAAATAGAGCCGGATGTTCTTCCTGATTTGGAAATCGAACCGCCGAAAGAAAAGAAACCGAAGAAGAAAGCCTACGGCGAATACAAAAAAGTCCTGCTGACCGATGAAGAATACGAAAAGCTAAAAGCAGAGTTCCCGGCAGATTGGCAAGATTGGATAGACAGGGCTGACGGGTACTGTGCTCAGAATGGAAAGCGGTACAAGAATTTCTTGGCGACTATCAGAAATTGGGCAAGGAGGGATAAAGAGCGTGGAGCAAATATCGGCAATCGCCCAAAGGGTAATGCAAAGTCGAGACTTGGCGAAACAGCTGGAGAAGGAGACAAGTTCGTCGGGGACTTCATGTCAAGGATTAAGCAACGGTACGCCGAGCGGGGGGTTCATGTCAGCGGATGACTTGAAACACAACAAGCGGTATCAGGAATTGATGGCTGAAGGCAGAAAGAGACAGCAGCAAGAGGAGACTGTTCAGGTTGAACGGCAGATAAAGCACGATATTGAGGGGGACTGCGGAGTACCACCGAAATATTCGTGGGTCACTTTCAAGGAGATTGAGAGCCGTGGTTTACCGACCGCAGACGCAATGTGGGTCGACAATTGGTGTGTTGTCCACAGCTATTCACACTTCCTTGACAAGCATGTCGAAGAAGGCAAGGGGCTTGTGATGTTCGGTGCTAGGGGACAGTTGAAAACAAGTATGGCAGCTGCCCTAGTGCGACAGAACTACGATGCCGGAAGAAGCAGCTTCTTCGTGGAAATGGTGCAGCTGGTAGATACCATGCGGACGATGATGAGTGTTAATCCACGGGAGCTTGTGGAGTATGACCGGAAACTGCGAAATGTCTCACTCCTAGTCCTTGATGATTTAGGCAGTGAATCAAGAAGCAGGGATTGGGTGATTGATAAGGTCGAAAGCATTGTTTCCTACCGCTACAGTCATAATAAGTCGACCATCATCACAAGCAATCTAAACCTTGCCGAAATGGAAGAGACCTACACAATGAGGATTTTGGACAGGCTGAGAGAGTCGGCGGCGTTTGTGATGTTTGAGGGTGAGTCGTTTCGCAATGATATGACGATAGACAATGTGCTGGCGAAGAAGCGGTATTACCCGCAAAAGGAAAAGCCAGTAGAGCAGCAGACGATGTTTGATATGCCGGAGGATTTATGTTGACACTAGGTAGCCTGTTTGACGGACAGGGTGGATGGCTGATGGCCGCACAAAACAGCGGAGTTAAGCCACTGTGGAAATGCGAGTGGGACAAGAATCCTGCAAGTGTAGCACACAAGCATTTCCCCGATGTCAAGCAGTACGGAGATATACAACAGATTGATGTTGACGAATTAGAGCCTGTGGACATAGTTTGTGCGGGGTCTCCCTGTCAGGACTTGTCCGTAGCTGGAAAGAGGGCTGGACTTGATGGTGAAAGAAGTGGATTGTTCCGCAATGCAGTTGACATTGTTCGAGGATTGCGGAAAAGAACCAACGGAGAAAAGCCGAGGTTCTTCGTCTGGGAGAATGTTCCCGGAGCATTTAGTAGCAACAAAGGACTGGACTTTAAGGCTGTGCTTGAAGAAATCACAGAGACCGAAATTCCAATGCCTGATAGTGGGAAATGGGCAAACGCAGGGATGGTTAGAGTCGGAGAGTGTGAAGTCGAATGGCGGGTGCTCGATGCTCAATATTGGGGAGTCCCCCAACGAAGAAAGAGAATCTTCCTTGTCGCAGATTTTGCAGCCGCCAAGCGAGGTGGACGAGAAATATTATTTGAGTCCGACAGCTTGCAAGGGAATACTTCGGAGAGCAGAAGCGAGAGGGAAAGCCCTGCCGGAGAAGCTGGAGAGAGTACTAAGACAACAGGTCTGTTAGGTAACAGCTTCAAAGATAATCCTCTGACAACAGAGGATGGGAGGTTTCTTTAGACAGGAATATTCCAAAGGGGGCGTCATCGACACAGTTACCAACAAATGGCACACAGGTTACGGAGGCCCCAGCGGAGCAGAATACGGAAACATGGTTATCACCTATAGCACTTGACAGGGCGAGCTTCAATCAAGGGAGAAATGCACAGTATGATTTCCGCATTGACTATAACATCTGTCAGGCTCTAGTGGCGAAGGGGCCGGGGGGTATTGGACTTGCGGAGTGATAGGGAGTCTGAACTACGATGACTACAAGGGAGCAAACCGACAGTATGTCGAGCAAGGGAAACTTATCATTAGTGTATTGTCTGCAAGGGAATATGATAGGCAGGAAGGACAGTAATGGCCCGCAAGGCAATGGGGTAAACGAAGATATATCCTTCACCCTTAATGCGACTGACCGCCACGCAATAGTCGAGATTGATGAGGGCAAAGATGAAATACCTGGTTTTGGAAAATCATCCCAACGATAGCCGAGTGAAAATCAAAGAGAATGGCATATTCCAAGCTCTTAGCTGTCGCATGGGAACAGGCGGGGGGAATGTGCCAATGGTGATGGAAGGAGACAAAAGATTGGAAGGGCGAGTAAGAAGATTAACGCCTGTTGAGTGCGAAGCACTTCAGGGCTTGCCGAGGGATTACACAGCAGAGGGACTTGATGAGCAGGGAAACATTGTGAAGCTAAGTGACTCTGCAAGATACAAGATGATTGGTAACGGCATGGCTCAACCCAATGCCGACTATGTTATTAAGCGGATTGCCGAGGTGACAAAAGCTGAAAGCACTGTACAGAGCAGAATTTGAGATTGTTCCCGTAGCGCAGGGCAGACCGAGGGTATATCGGATGGGCGGTGGCGTGAGGGCTGTAGACCCGCCGAAGAGTCGGGAATACAAGGAGCAGCTACAGACGATGGCAAGGCTAACCAATCCGAAGCTGATAGCCGATACACCGCTTGATGTGAGATTGTGGTTTGTATTGCCCATACCGCAGTCGTGGAGCAAGAAGAAGAAGGAGAGGGCTGCTGCCGGGGAGATAATGCCAGGCGGCAGACCGGATTTAGACAACTACATCAAGGCGGTGCTTGATGCCTTGAATGGCGTGGTATGGGAAGATGACTCTGCGATAGTAGAGATAACGGCAATAAAGGTATACGGCGAGAAGCCGATGGTGCAGATAGCCGTGTATGAACATGAGGGATTGTTCTGCTGAGGGAGGATAAGAAAATGGGGAAGATGGGAAATAAAACGAAAGAGAAGAAAGCTGTTGCCGGTGTGCTTGCAAAGTTCTCGGAGGAAGATATTAGAGCTGTCATTCAGAACACCAAAGACAGGGCACAGATTAAAGCCGAGATTGCACAGGGTATAAAGCTGGGAACGCAGGAAATGAAACGCCATTTAATGGCACAGCAGACCGCTTTTGAGCTTGATGCAACGCACAGGTATATGACGCTTGTCCTGTCGGTGCTGCATGGTGATTTTGGGTGGGGGAACACAAGACTTAACCGGCTTCTGTCACTTGTGAGAGAGTTTGAGGGTGACATTAAGCAGAGCCGAACGAGAATACCTGAGATACAGGCGGTGCTAAAGGATGACACAGGGGTGGACATTTGCCAAGAGAATTGCGTATCCGTTCTTTTCGGGGCAAGAGGCGTAGTGATTGACACTGACTGTGTGCCGGTGTTTGAGGTCTGAGTATGGAGAGGAAGATATGCCCGGAATGTGGCAAGGAATTTATTTCCACTAACAAGAGGCAGGAATTTTGCTGTAAGGCTTGTGGATGCAATTATCGGAGACATGAGTTCCGCAAGGCCAATCCACTACCAACCTATCACAAGACCTGTTTGTTTTGCGGTAAGAGTTTTGAAACGAAAAGTCCTCTACAGGTGTTTTGCTCACGGGATTGCAAGCGTGGAGCAACAAACAAGGCGAAAGTGGACAAAAGAAGAGCCGAAATGTCGGAGCGTAAATGCCCCTTTTGCGGTAAGGAAATTCCTTATGGGGCGCATTTGGGACGGAAGTTTTGCTCCCCTAGCTGCCAACGGCGGTATAGGGATTGTGGCGGGAAGCCGGCTGAATGGAGAGTGTGCGAGGTCTGCGGTGAGAGATTTATCCCGAACACTGCTAATCAGAGAAGTTGTTCAGCGTGTTCAGCCAAAGACCGAAGCGGGGGAAGACGAAGGACGAGTGAAGAAAGAAATTGCGAGATTTGCGGAAAGCCTTTTGTGCCACGGTCGCCAAGCCAAAAATATTGCTCAAAGGAATGTGCAGGAACCGTTTCTGTCAGGAAGCAATATGAGCCGAGACAATGTAATACTTGTGGGAAGCTGTTTGTTCCCAAAGTATACAATCAGCGGTATTGCTCTGCTGATTGTTCCGGGCGAGTGAAGAAAGATGATTACTCCACCAATCTGCGGAAAGCGGAACGGCAGAGGCTGTGGGAGTCAAGACAGAGACTAATCAAAATGGAAAAAGCTGCAAAAGAAGCAGGAATGAGCTACGGCAAGTACCGAGCATTTCTAGAGATGAAAGGGGAAGCAGAATGGACTTGAAGTATATTTCTACGGCTGGATTGTTGGCGGTGGGACTCTATTTCTCCGTTAATGTGGTTATGGATGTAGACCGAAAATCTAAAGAGCCAGTGTCAGCACCGATTGTCGAGCAGAAGCAGCCAATGCCGGTCATTAAAGAAAAGCCGGTAAAGCAGCCAGCAACGAGCGATAAAATTCCCCTCAGCCCAGAGCTGCAGACCTTTGCAAGAATACAGTCAGAGCTTAACGGAGTACCGTATGTTCTGGTGCTGGCGGTGATGGAGCAGGAGTCGAGGTTTGACCTTGAGGCAGATGGCGGTGATAGCTTCGGACTTATGCAGATAAACGAGTGCCATGGTGCTAGAGAGATAATCATTGAGCCGCATGAGAATATCAAGATTGGCACATGGCTCTTAGGCTATCTCTACAGAGAGTACAGGGATTGGAATAAAGTTCTCGTGGCCTACAACTGTGGGCAGCAGGGGGCTTATGAGTATTATTTCCGGCATGGGAGTATATCGAGTCCCTATAGCCGTGAGGTTATGCTGAGAAGCGAGAGATTTTCTAAGATGCTGGGCGAGCCTAGTGTGTTGAGACCGAGGAGGTAAGCAATGAGCAAGAACCATATGGCTGATGTTGCCAAAATGCTTGGGGTTGAGCTGGGGGAAGAGTTTGATGTCAAATATTCAAATTACAACCCATATAAAATTACGAATGAAGGTCTGGTGGATTGTAAAGGGGAAGCTCGTGAGTCGGTACTTATGAAAATAATTACAGAAAAGTTTGAAATTGTAAAGAAGCCGTGGAAACCGAAAACAGGAGAAATATATTATCATATCTTACTTAGTGGAGATGTTTCATCTACGACATTTGATGAAGAAAATGGCTTTGACATGATGAAGGTACGACTTGGGAATTGCTTTAGAACCAGAGAAGAAGCCGAAGCCAATGTCGAAAGGTGGCTGAAGCATATAACGGAAGAGCCTGATTTTTCGTGGAGGATTAAATGAAGTTATCTGATAAGGAGATACAGAACGCCATTAAGCAGAGCAAGAAGATAAAGCGTAAGGCATGGGGGCATTGTGAGTTTGTGAAGCACATAAAGCACGCCCATGTACCTGCAAGAGAGGCTGACAAGTTCCGTGTTGAAGATACGGAGATAGATGATTGGGAGGTGTGTTAAGTGGAAATAACCGAGCAGGAAATGAAGCGTTGTATAAAAATGCTCAAATCTTTTTGTGAAGCCCACATGAAAGAGGCTGATGACTACGGTGTTAAAAAGCTATATTGTAACTGCCCTTTCGTAAAAGCAGATAAAAAATTTGGTGTTAGATGGTGTGGCTTAACTACGGGTTTCGATGCCAAGGATTGGTTTCATTACCCTGTAATTCCTAAAAAATGGGAGGTAGTAGAAGAATGATTAAGTATGAAGTAAACGAAGATAAGAGAACCGTTGCAGCTTATTTCGATGAAGATGCAGAAGATTAAACAATAAGGCTTTGCGGAGAGATTGAAAGTGTGTTTAACGATTACAATTACAACTGCCATAATAAACTCACAGAGATTGAGATTTACAGGACTCATTGTCTTGTTCAAAAGATAATGAAAGGCTTCGGCAAGTTTGTGGGAGTAGCTAAGTGTCACCCTGATGATACCTTCGATGTAGAAAAAGGCAAGCTGGTGGCAAGGGATAGACTATGCCACAAATGGATAAAGTTCAAAGACAGAGTTGTCCTGCAAGTGATAAAGGATATGGATAAGGTTCACACTGCAATTAAAGAAGGTCTGGTTAAGAAAATCTACTTCAAGTGTGAACTATTGGAGAATATTTGATATGCCTTATTGGGAGGATTTAGTGATGATGGATTTTAATACTATACTATGGGACTTGTTTCAGAAGATACGGGAAGAACACTTGGAAATGGATATGTATAAGCTGTTGCATGAATGGCTGATGAACGACTATAAGAAGACAGCCAACCAATATGCGGAAGCTAAAGCTGATTTAAGGGTCATCGGTAAGCTGATAAGGTCAGGCAATAACAAGCAGCAAGTGTTTGAAGGGATTAAGGCAGTAGTTGATGTGGAAGATTAAACAATGAGCAATCAAAGAAGAGGATACTTAATCATTCCGCAGATTGTGATTGAAGCCATTGAAAAGCAACTGCGAGATGAAAGAAAGAATTTGAAGAGAGGACTGAACGATGGAAAAGAAGGTAACAGCAGAAGAAGTACAAAGAGCCGCAAGGTTGATAAGGGATTATTGCAGAGAAACGATATGTTGTGACTGTGAATTAGCCATTTCGATATTCGGACAAAATAGACGGTGTGTTATGACAGATGAACAAGGTGTATTGAGCATACCTGAACATTGGAGGCTTGGTTGGGAATGAGTGCGATAACAAATGAATGGAAGACCGTGAGATTAGAAATCGGCAACTTAGTTTGCCTGATTGATAGCCTATATAATCAGGCAGACGATATAGACATGAATATGAGGTGATAACGAATGGCAAATTATCAATTGTGCTATATCAATGACAATTTTATGTACTTTACAGATAACTTTGAAAAGCAATTATGTGCAAAGGATGTTATTACTACATTAAGGGGAATAGAGTATGAGTTACCTTGAAATTCTTGTGGATGATGTGCCTGATGATTGGAGGGCTGCTAAATGACAGTTGAATTTACAGACGATGATGTGCGTGACTTACAGACAATGATAATGTTTGCTCTGCGGTATGCACAGGGTCGTAAGACATACGCCTTTAGCGTCGTATCCAGTTTTATCATTGGACATGATGACATTATGCAGAAGTGGCAATTAAAGCAGATGGCAGACGAAATCGAGCAGGGCATTACGATGTGGGACTTGCAAGATTGGGAAGAAAATGAGTATCGAGAAGTTGCCGAAAGGCTGAGAGAGCTGGCAGAAGATGACGGGACAAGGATGTCTGTGAGAACGAGGAGGAATGAGTGATGAAACAGACAAACATTAACACTTGGGATATTGTAGATGTTATCTGCATGGTGAGCATAGTGATGCAGATAGCATTTATCATCGACACAAACACTGACTTCGGTAGTTATGTAAGGGGTATCTGTTTTGGCATAACAATTGTTATCATTGCAATAGGCTATGTCTTGAAAACTTTGGGCGAAGATGCTGTGGC
>JAZLHS010000063.1:0-2869 GCA_045616885.1 Selenomonadaceae bacterium | reverse complement strand
ATGATTGGCCTGCTGATACGCGAGCTGCCTATCGGCGTGCATATCTCCGAGCTGGCTACCTTGGACGATTTGTACAAGACCATGAATAAGCAAATCAAGGAAAGCAGCAGGCGCACTACCTACCAATATGTGGTAGAGCATGAGTCCACGCTGATGAACGACAGCATGGAGATAAATTATAAGGGCAGCTTCTTAGATATGGAGACTATCTGCTCCAACCTGGTCGAGCTGGATAAAAATGCCGAAATCATCGCCCTGGACGACAGGATAACCGAGGGCGAGGCCCGCCTGGAAATTGACATCTTTGAAGACCACAGCGCCGCCCCGCAGGACCAGGTTTACATTAACCCGGTCTTCATTACCTCCGTCTTTAAGGAAGAAAATATCCAAGCCTTCTTTGAGCTGTTCCGTACCATGTTCCAACGCCTGGTCAAGGCCGAAAAGACCACGCCCGTGGCCGAGCTGCTGCAATGACATAAGTATACGGGGATAAAAGGTTGAAATATGAATATGTCCGCCCTGGCCGCCAGGGCGGACATCTCAGAGAATGACATAATGTTAATACAATGCTTGAGGAATGATCGAGTAGGAGGGAGCGGCTAACTCCCGTCCTCTCACAGCACCGTACGTACCGTTCGGTATACGGCGCTTTCATCATTTGACATGCACTGACTGATATGCTAAGGACAAATCATAATGTCCCATGCGTATCAGTCTTTTTTTTTTTGTGTGCATTGTCTCTTTCTTTCCATATGCGGTTGAACGACCTTGACGCTCCTGCATAGCTTTCGTGTTCCGCACTATCCTTTTGCAGGCAGCCACCACTCCCGATGTTTTCTGTCATTTCGGTCAGTCCTTCCTTTCTCGGTTATACTCAAGACTCATGATGATTCGGTCCTTCGCCTTACGGCTACTATGACCTCTGCTGACTTCTCCGCGTTCAGCGTTACCTTGCGGTGACGGTTACTCTTTTCAGAGCGTACCACGGAGACCTCCCCAGGTAAGAACGCACTCTTTCGCTCCATGTGTCTGCCGCATTTATCCCATGCTGTTCCGAATAGCTATTGGACTTTGACCTGTATAGCGGCCTTATCCCAGCATGAAACCTCGTATGCGGTTTCTGTTCGTCAGACCAGAGTTTTGCCTGCACCTTCCTTCAGATTCCACCTCACGATGGACACCCTTGGTGTTCGGCTATGCCATTCCCGCTATTAGGGCTGGCTAGGGACTTTCACCCTTAAGAGTGCGCCCATGCTGGGCGCACTATAAAACAAGGGGCTGTTTTTTCACAGCCCCTTGTTTTTCTGCCTTATTTCCCGCAAAGTTCAAGATAGTTTATCATAAAAATGTCAAAAGCAACCGTAAACACCAATACGGCAATCACATAGGCCCGGCTGGTAAATATCGGCTCCAGCCGTTCCTTTCCATACTTCAAATAAAACTCCAATCCGAGATTTGTTAAGACTATCGTGAGCACAAATAATAACGCACCGGAAAGAACAGTGGCAGGAAAATCATAATAGTTACCTGTCAGCTTCATGACAGATATTTCAAACTCAATCACCATCCATGACACGACATAATAATTAGTCAAATACTTGGAAAATTTTTCAAAGATGCCCATAGGCAGATTTTCCGGCAGCTTCGCCAGCAGGCTGATGGCACAAATAACAACAATTATATCCACCAAAGCATCGGGAAAGCCGACTCTGTAATGGTAAAAATAATCTAAAGTGGAAAATTTTAACAGATACGGATTGGGCACCTTGAAAGAGATATACAGAAGGGCAGCACCGGCCAGCAAGGTAACAGGCAGCACAACTCTGTGATATGCCACCTTATCTTTGATGCGGGAATAAATATCACCGTAGGCAATACCTGCGGCTACATAGATAAACCAATTCACCAAAGGAAAAAGCGTATGGTCGTTGCCGATAAAAAAGCCAAGGGTATGATTGAGGAAAAGATTTTCTACATTGTAATCGTTGACAAAGGTGCCCAAGACAGAAAGCACTACGCCTACAAGCAAAACCTTGCCGGTGGAATACTGCCCGGCGGCCTTCAGCGCTCCCAAGAGCAAAAAGCTCAGCCCGGCGAAGGGCAGAATATTTGAGCAGTAGGTGAGCAGCTGCAGCATCAGGTCATTATAGTCATGCGTGAATTGATAAACAAACAGCATGCAGACGGGGAAGAAAAATATGTGCAAGCCAAAGCCGTAGGCCAGCAGGCGGAAGCCGCGGCTGATATTGTCCCGCCAGCCGGAATTCCGCGAATATACAAACCCCATACCCATACAAAATACAAAGGCAGTGGGAGAAAGCAGCTTTACCCACACATGCGAAGCAAACGTGAAGAAAGGGATGTCCTTATCCATCAGCAGGATTAGGTGTACATGGTTTATAATCATGGCCAGCACAGCCAATCCCTTGAGCCGGTCCAGCTCCCGCAGCCGTCCGGTCGCAACCCTCTCCTTTGCCAAGAGGTTATTAAGCATCAAATATAGTCTCCTTTGTAATGTAGCAAGCCGGTATTATTTACTCTCTTGGCAAAGCATCCAGCAGCAGCTGCAGATTGGCTCTGGAAACATGCTGCATAACCACCAGATGCGCAAGCTCACCGCCAAGGCGTGCATCGTAGTCCGTGGCCAGGGCGAATTTATTGACTATTTCCTCCGCAGGACGCTTCATATAAACCGTGTTCGAGGCTTCCTCCACATAGTAAGGATAGTTTATGGCTTGCAGCTGCTCGCAGAACCATTGGGTCGTCTCCAGTATTTCCTTAGCTTCTTTGGTCCAGATGGCATCACCGTCATGCTGTATCAGCCACCACAGCTTAACCGGCGCAATGGCATCACGCGAGCAGTTTATCA
>JAZLHS010000062.1:0-17394 GCA_045616885.1 Selenomonadaceae bacterium | reverse complement strand
TATACATTAAAACCTTATGGGAATTACTCAGCAATCTCGATTACGCGGCCTGCGCCAACGGTGTGACCACCCTCGCGGATAGCGAAGCGGAGGCCCTTCTCGATAGCGATCGGGGTAATGAGCTCAACATCCATCTCGATGTTATCGCCAGGCATAACCATCTCGGTGCCTTCCGGGAGACGGATAACGCCGGTAACGTCGGTGGTACGGAAGTAGAACTGCGGACGATAGTTGGTGAAGAACGGGGTGTGACGGCCGCCTTCTTCCTTGGTCAGTACGTAAACCTGAGCCTTGAACTTGGTGTGCGGATGAATGGAACCCGGCTTTGCGAGAACCTGGCCGCGCTGGATTTCAGTACGGTCGATACCGCGGAGGAGGGTACCAACGTTATCACCGGCAACGCACTCGTCCATGGTCTTGCGGAACATTTCGATACCGGTAACGGTGGTGGACTTGGGCTCCTCTTCCATGCCGACGATTTCAACAACGTCGCCCATCTTCAGAACGCCACGCTCTACACGGCCGGTAGCAACAGTACCACGACCGGTGATGGTCATAACGTCCTCGACCGGCATCAGGAACGGCTTATCGGTGTCGCGGGTCGGGGTCGGGATGTAAGCATCAACCTGAGCCATGAGCTCTTCGATCTTAGCAGCGAAGTCCTTGTCGCCTTCGAGAGCCTTCAGAGCGGAGCCTGCAACAACAGGGATCTCATCGCCGGGGAACTCGTACTCGCTGAGGAGGTCGCGAACTTCCATCTCTACGAGCTCGAGGAGCTCTTCATCATCGACCATGTCGACTTTGTTGAGGAATACTACGATAGCAGGAACGCCTACCTGACGAGCGAGCAGGATGTGCTCACGGGTCTGGGGCATCGGGCCATCAGCAGCGGAAACAACGAGGATAGCGCCGTCCATCTGAGCAGCACCGGTGATCATGTTCTTTACATAGTCAGCATGGCCCGGGCAGTCAACGTGTGCATAGTGGCGAGCTTCGGTCTGATACTCAACGTGTGCGGTGTTGATGGTGATGCCGCGCTCACGCTCTTCCGGAGCCTTATCGATCATGTTGTAATCCATGAAATCAGCGCCGCCCTTTTCAGCGAGAACCTTGGTGATAGCGGCGGTGAGGGTGGTTTTGCGGTGGTCAACGTGGCCGGTGGTGGCAATGTTTACGTGCGGCCTGTTACGCTCAAACTTCTGTTTAGCCATTTGGATTTTTCCTCCTTAATACTATTTACTTTACTTTTATATGAATGAGGTTATTAGCCCCGCTTGGAAACGATTTCGTCAGCAACGTTCTTCGGAACTTCGTCGTAGTAGGCGACTTCCATGGAGTAGTTGCCGCGACCCTGAGTCTTGGAACGCAGGTCAGTGGAGTAGCCGAACATTTCAGCCAAGGGAACGAAACCGTTGATGACCTGGACACCGTTGCGCGGTTCCATGCTCTCGATGCGGCCGCGGCGGCTGTTGATGTCGCCGATTACGTCGCCCATGTACTCTTCCGGAACAGTGACCTCAACCTTTACATAGGGCTCGAGGAGAACTGCGCCGGCCTTCTTAGCGCCTTCCTTGAATGCCATGGAACCGGCAATCTTGAATGCTGCTTCGGAGGAGTCGACTTCGTGGAAGGAACCGTCGTAAACGGTAACCTTTACGTCTACTACCGGATAACCGGCAACAACACCGGTCTCCATAGCCTGCTTAACACCGGCTTCAATCGGGTTGATGAATTCCTTAGGAATTGCACCGCCGACGACCTTGTTCTCAAAGGAGAAGCCTGCACCCGGCTCCTGCGGCTCGAGCTTGAGCCAGCAGTGACCGTACTGACCGTGACCACCGGACTGACGGACGAACTTGCCTTCGGCCTCGACAGTCTTGCGGATGGTCTCGCGATATGCTACCTGCGGGTTGCCGACTACGCAGTCAACTTTGAACTCGCGGAGCATACGGTCAACGATAATCTGAAGGTGGAGCTCACCCATACCGCTGATGATGGTCTGACCGGTTTCAGCATCGGTGTGGACGCGGAAGGTCGGATCTTCTTCAGCCAGACGCTGGAGAGCAACGCCCATCTTCTCCTGGTCGTCAGTGGTCTTCGGCTCAACGGCTACGGAAATAACCGGATCCGGGAATACCATGGACTCGAGGATAATCGGCTTGTCCTCAATGCAGAGGGTATCACCAGTGGTGGTGTCCTTCAGGCCGACAGCTGCAGCGATATCACCGGCATAAACCTTGTCGATTTCCTGACGGTTGTTAGCGTGCATCTGGAGGATACGGCCGATACGCTCTTTACGCTTCTTGGTAGCGTTGTATACATAGGAGCCTGCTTCCAGGGTACCGGAGTATACACGGAAGAATGCGAGCTTGCCGACATAGGGGTCAGCCATAATCTTGAATGCGAGAGCGGCGAACGGCTCTTCGTCGCTGGACGGACGCTTGTCCTCTTCGCCGGTATCCGGATCAACACCCTTGATAGCTGCGATATCGGTCGGAGCCGGCATGTAGTCGATAACTGCGTCCAGCATCGGCTGTACGCCTTTGTTGCGGTAGGAAGAACCGCAGGTGACCGGGCACATCTGGCAGGCGATGGTAGCCTTGCGGATTGCCTTCTTAATCTCAGCTTCGGTGATTTCCTCACCGCCGAGGTATTTCTCCATCAGCTCGTCGTCGGACTCGGCGACGGCTTCAAGCATCTTCTCATGCCACTCTTCAGCGATTTCCTTGAGATCCTCAGGAATCTCGCCCTCTGCGCTTACCTTGCCCAGATCATCTTCATAGATGATGGCATCCATCTTAATCAGGTCGACGATACCTACGAAGGTATCCTCAGCACCGATAGGAATCTGGATGGGAACCGGGTTAGCATGAAGACGCTCGCGCATCATCTTTACAACATTGAAGAAGTCAGCGCCGGTAGCATCCATCTTGTTGACGTATGCCATACGGGGAACGCTGTACTTCTCAGCCTGGCGCCAAACGGTCTCAGTCTGGGGCTCAACGCCGCCGCGTGCAGTCAGAACTGCAACAGAACCGTCAAGTACACGCAGGGAACGCTCAACTTCTACAGTGAAGTCCACGTGGCCCGGTGTGTCGATGATGTTGATACGATGTCCTTTCCAATGGCAGGTAGTAGCAGCGGAGGTAATGGTGATACCACGCTCCTGCTCCTGAACCATCCAGTCCATGGTAGCAGCACCTTCATGAACCTCACCGATTTTGTGGGTCTTGCCGGTGTAGAAGAGGATACGCTCAGTGGTGGTCGTCTTACCGGCATCGATGTGAGCCATGATACCGATATTACGAGTTTTTTCAAGTGAAAACTCTCTGGCCACTTTTTTCGCTCCTTCTCTATATCTAAAAAATTACCAGCGGTAATGAGCAAATGCCTTGTTGGCCTCTGCCATCTTGTGAGTGTCCTCACGCTTCTTTACGGCTGCGCCAGTGTTGTTGGCAGCATCCATGAGCTCGCCGGAGAGGCGGGCATCCATCGTCTTCTCGCTGCGGAGGCGGGCATAGTTGACCAGCCAGCGGATGCCGAGAGTCTGACGGCGGTCCGGACGGACCTCAACCGGAACCTGGTAGTTTGCACCGCCGACGCGGCGAGCGCGAACTTCGAGAACCGGCATAACATTCTTGAGAGCCTCCTGGAAAACTTCCAGAGGATCCTTACCGGTCTTAGCGCGGATGGTGTCGAACGCACTGTAAACAACGCGCTCAGCAACGCCCTTCTTACCGGAAAGCATTACTTTATTGATAAATTTGGTAACCGTCTTGTCGTGGTACACCGGATCCGGGAGTACGTCACGCTTAGGTACCGAACCTTTTCTTGGCATTTAAGTCCCTCCTTGACCATAATTTCAGGGGCAAATTACTTCTTCTTTGCTTTAGCTTTCTTAGCACCGTACTTAGAACGGGCCTGTGCGCGATCGGAAACACCGGCGGTATCGAGAGAACCACGGATGATGTGGTAACGAACGCCCGGCAGGTCCTTTACACGGCCGCCACGGATAAGAACAACGCTATGCTCCTGAAGATTGTGGCCAATACCCGGGATGTAGGCAGTGACTTCAATACTATTGGTCAGACGGACACGGGCAACCTTACGAAGAGCGGAGTTCGGCTTCTTCGGGGTGGTGGTGTAAACGCGAGTGCAAACGCCGCGCTTCTGCGGGCATTCCTTCAGCGCCGGGGCCGTCGATTTTTCTTGCATGCTCTGTCTGCTTTTACGAACCAACTGGTTAATTGTAGGCATACATGCACCTCCTTCCTGCACATTGAGAATTTAATTTTTATTAAAACCGCTGAGCTTGAAGCATCATAGGCTCCTCGGTTTTTACCTGATTGAATCTGTCTCGGTCGCCCTCATCACTTGAGGATCGCTACAGCTGCCGAGCCAACCTCTATGAGGCAGGCTTTGCCGAGTTCCTCCATTGTCAGCCGCGTATCGGCTTCGATGGACTTCTCACGGCAGAGAGTTCTGAGCTGACGAATTACTCTCTCGTCGGCGTCGGAGGCGATGAAGACTTGCTTCACTTCATCTCTCTGCACTGCTTTCGTTACCTGTTTTATCCCGGTAACATGCGGCGCATCAATGATTGATTCCGGCGTCATTTGACTCACTCCCATTTGGACATACCTAGCACCCGAAATCAGGCACTTCCATATAATATCATCGGCAATATACCATGTCAACACATATTTTATGCGGTTTTTCGTTTACACATTACCGGGTGTATCATAACAGTATAATCATCAAAAATTTATACTGATTTTCTGTGATTTCAATTCAAATATCATTGTTTTTTGCCTCTCTATCCATGTATACAACTTTCGCTTAAATTATTTGGGCAATTCATCCTATAGCGTATATGAAAAATTACCTACAGTTTCCATCGTCATTCTACGCTGTCCCTTGAAAATCGTTCCGCAATCCATCTTCGTACATATCACGACAAAAAATCCCGGCCGACCTGAGACATTTCTATAAAAATTTCTTCCCGCTCTATAAAAAAATCTCTGCATATAATATAATGGAAGAAAAGTTATCGAGAATTTTCCTTCCATTATAATATATCTTATTCGGAGGTTCAATATGAACAAGACCACATTCGCATCCAAGCTTCTTCGGACAAGCCTCTCCGCATTCTGTGCCGCAGGCTTCATTGCCCTCGCTCCGACTCCGGCTCTGCTCCCGGCAGCCCATGCCGAGACCGCCGCTGTCAGCGACCTTCTCCCGGAGATAACCGAGATACGCACCTATACTCTTTGTGCCTGGGCCAATCTCATTTCCCGGGACGACCACGTCGGCGAAGCTGCCCGTCACTACATGAAGACCATGGGCTACGATGTGTCCGGTATCCAGCTCGACACCCCGAAAGGCAATCCCGAATACAACATCATTACCGAAAGAGACGAAAACGGCGTCGTCAAAAATAAATTCATTGTCATGCGCGGTACACCGACCCTTGGACAGTCTGCCAATCTCATAGAGCTTGCCCCTGTTTTCTTCGAGGGTGGAAATCCCTTCGCAGAAGCTGCGACTTCTACCGCCGAGCGAAAAATAATCGAGCCGAGAGTCCATCACGGCTACGACCTCCGAATCATATCCTACTTCTTCACCCCTGACGCAAACGGTGTCATCGTCGGACACCAGCTGGCAGACGAGCTGAAGCAAAATCCTGACATGAAGCTCTACATCACCGGACATGGTGACAGCGGCGCTCTTGCCACCATCCTCGGCGCCCGCCTGCTGAATCTCTCCGTTCCTCGCGAGCAGCTTGAGGTCATCACCTTCGGCGCTCCGCCGGTCGGCAATGTAACCTTCGGCACCTATTACCTCCACCGGCTCCCGCTCACCCGCATCACCATGCGAACCGACGCCATATCAAATCTGCTGAACAGAATGCCGGACGACTATGTGCAGTACGGAGAGAAAAAGGTATGGACTGCCTCAAAGACAGTAGACGCTTCCTCTCACGAAATGACTACTTATCTTGACTCGGCTCTTCACATCTTCTTTGACAAGGCCGCCACTTATCCGGCTCCGGCTGTTAAGGAAGGCGACACGAAGGTCTATGTAGCGCCCATCGCTTTCAACCTCGACACGAAACTTTCCCCCGACCAGCTCTACATGGACGAAGCTCTCACCGATTCTCTCCGCCGTATGTATCCCGGTGCCGTATTCGCTACCGATCAGATGGAGACCGTCGCACAGAGTATCGACACCGCCAAGCGGATGGGTGCCAAATTCATCATCGTGGAGTCTGTAAACGCCGACCGCACATCTTACGACCGGGACAACATCATGCGCCTTTCCCTGTCGGAGACAATCTACTCCACCGACGGCTCCCTCGTTTTCTTCCAAGAGTCAGCCGCTCGTCTGAAAAAAATCACTCCCATTGAAGCCTGTCTCTACAATCAGATATCTCTGAAAGAGTCCCGCGATGCAGCGATGGCCGCCGCCGCCAAAGGAAGCTCTGTTCCTCAGCTGAGAATATCGCTGTAAATTTTACCCCTCACCTATAGGGGAGGCAACAATCACACCAAGTCAAAAAGCGCACAACTATCATTTGCAAAAACTGATAGCTGTGCGCTTCTTCTATTTCCTTCCTTATTATATTACAGAGTAATCCCTATCGCCCTGACCAATACCGCCGCCATGACGAAATACGGCCCGTAGGCAAAATACTCATCCCTCTTCTTTTGTCTGCTCAGGAGAAGAAGCAGCGCCGCTACTCCGCCAAGAACAAAACCGAGAGCAATGCAGGCCGGCATATATTTCGAGCCAAGCCAAAGACCCAAAGCGGCAATCAGCTTTATATCGCCGCCGAAGATGCTTCCCTTCAGTACGACCGCCAGCAGCAGCATGAGCGCGCCTGCCGCCAGCCCGGTCAGCACCGCATTCATCAGTCCCGGCGGCAAAGTCATCACGTCGAACAGCTCCGGCCTGTATGAAGCTGCCGCCGACTGCCCAAGACCGGCTACGGCCAGAAACGCGACCACCGAATCAAAAATAATATATTGCTCCCAATCGGTTACAGAAATAATCAGCAGCGGCAGATAAAAGCACAAGCCGAAAAAGCTCGCCGCCGGATATGCCGTATCGCAACAGAAAAAGGCCGCCGCACAGCCGACAAACAGCAGCGGCCGACGAAACATCGCTCGCTCCCTCAATCGGTCAGGAAAGCTCAGCTCATCCGTTTCGCGGCTGTACAGACGGTCGATGAGCGCAGAAAAAGCTGCTGTTGCTGCACCGGCCAGCAGCAACGCAAACACCAGCTGGAACATATTTATCACCCGGACTTTCTTTAAGGAAACAATAAAACATCCGCCGATTATAGTCAATATCTCAATTAGTATAATAAAATGTAAAAATTCTCACAATATCTTAGCCTAATCAGCCAAAATAGTGTATAATTGTATAAATAATTTCTTATATTGGATAAGAGTCACTTTTCATACAAGGATGTAGTAGATTATGCTGAAAAATATGCGTAACATTATACAGCAGTTTGCTGACCGGCTCACCTACAGACATTGGCTCATCATCGCCGGTACAGTCAGCTGCGTATTGGGCATATTAGTTTATTTATCGCTTGGAAACACGACCCCGGAGAAGGTCACTGTTCAGCCGGAGCAGAAGAAAATGGTCAAGGTCGTAACGGCAAAGGTAAACATCCCGCCCCGGGCTACCATTCAGGAAAAGATGCTCACCACGGTTGAGTTGCCGGAGGAGGCCGTCCCCGAAGGTGCTCTGACCGACATAAATCAGGCGAACAACAAACCTGCCGCCATCATCATCATGAAGGGCGACATCATCACTCAGCAGAAGATAATGAGCGACCCCAAGATGGCCGGCTTCGTAGGAATGATTCCGCCGAACTGCCGCGCCATCTCCGTCGGCATCAGTGATGTTACCGGCGTAGCCGGCTTCGCCGCAGCCGGTGACTATGTAGATGTCATGATTGTCTCCGGCCGGAAGGAAGAAGGACGCCTCATCGGTCAGATAGTTCTCCAGAACGTTCTGCTCCTCGGCATCAACAAAACCGGCGGCGGCGCCAACGAAAAACCTTCTAACGCCTCCGGCTCCAAGAACGAAGACGGCACCGTAAGGGCAACCAAAGAATCTATGGCCACCGCTACTCTGGCTCTGCTGCCGGATGATGCGCTGCGCCTTGCCACCGCCGCTCAGAGCGGTATCATCTACCTGAGCCTGCGTCCCTACGCACCAAGTGAGAAGACCGTCGTTACTCGCGACTATATCCTGCGTACACCGCAGTCCAGTACCCAGCGCAGTATCACGAATGTGGAATCACAGCGCCCCTCCGGCGCCCGTCCTGCCCCCTCTGGCGGCGGCTCCGTAGAGGTCATCAGAGGTACTACTACTACCAGAGAAGGAGGACGCTGACATGCTGAGAAAGATAAGAAAATGCATCACGCGTCTCTCAGTCAAAAAAGTTCTTGCCGGGGCAGCGCTCTCGACTCTGCTGCTCATGGGCAATACCACAGCTGAAGCCGCCAAACCGCAGCAGCTGTATCTGGAGATGAATCAGGCCTATCACCTCTTTCCGGATGATGAAGACCTGACCATCGTCCGCGTAGCCGTCACCAACCCGTCTATTGCCGATGTAAATGTCATCGACAACTCCAGCCTGAACATCGTCGGCTACAAGGGAGGCTCCACCAGCCTTACCGTCTGGTACTCCGATGACTCCATAGAGGACTACAATATCACCGTAGCCCCCACCGACACCGGTCTCGCCGACCTGATAAAAAGAATAATGAATGTCCCCGGCGTTCAGATTGAGAAGATTTCCGACCGGGTACTTTTGCGCGGCTCCGTAGATAACCAGTACCAGAAGGATCAGGCTCAAAGGATTGCCGAGATGTTTGCCGACAAGGAGCACGTCATCAACCTTCTGAAGCTGACGAAACCGGTTCAGATAAATCTGGCCGCCCTCGTTATCGACATATCTTCAAATGATGCCAAGGACCTCGGACTTTCCTTCGGCAATTCATCCGTCGATACAAATGACAGCGGCTCGGTAAGCGTCAGCGACATTACCTTCGGCACCGTCGGCACCTTCTACGGCGGTCAGAACTATCATCATATCTCCGGCAAGATAGGTGCCCCCGTAGATGTAATGCTCAAGGCCCTGATAACCAACGGCAAAGCTGAGATACTTTCCCGTCCCAATATCACCACCCTGAGCGGTGAGCAGGCGGACATCCTCATCGGCGGCGAGATTCCCGTCCCCACCTCGAAGGACGGCGAGATATCCGTCACCTGGCGTGAATACGGCATCAAGCTCCACATCGAGCCGACTACCGATGACTCCGAGAATATCATGGCGAAGGTGAACGCCGAGATAAGCACCCTCGACTACGCTCATCAGGTCTCCACCTCTGCCGGCACCATCCCGGCTCTCACCTCCCGCAAGGCCGGCACCGCCGTCAGCCTGAAATCCGGCACAGCACTGGCCATCGGTGGCCTCCTGAACAGCGAGGATGCCAAGTCCGTATCGAAATTCCCCATACTTGGCGATATCCCCATCATCGGTCATTTCTTCCGCCGCACTACCACCAGCAAGGAAAAGCGGGAAATGCTCATCCTGCTGGTGCCCAGTATCGTTGATGAATACACCCCCGTTGCCACCACCGAGAAGATGGCCGGTGCGCTGAACCGAAGCAAGCTTGAACAGGAAGCTATGCCAAAGGTCAACGTCAACGCCCTCCCGACCCCGGACCGCAACGCAAAACCAACCAAGCGGCCGTACTGAACCAACTGAACTAACTGAACTAATTGAACGAACAGTATGTGCCGACCGTACTGTACACGCATTAAACAAAGAAGGTGAACGTCATGGCAGAAGATAAGAGAAGCGGTGTTGTCATTACCTTTTTCAGCACAGCTTCCGCTGTAGGGAAGACCCTCATCAGCATCAATATGGCGGCCGAGCTTTCCAGACAGGGCTACCGTGTCTGTCTGGCCGACTTCGACCTGCAGTTCGGTGATGTTGCCAACTACCTCCAGATGCAGGGAGCGGCCACCGTCTACAACGCCGGGAAGATGCTGGAGGACAACAGCGACTACCCGCTGGACGAGCTGGTCTCCCGCTACAGCTACGACGATGTCAGCTTCGGCGTCCTCGCTGCCCCGGAGGAGCTGTCTCAGGCCTACAATTTTTCGGTCGATGACGCCGTGAAGATAGTGCGCAAGCTCCAGCTCTGCTACGACTATGTGATAATCGACACCACCTCCATGTTCAGCGTGCTGAACCTCTCACTGCTTGACATCAGCACCATCATCACCTTCCTTGGTGTCGTCGACTTCCTGCCGACCATAAAGAACATGAAGATCGGCAACGAGACCCTCCAGTCTCTCAACTACGACTCCAACAAAATCCGCCTCGTCCTCAACCGCAGCGACTCTGCTACCCAGCTGAGCATCCGTGAGGTAGAGGAAAAGACCCTTGGCAGCTCCTTCTATCACGTCCTGTCCAACGACTTCCGAGTCGCCAACGAGTCCGTCCAGAGCGGAATTCCCCTCGTCCTTCGTAAGAACAACAGCCAGCTGACGAAAGACCTGCGCCAGCTGGTCGCCCTCTATACAAATCGCACCTATCTGGAAGAAGAAAATTTTGAAGAACCGGTTCAGAAATCCGGTGGCTGGTTCTCGAAGCTCTTTAGCTAAGGTGGTGTAAGAAATGCTGTACAATGTACTGCTTGTCGAGCGCAATCGACTATATCTGGAGAAGATGTCCGCGGTCATTCAGAGCCTCGACGACTTCGAGCTGGCCGCCCGCTTTCAGGAGCCGCTGGAGGCTCTCGGTCAGGGACAGGTCTTCAAGCCCAACCTCATCCTGCTGGATGTTGACATGGACGACGCCATCTCACTGGTCAAAGAATTTACCGACGCATATCCCAAGGCTTCGGTAGTCTGCACCGGAGAGCAGTGGCAGGGTGACAGTGCCAGCCACTTCGTAAAGGCCGGAGCCAGAGGCTACCTCATCAAGCCCTTCACCGCCAAAGAATTCCGGTCTGCTATCGACAGCTTCTCCAAGAGCGGCATGGAGTCCGCTTCGCAGGTACTCACCTTCTTCAGCCCCAAGGGCAAGAGCGGCAAGACTACCCTCATCGCCAGCCTAGCTATGGCTCTCGCCCGAAGCACCGGCGAGCAGGTAGGTATCATCGACGCCGACCTGCAGTTCTGCGACATGGCTCTATTCTTCAATCTCGATCCCGCCAGCACCATCGTGGAGGCTGTCCGGGATGTAAGCTTCCTGTCCCCCATCTCCCTGTCCACCTACTTCTGTGAGGTAGAGCAGAACGTCCGGGTGCTCTGCGGCCCCCGGAACCCCAGCCTCATCGACAGGGTAGACATTCCCTCCTTTGAGTCGCTGATAAAGATGTCCCGCAGCCTCTTCCGCTATGTGCTGATAGATGTCCCGGCGGGCTTCTGTCCCACCTCTATCGCTGCGGCAGAGATGGCCGATGTCACCTACCTCATGACGATGCTTAGCGGCACCTACGAGCTGCAGCATCTCAGCAGGGCAAGAGAGATATTTCAGGACTGGGAGAATCTGGATGAGCGGCTAAAGGTACTCATCACCCGCGTATCCCCCTGTGATGAGCAGCAGCGCCGCAAGCTCTCGGATGAGCTGGGCTACTCAGTGGAGGCCATCATTCCCAATGAGTACAAGCTGGTCTCCGAGGCGGCCAATGCCGGGCGTATCGCACTCGATGTCAGAGGGAACAATCCCCTGACCGATGCCATCGAGCGGCTGGCTGACTCTATCCGGCGGCGTCAGAGCTGGGAGGCATCATGAACCTTCTGATTGCCCTTCTCTCCGCCCTGCTCTGCTTTATCCTCCTCTACGTCTACCTGAGCCGCCGTCAGGCGGCCAAAGAGGCGGTAAGGAAGCGACTGGCCCGGCTGGAAAACAGCGGCGAATCAGACTCCGCCGGTGCCGAGAAAGACTCCGGCTCGACAGCGCTGCAGTTCGTCAGGGTCATCGCCCGACAGCTTCGCAGGATACACAATTCCGCTGACCTTGACTTCCGGATGCAGCAGGCCGACTGGCCTCTCTTAGGCTCGGAATTTCTGGTCATCATCTTCTCCTTTGGTTTATTACTGGGAGGAATCCTCTTCCTCCTGACTCTTCAGCCTATAAATCTGTTCCTTGGTCTAACCGGGGGAATGCTCTTCGGACTATTCTACCTGCGGAGAAGCATAAAGATACGGCGACAGAAGTTCGTCAACCAGCTTGGTGACTGCCTCATGATGGTTGCGAACGCTCTGCGAGCCGGCTTCAGCTTCCTGCAGGCCATGGAGCTGGTCTCCCGGGAAATGGATGCCCCGCTGGGCACCGAATTCCGCAAAGTCATCGGTGAAATGAACGTGGGCTCCCCGCTGGAAACTGCTTTGACTAATATGAGCAAGCGGATGGAATCGTCAGATTTTGATCTGGTTGTGACCGCCGTCCTGATACAGCGTCAGGTAGGGGGTAATTTGTCCCAAATTTTAGACACAATCAGCGACACAATTCGCGAAAGAATCAAGATGAAGGCGGAAATACTGACTTTGACGGCTCAGGGAAGATTTTCCGGCATGATACTTTTGGCCTTGCCTTTTATCGTCTGTGGATTTATAATGATGGTAAATCCGGGATATCTTCAGCCGATGCTAAATTCTTACTTAGGAAGAGTTGCATTAGTTGCCGGTATCATTCTGGAGTTCATTGGGTTTATCGTTATTCGGCGCATCGTCAATATTGAGGGCGCCTGATTTATCTATGGGAGGCAGACAAAATGAAGAAGTTCATGGAAAAGTACCTGGGTAAAAAAGGTCAGGGCATGATTGAGTACGCGCTGATTATTGCGTTCGTTGTTGGCATTGCTGCTACTGTATTCACTAAAGATAGCGGTCTTAGCAAAGCAATCAATGACACCTTCGACAAAGCAACAACCACCCTGAACGATCTTAGCGGTACTACTACAAAGTAATCCCTAAGTTCTAAAGGTTCAGTGACATATTAGGGAGAACGGCAAAAGTTATCCCAGCAAGGCAGTCTTCTTCCATGGGAGAAGACTGCCTTTTTCGTAGCATAAGGAGGCGCGGCATGAAAGGACAAAAAGGACAGGGCATCTTGGAGTTCGCCATCATCCTGCCCCTGTTTCTGCTTCTATCCATCGGGGCTATATTCTTCGGCATGATGTTTGCCGACTATGTGACGCTGAACTCCATTGCCAGCCGTGCCGCCCGCGAAGCCTCCCTAATGAAGAAAGAACAATACCAGAGCAAGGTCAACGAAAACAGCAGTAATATAGTCGGCTACGAACCGATTCGTCAGAAGTTTTCCACTCAGACCCTGCCCGCCGGCATATATACATGGGACTACAGCAGTGCGAATGATTTTAGTCTCGCTTACGATGCGGACAATCAGGCTGCTCTGGTTGTAGTTACCGCCCGGATAAACAAAGCCTCCGGCTTCTATCCGGCGGTCAGCAATCTCCTCGAAGGAAGTGCGCTGGAAACAATGACCGTGTCCTACCGAATGTTCAGCGAACAAAACATGGCCGCGACTTCATCCGGCGGAAACTGATACCGATTAATCTTAGGGAGGTGAGCAAATGTCGATATTAACAAGACTGGGCTGTCAGGACGGGCACAATGTGCAGGTACGGATATTCTCCACCGGCAAAGCGGAGTCCCCCACCGACTCCCTCATGCAGCTAAAGCTGAAGATACATCAGCATATCGTCGAGGAAATAAGTCCCGAGGAGCAGGCTATCCTATCGCAGTCCAGCCATGACTCCCAGCAGGCCGAGGACATCATCGACCGCTACTTCCAGAAGGTACTGGAGGACAATCCCTTTGAGGTTCCCATGGGTGTGCGTCGCCGCATCATCATGGACATGCGGGACGAGATGCTGGGACTGGGCCCCATCGAGCCGCTGCGCAAGGACGACAGCATCACCGAAATAATGATAAACGGCCCCCAGCAAATATTCGTCGAGCGGCTGGGCAAGCTGCAGCTCACCAATGTCCACTTCCACGACGATGCTCACCTCATGAACATCATCGACCGCATCCTGACGCCTCTCGGCCGTCGCATCGACGAGGCATCCCCACTGGTAGACGCCCGCCTCGATGACGGCTCCCGCGTCAATGTCATCATCCCGCCTCTCTCACTGATCGGTCCCTGTGTGACTATTCGTAAATTCTCCAAGACTCCCTTCTCCGTGGAAAACCTCATCAGCTTCGGCACTATTGATGAGAAGATGGCCGTATTCCTGCGGGGCTGTGTCAAAGCGAGGATAAACATCCTCGTCTCCGGCGGTACCGGCTCCGGCAAGACCACCACCCTGAACGTGCTCTCTTCCTTCATCCCCAGTGACGAGCGCATCGTCACCATCGAGGACGCCGCCGAGCTGAGGCTGCAGCAGCCTCATGTCGTCACGCTGGAGGGTCGTCCCGCCAATATCGAGGGCAAGGGACAGATAACGATTCGCGACTTGGTTCGCAACGCTCTCCGTATGCGTCCCGACCGCATCATCGTCGGTGAGGTTCGCTCCGGCGAGGCTCTCGATATGCTACAGGCCATGAATACCGGTCACGACGGATCCCTGACCACCGCCCATGCCAACAGTCCCCGCGACGCCCTCAGCCGTCTGCAGACCATGGTGCTGATGTCCGGTCTGGAGCTGCCGGTGCGAGCCATCCGCGAGCAGGTATCCTCTGCCGTAGACATCATCCTGCAGCAGTCCCGTCTAAAGGACGGCAGCCGCAAGGTCACCCACATCACCGAAGTTCAGCACATGGAGGGCGACACCATCACCACGCAGGATATTTTCCGCTTCGAGCAGACCGGTCTCGACTCCGATGGCAAAATTCAGGGATATTTCTCCCCCACCGGACTGCTGCCGGGCTTTCTGGACAAGTTCCGTCTCAGCGGCGTGACATTGCCGGAGGGCTTCTTCACACAGGAAGGGACGGAGATGGATTATTAAATGCTGAAACTGCTTTTTGCAATCTCTGTAAGCGCCTTCGTCTTCCTGATTCTGCTGGGCTACATCCGCAAGCTTATTCTCCCCAGCCTCGAAGTCCAGGAGCGTATGCGCGGGATTTCTCAGAATCCGGCGCAGGCAGGACAGACAGACACCAACGCCACCAGATCGAGAATGGACTGGCGTCGTCGGGCTGCCGGTCGTCACCTGTCGGATATTCCGTTCTCACAGCGCGTCTTCCTGCCGCTGCTGCAATCCATCGAGCGATTCGTCCGCCTATTGGCTCCGACGGAAATCGCCGCCCTGCTGGAGCAGAAGCTGCTGCTCGCCGGTCTCAGGTACAGCTGGACACCCGGCCGGGTCATCGTCGTCATGCTGCTACTCGGTGCAGCGGCCTTCGCTGGTGTATTCTATCGTCTCTATACCTCTGAGTCTGAGCTCCTGATGATACAGAAGGTGCTCCTGCTGGCTCTCGTCGCCCTGTCTGCCGCCTCACTGCCTATCGTCCTGCTGAACATCCGGGTACAGCAGAGGCAGAAGGCTATCTTCCGGCAGCTGCCGGAGGTGCTTGACCTCCTCAGCGTCAGCGTCGAGGCCGGCCTCTCCTTCGACGGAGCCATGCGCCGTATCATCGACCGGATGAACGGGCCGCTGGTAGACGAGTGCCGCAAGCTCATGGGGGACATCCGCATGGGCATGATGCGCAAGACTGCCCTGCAGAAGCTGGCGGAGCGCTGCGGCGTAGACGAGGTGTCCCTCTTCGTCACCTCCATCATTCAGGCGGAGCGACTGGGCACCAGCATGGGACGCACTCTGAAGATACAGGCCGAGAATGTCCGGGAGCGCCATCGCCAGTACGTCCGTGCTCTGGCACTCAAAGCCCCGGTCAAGATAGTCTTCCCGCTGGTGTTCTTCATCTTCCCCGCCCTCTTGATAGTAGCACTGGGACCACCGCTAATCACCATCAGCCAAAGAATATTCGGCGGCCAATGACCGCTCTGAGGAACAGATTCATGGCAAAGATAGTCGAATACGAAATAAAAGATATCGCTGATAAGCAAAAAAAATATCCGCTGCTTCGTCTTGAAGTAGCGGATAATTTTGTCTCTCGTTTTCTGGGACTGATGCTCCGAAAGAATATCGGCACGGCTGACGGCCTGCTGCTGACTCCCTGCAACAGCATCCACATGTGCTTTATGCGCTTTGCTCTCGATATCGTCTATCTCGACGACGATGGACACATCATCAGGATAGTGCCTCACCTCAGACCCTGGCTGGGACTGAGCCTCTGCCGGAAGGCCGTGGCTGTCGTCGAACTGCCGACCGGCAAAGCCGCTGAGCTGGGACTCACTACAGGTTGTAGGCTCTGTCCTCATCCCAGGTGATTCCATCCGGCTTGGCCATGATATGAACATCCTTTTTATCGGTGCCGTCATTGCCTGTCCCGCTGTCTCCTGAGCCGCTTCCCCCTCCGAGGTAATTGCCGTAGCCATAGGTTCCCTTTGCCTGCAAGTCCAGATTCTTAGTAACGATACTGCCGTAGAAGGTCCAGCCGTTATCATTCACATGGACAGACGCATTCGGGGCATAGATTATTCCACGAAAAACTGCATTTTGGCTTCCTGTAACCCATATATCATTTGTTCCAAGATAGCAGTAAATAACGGGGCGACCGGTATCTACGCCGGAATTGATGCTAATCTTGGGACCGTCGGCATTATCGACGATTACATAGAAGGGATCATCGCTATTCCCGTTCAAACCGGTATTAATCTGAAAGTCTCCGCCATTGTTGTTCGTATAGCGATATCCATTGTAAGTACTGCCATTTGTATTGATATCCGAGATATTAAAGCTCTGACTTCCGTTGGACAAACCCTGATAGGTTGTCGGCGCAGCGGCAATCTTCTTGGCTGTTTCGACAAAGCCTCCGAGGTCGGCGTTCTGTAAAGACGGATCATAATTGGGCTTGACTATATACTTTGTCAAGTCGTTGTATAGGGCATCTATGCCGTTTTGCTGATACGGCTTCGCCTCATTGTTGAAGAGGAAGGAATTCGTCGTAAGCGTGCCGCCGATGGCAATATTTCCATCATAAAATGACGATATCTCCATTTTCTGATTATCATCGTGAGCCTTTTTTACCCCCGCCGCGGTGGTCAAGTCATATCGCTGGAAAATATCCGGATTCTGTGTTGAATTCAGACCGGTCATATTGCCCGTTACCGTCATAAGGTTATCAAAGTATTTGAAATCATTTCCGCCGCTTCCCCCCTGACTCCCGCCGGTCGAACCACCGCCAAGAACGGTGCCGTCATAGGTGAAGCGAACATAGGAGAACGCCTCTATCTTATTGGAATCCGTACTGAAATAGCTAAGG
>JAZLHS010000061.1:0-4001 GCA_045616885.1 Selenomonadaceae bacterium | reverse complement strand
AAAGCCTCCCATTTAGGGGAGGTGCCCGAAGGGCGGAGGGGTAAAAAAAAGATTTTCCCAATTTGTTACGATAATTTTCTAGTTAAGGAGTGGCGATATGCTATTAGAGGTATCCGATTTAGCGATAGCCTATGGCGACCGACCCATCGTTGAAGGCGTCAACCTCAACCTGGACAAAGGTCAGGTATGTGCCATCGTAGGCGAAAGCGGTAGCGGCAAGACCACCGTAATTCGCGCTATATTAGGTTGCCTGCCAGGACTTGGCCACGTGACCGGTGGAAACATGTTCTTCGACGGCAAAGACCTGCGTCAGAATACCCCCGAAGATTGGCGCAAGCTCAGCGGCATGGGTATATCTATGGTCTTTCAGGACTGCGGCGGTACGATGGATCCCATCCAGCGCATCAGAAAGCAGTTCGTTGAATACATTCAGCAGCATTCCGATATGACAGAAGAGCAGGCCGTTGAGCGGGCTGTTCAGATGCTCAAGCGCATGAGTCTGCCGAATCCCGAAGTCATTTTGAATAGCTATCCCTTCGAGCTGTCCGGCGGTATGAATCAGCGTGTAGGTGTAGCTATGGCTATGTGCTTCTCACCGAAGCTGCTGCTGGCAGATGAGCCCACCAGTGCTCTTGATGTTACTACTCAGGCACAGGTAGTAAAAGAAATGATGAATATCTGCCGTGAGGACGGCACCGCCATCATCATCGTTACCCATAACCTGGGTGTTGCCGCCTATATGGCTGACCACATCATCGTTATGCAGAACGGTCATGTAATGGAGGAAGGCTCTTCTCAGCAGATAGTAAGAAATCCTCAGACCGAATATACGAAGAAGCTGCTTGCTGCGGCTCCTCAGATTGGAGATGCTGCCAATGAGTTCGACTACGATGACTGAACACGAACACGATCACGACCATGCTGGGGCAGCAACTCATCCGGAAGTTGTTCTCCGTGTTGACCACCTTGTAAAGAAATTTGAGATGGACGACGGTAAAGTTCTTACCGCCTGCAATGACGTCTCTTTCAATCTCTATAAAGGCGAGTCCCTTGCCATCGTCGGTGAGTCCGGCTGCGGTAAATCCACCATCGTCAAGATGATAATGCAGCTCTACAAGCCTACCTCCGGCGGCGTAATATATAAAGGAAAAGATATTACCAAGCTCACCGGTGAAGAAGCTCGCCAGAACCGCCGCAATATTCAGATGGTATTCCAGAACCTTGGTCAGGCATTCAACCCCCGTATGTCCATCAAGGATATCATCTGTGAGCCGCTTATTAACTTTGGACTAATCGAGAAGAAGGACTGTGAAGCCAAAGCCATCGAAATGCTGGCGAAGGTTGAGCTGCCTGCTGATTTCGTAAATAGATTCCCTGCCAATATGTCCGGTGGTCAGCGTCAGCGTATCGCTATCGCCCGCGCCCTCGTACTGGAGCCGGATATCCTCATCTGCGACGAAGCTACCAGCGCCCTTGACGTGTCGGTACAGAAGACCGTTATCGACCTGCTGCTGAGACTCCAGAAGGAAACCGGCGTATCCATCATCTTCATTTGCCATGACCTTGCTCTCGTATATCAGATGTGCAACCGCGCTATCGTCATGTACCTTGGCAATGTAGTTGAGTCCCTCTCTGCCACCCACCTGAAAGAGGCAAAGCATCCCTATACTCAGGCACTGCTCCAGTCTGTATTCCCGGTTGTTCCCAAGGGCGAGCATGACTTGAAGACTCTCGACGGCGAGATTCCTAGCCCTCTTGACAGACCGGTGGGCTGCCCCTTCCAGGACCGCTGCGTTCACTGCATTGACGAGAAGTGCCGCGTCTACATGCCTCCGATGACCCATGTCGGTCCGGCTGACCATGCGGCCTGCCACCTCTTCGATGGCTATGTCTACAACTGTGACTGCCCGGAAGACGAGCACTGATTAAACTTGGGTGAAGTATTCTGTCCACTGCTATGATGAGTGAGGAAACATGGAGACTCTTCTGTAATGGCAGGTAGATAGAATATTCGCTATATATTTTATTTTCTATCTATTTGTAGGAGGTTTTATACCTATGAAAAAATCTCTCGTATCTGCTCTGACTACCGCTCTCGTAGTCGGCGCTGCCAGCACCACCTTTGCTGCTGCCAACCCGTTCTCCGATGTACCGGCTGACCACTGGGCCTATGATGCTGTTGCTCAGCTGGCTGCTGAGGGCGTAATCGAAGGCTACGGCGACGGCTCCTTCCGCGGCGAGCAGGAAATCACTCGTTTCGAAATGGCTCAGATGGTAGCTAAGGCTATGGCCAAAGGCGTAAACAGCGCTGCTCTCGATAAGCTCGCTGCTGAGTTCGCTCAGGAGCTCAACTCCCTCGGCGTTCGTGTTGCCGCCCTCGAGAAGAAGGTTGACAATGTAAAGTTCTCCGGTGAGTTCCGCATGACTGCTGCTCGTCGTATGCGGGAAGAATTGGGCAATAAGACTGCGAAGACGAGCGAGTTCCGCCTTAAGTCTGTTGCTCAGGTAAACAAGAACTGGACTGTTCAGGCTCGTGTTGATTATGAGCTCAATAATAAGACCTCTGCGGACTCCACCATTAAAGAGATCGACCACATGTATGCTCAGGGTAAGTATGGTAAAGCTACCATCAATCTCGGTAAGTTCGAGAACTATGAAACCGTTACTGAGGGTATGCTTTGGGATAACACCTTCACTGGTATTGAGGTCAACTATGGCAAGAAGGTGAAGGTTGGCGTTACTGCAGCTCGTCTGCAGCATCAGTACTATGACGTAGACAACTTTGCTGCTGGTGCCGGCGGTGATATCATTGGCGGTAAGGTCGAGTATGCCGACAAGAAGTTCAATGCCGGTGCCGCTTACTATAAGATTAAGAATGCTGACACTATTAAGACTCAGGGCTTGAATAAGAAGGGCAAGGACGAGGCTTCCATTTGGGCTGTTGGTGCTGCTTACCGTTTTGATAAGAACTGGAGACTTTTCGGTACCTTTGCTGCTAACTCTGAGGGCAGCAATAGCAAGCAGAAGAAAGCCTATAACATTGAGGTCAATTACAAGGGCATGAAAACCTCTAAGCCGGGCTCCTATGGCATTACTGTCGCTTACAAGCATCTCGGCAATCAGGTTGCATCTCAGTACGCCACCTATAACTACAGTGATCCGGGCAACAAGGGCTGGGAAATCGGCGCCAATGTCTGCCTTGCTAAGAACATCGGCCTCTACCTCGGCTACATGAACGGTAAGAACATCGACAGCAAGAAGGATCGTGAGATTCTCTTCTCCCGCGTTCGCTTCTTCTTCTGATAAATCATCAGAGACCAACAATCCAATACAGAAACAAAGGAGTCTGTACCGCCAATCCACCCGGATGTACCGACTCCCACCTAAAACCCTCTCCTTTGGAGAGGGGGGACCGGCGAAGCCGGTGGGTGAGGTTGTATTGGCAAAAAGTAAATTCAACGAGGCTGTCTTTCGACAGCCTCGTTTTGTTATGTATTCTTCACACTCCCAAGCCTCCCCTCTAGGTGTGCATGAGCACTTAATGAGCTTGCGAATTTAGTGCGAGCCATGCAAACTGCTTAGTGATATCCGAGCGAAGCGATGGATGAACTTAGCATGTTTGTAGGAGGTGGCCGAAGCCTTCACACTCCCAGCCCCCCCTCTAGGGGAGGTGGCCGAAGGCCGGAGGGGTGAAAAGAAGAAAGTAACTTGTCTATCACCCCTCAGTCAGCTACGCTGACAGCTCCCATAAAGGGGAGCCTAAGAGTCGATAATGCAACTACTAAAGCCTCCCCTAAAGAGGAGCCTTGAACGGCGTATGTCCTCCCTGGCATCAGGAACGGACTTCATTGCTTGATGTATGTCCTCCCTGCGTGCAGTGAGCGGTAGCCTATGCCAAGTGTCCTCCCTGCTTGCAGGGAGGGGGACCATGCGAAGCATGGTGGAGGGTTCGCCAATCTTATGAACCCACCACCGCCTGACGGCGGTCCCCCGCCCTTAGG
>JAZLHS010000060.1:0-21822 GCA_045616885.1 Selenomonadaceae bacterium | reverse complement strand
ATAAAAAAGGAGATTTCGTCCTCAATGCCGAAATAATAGAAACAATTGAGGAAACTCCTGACACAGTCATAACTCTCCTTAATGGTAAGAAGCTTATCGTCGACCAGCCTATGGATGAGGTGGTCAGAAGAGTAATGATGTACAGGCGTGCCCTGCACAAAATCTGATTTTGAATATTACGGCAGAAGCCGTGTATTATAGAGAATAACAGAATTTAAGAAATAGAAGGAGTGATACCCATGGCTGATGAAGAAACCACGGCTGAGGAGACGGAAGAGGACGAAGCTGCCGTCGAAGAAAAACCGAAAAGCGGAAAATCTAAAATCATTATGATAGTTGTCGGTGTCCTGTTGGCATTGGCAGCTGCCGGCGGTATTTCTTACTATGTAGTTCAGCATTTCCTGCATTCTGCGAACAACCCAATAGATCCCGAGAAGAACCACGACCCCGGTGTTTTTGTGAAGCTGGGCAAGGGTGACGAGGGTCTCATGGTCAATGTTGGCGGCATCAAGGGCGGCCGTTTCCTGAAGATTGGTCTCGTTCTGGAGCTGAACCCCGGCAAGAAGGACAATGTAAAAGAAGGTAAGGTTCAGCCGATTGCTGAGACCAAGATTCTTGATACTGTCCTCCATATTCTGCGCTCTGAAAAGCTGGAAAGCTTCGAGGCTTCCAAGCAGGACGAGCTCAAAGAGACGATTCGTACCGAGCTCAATAAGGCTCTGGGCAATTCCTCTGTTTATTCTGTTTACATTACCAGCTTCATCCTGCAGTAATAGAGGGAACCTGAATGAGCCATATAATGGCAGAGTTTGAGGTTTCAAATATTTCGAGGAAGGAGGATGAAGATTGGCAGAAGACGTACTATCACAATCTGAGATAGACAAGCTCCTCTCGTCATTGACCAGCGGCAGTGTATCTGCTGAGGAAATCAAGGCGGAAGAGGAGCAGAAAAAGGTCAAGACTTACGATTTCAAGCGACCGGATAAGTTCAGCAAGGATCAGATTCGCACCCTGCAGATGATTCATGAGAATTTTGGCCGCCTGTGGAATACTCATCTGTCGACGACCCTCCGCACCCTGGTAAATGTGGATGTCGTCTCGGTTGAGCAGTTCACCTATCAGGAATTCGTTCAGTCTCTGGCAAACCCCAGTGTCATCTCCGTTCTGGCAGTACCGCCTCTAAAGGGTAATGTCATTTTGGAAATTGATACTGGCATTGCCTTTTCCATAATCGACAGAATCTTCGGCGGTACCGGTGAGAATACGGTAAAGCCGAGAACTCTTACCGAGATAGAAGAGGCTGTTATAAAAAAATCGCTGGCTAAAGCGCTGGATAATCTCCGTGAGGCATGGCTTAATGTGGTGACATTGTCGCCGCGCATCGAAATGATGGAGGCCAATCCCGCCTTTACCCAGATAGTACCTCCCAGTGACATGGTAGTAATCATTACCATGAAGGTTACCATCGGTGAGGTCGAAGGCTTCATGAACATCTGTATGCCGTATCTTGTTCTGGAGCCTATAATGAGCAAGCTGACCACAACCTTCTGGGTCGCCTCCTCAGCGGGCAAGGATCAGCATCCCGAGCAGGTGGCTATCCTGGAGCGGAAGATAACCCGCACCAAGGTGCCAATGATCGTGGAGCTGGGCAATATCTCCGTCTCTATCCGGGAGTTCCTGAGCCTGAATTTTGGCGATGTACTCCAGCTGGATACGAAGGTGGAAGACGAGCTGCCCGTGATAATCGGCAGCAACCCGAAATTCTACTGCCGCCCCGGCACATTTGGCAAGCGGGCTGCCGTACAGATTACGCGGATAGCTTCGGAAAGGGATGAAAATACGGATGAGTGATGGTATTTCTCAGGAGGAAATTGACGCCCTGCTGAACGGTGGTACCCTTGGTGCTTCGGCACCGGAGCCTGCAGCAGAGGACAATGGCGGCGGCATCGCCCTACCTGACCAGACGCTGCTCTCCGATATGGAAAAGGATGCCCTTGGAGAAATCGGCAATATTTCCATGGGCAGCGCGGCAACTACGATGTCCGTGCTCCTTGGTCACAAGGTGTCAATTACTACACCTCGGGTGTCTCTCTACACTCTGGGGATGATAAAAGAAGATTACCCCATGCCCTATCTCATCGTCGAGGTAGGCTGCACGGTGGGTATAGCCGGTGACAACATCCTGGCCATTCAGGCTGATGATGCGAAAATCATCGCAGACCTGATGATGGGCGGCGATGGTCAGAACCCAGGCGAAGAGCTGACTGAGATTCACATGAGCGCCGTGGCAGAAGCCATGAACCAGATGATGGGCTCGGTGGCTACCTCCCTGTCTACGCTCTTCAGCAAGAAAGTCGATATCTCGCCTCCGGTTGTCAACATGATAGACCTTGGCAGCGAGGGAAAGATAACCGAGATAATCAACCCGGAAGAGACCGTTGTAAAGATTTCCTTCAATATGGAGGTCGAGGGTCTCATCAACAGCGAAATCATGCAGATACTGCCGGTGCCTATCGCTAAAGAGATGGTCGACAGCCTCATGAATCCGCAGCCGGCAGAGCCTGAGCCAGCCGCTCCGGAGCCGCCGGCACCACCCGCACCGCCTGCTCCGGCAGCTCCTGCACCGGCCCCGGCTCCCGCTCCGGCACCTGCCCCTGCGGTAGCTCCGCCGCCGATGATGGCACCGCCGCCGGACATGATGCAGCAGCCGATGATGATGCCGCAGCAGCCTATGATGCAGCCGCAGATGATGATGCCTCCGCCGCAGCCCATGTACGGACAGAGCCACATCGCTACCGGCGTGCCGGCAGCTCAGGCACAGTTCATGCCGCTGTCTACTACCCCGGTACAGGTAAACGATGCGAATATCGGCCTCATTCTGGATGTACCTTTGCAGGTCACCGTTGAGCTGGGACGCACCAAGAAGACGATAAAAGATATCCTCGAGCTGTCCTCCGGCTCCATTATCGAGCTGGACAAGCTGGCCGGCGAGCCGGTAGATATCTTCGTCAACGGAAAGTTCCTGGCAAAGGGCGAAGTCGTAGTCATCGACGAAAACTTCGGTGTCCGCATTACCGATATCGTAAGTCCGGCCGAGCGTGCCGCATCTCTGAAGTAATCAGAAATCAAATGCGGGGACGGACAGGAGTCCGTCTCCCGCATAGATCAATATATGTAGTTCTAGTCACAATAAGGAGAGAAGAAAAATGGCAGTACGAGTACTTGTCGTTGATGACGCAGCTTTCATGCGCATGATGGTTAAGGATATCCTCAGCAAGAACGGCTACGAGGTTGTCGGCGAGGCAGAGAACGGAATGAAGGCTCTGGAGAAGTACCAGGAACTGAAGCCGGATCTCACCACCATGGATATCACCATGCCTGAAATGGATGGTATCAGCGCTGTCAAAGAGATTCGCAAGATAGATCCCAATGCAAAGATTGTTATGTGCTCTGCTATGGGTCAGCAGGCAATGGTTATCGAAGCTATTCAGGCCGGTGCCCGTGACTTTATCGTAAAGCCGTTCCAGGCTGACCGCGTTCTGGAAGCTGTTCGCAAGGCTGTTGGCTGATTGCTGTGAAGAAATTTGAGCGGCGCGGCTTTGCCGCAAGTGCCGCTTGTTTGTTGCTGCTCCTGCCGGTGAAAGTTTCGGCAGCCGGTGGATATCTCGCCGGCTATGAAAATGCTGACCCGAAGCCGGCGACAGTATCATGGTGGTCTACTATAGCGTATTTGGTAAGCCTTTTTGCCGTCTTTGCGTTCGTCGTGGCGATGGCTTATTTGGTGTCGAAATATTTGGGCGGACACTTCGCCCGGGTAGCAGCGGCCGAGGGAGGACAGATACTCACTCAGCTGCCGGTAGGGCCAAATCGCTCGGTGACTATCGTGGAATTGGCCGGGCATGTCTATGTGCTTGGTGTAACGGAGCAGAATATATCTCTCATAAGGGAGATAGAAGATGAAGAGGAGATAGAGCGACTTCGCAGCCGTGCGGCAGAGCGGGCAGGCGGTATAGTCGGTGGTGTCACCGACGGTGCTGTTCTGAGCCGGCAGCTGGGCTCACTGGAAACGCTGTTGAGTCGTGTTCCGTCAATATTCAGGGACGGTCGTCGGTGAGGAGGCTAAGGCGTTGTTTAATAAACGTTGGATGCTTCTTTTGACGGGCGTCCTGCTTTCTTTTTTAGGGTTTGTGAGCGTATTCGCCACTCCGGAGACGGCAGCCGCAGCTCCTGTCATCCCCAATGTAACTATTGGGGTAGGAGCATCGGAAAATCCTCAGGATGTAGCAGTGACCCTGCGTATCTTGGCTCTGCTGACAGTTTTGTCATTGGCTCCGGCCATCATCCTGATGACGACCTGCTTTGTCCGCATCGTGGTGGTGCTGGGCTTCATGCGCAACATCCTGTCTACTCAGAATGTGCCGCCCAATCAGGTGGTCATTGCACTGGCGCTGTTCTTGACTTTCTACATCATGCAGCCCTATTGGAGTCAGGCCAATGAGCAGGGAATACAGCCGTACCTGAAGGGGCAGATATCTCAGGAAGAGGCTCTGACGAAGACGGTTGCTCCCATGCGGGAGTTTATGTTCAAGCAGACCCGCGAGCCGGATTTGGCACTTTTTGTAAATCTCTCTGATGCAGAGCGGCCGGAATCACAGGAAGATGTATCGACCTTTACTCTTATTCCTGCCTATATCATCAGCGAGCTGAAGACAGCGTTCCAGATTGGCTTCATGATATACATTCCGTTCATAGTCATTGATATGATAGTGGCCAGTACCCTTATGTCGATGGGTATGATGATGTTGCCGCCGACGATGATATCGTTGCCCTTTAAGCTGCTGCTGTTTGTAATGGTGGATGGGTGGCATCTGCTCATAAAATCTTTGGTAATGAGCTTCAACTGATGAGGTGATGGTATGTCGGGTGATGTTGTCATCCAGCTGGGTCAGGAGGCCCTGATGATGGTGCTGCTGATATCGGCGCCTATGCTGGGGCTTGGCCTGCTTGTAGGTCTGGCTGTCAGCATATTCCAGACTACTACCTCTATTCAGGAGCAGACGCTGGCTTTTATTCCGAAGATAATTGCTGTATTTGTGGCGATTCTCGTATTCGGTCCTTGGATGCTTCGGCTGATGGTCGAATACGTGACAAATATTTTGGTAAATCTGCCGCTCTACATCGGCTGATGGGAGCGTGAATCAGGTGGATCTGTTTGACCTGCTGCAGAATCATGCAGCGATATTCCTCCTGCTCCTTACCAGGACTACGGGAATATTTATTATTGCCCCGTTCTTCGGTTCGCAGAATATACCTCAGACTTTCCGGGTGGCGGTGGCCATTACTATGGCAATCGTCCTTTTCCCTATGGTAGACAAGGTGACTACGGCTGCGGCTCCGCCGACCGTCCTTGCCTATGGGGGGGCTGTATTGTCTGAGCTTTTTATCGGCTGGCTCATCGGCTATGTGGCGTACATTTCCTTTTCTGCCATTCACATGGCAGGCAAGATGATGGATATGCAGGTGGGATTCTCTATCGTCAATGTTATGGATCCGACTTCCGGTCAGCAGATTCCGCTCATCGGAAGTTTTCTTTATAATCTGACGCTGATAATCTTCGTGATGACCAACGGTCACCACATGATAGTGGCGGCATTGGCCGAGAGCTTCAAGCTTGTTCCGGTACTGGGTATGTCGGCCAATCCAAATGTGGCACTGATGATTCGTGACTTCACCGCCGGGGTTTTTTCCACCGGTATGAAGATAGCCTTGCCGGTCACCTTTGCAATATTGCTGACGAATGTGTCATTGGGTATTCTTGCCCGCACGATGCCGCAGCTGAATATATTTGTGGTGGGTATTCCCATGCACATTATCATCGGCCTATTCGTGCTGTCCATCGTCATTCCGTTTTATGTGTTGTTCCTGGATGTGTTGTTCAATGAGCTGTATGCCCATGTGTCAGCCGCCCTCAAGGCTCTTGCTCCGTAGGGAGAGGGAAGAGGCTGAAAGACAGCTTAATACGGTGCCGGGGACAGGCCTTCCGTTTGTCTACGACCTGCAGCTGTTCGCCGGGGAGAAAACAGAGGAACCGACGGCAAAGCGACAGAGCGATGCCAGAAACAAGGGTCAGGTAGCCCGCAGTCAGGAGCTGGGTACGGCATTCGTCCTTCTGGGCGGTTTCTTTGCCCTGTACTTGATGGGCGGCGGGATATACACGGAAATAACCGGGTATATGTCCTACATTCTGGCTCATCCGACGGCTTCCGTCACCACAGAATCCGTCATGCGGATATTTATCGACATCGTGACACTGCTGGGCAAGACGGCACTGCCGCTGATGTTCACTATACTTATCACCGGTCTCTGCATCAATCTGATGCAGGTAGGAATAAATTTCACCACCGAGCCGCTGTCCTTTAAGATTGAAAATCTCAATCCAATTAACGGCTTCGGGCGAATCTTCTCCAAGCGAGCATTGGTGGAGCTGATAAAATCCTTCATGAAGATAGGGATAATCGGCTTCTTCATATACACCTACCTGAAGGAAGAGATTCCTCAGGCTCCTAAGTACCTCTACATGGATTTGACCGCCAGTATTCCAATCATATCCGACATCATCATCCATCTGGTGTTCAAGGTACTCATCGTCATCTTCATCATGGCTATACTTGATTTCGGCTACCAGAGGTGGCAGCATAAGCAGAGCCTGAAGATGAGCAAGCAGGAGGTCAAGGAAGAGTTCAAGCAGATGGAAGGCGACCCTCAGATAAAGGGCAAAATCAAGCAGAAACAGCGCCAGATGGCAATGTCTCGCATGATGAAGGAAGTGCCTCAGGCAGATGTCGTCATCACCAACCCGACCCACTTCGCAGTAGCGCTGAAGTACCAGAAGGGAATGGATGCCCCGCTGGTTATTGCCAAGGGTCAGGATCTGGTGGCTCAGAAGATAAAAGAAATCGCACGAGAGGCCGGAGTCACAATCGTGGAGAATAAGCCTCTCGCCCGCTCCCTGTTCGCTATGGTTGATGTAGGCGGCAGTGTTCCGCCTGAGCTGTACAAGGCTGTGGCAGAAGTCCTGGCCTATGTTTACAGGCTAAAGAACAGGTACAAATAGATATAAAGACCCTAAAATAAATTATTAGGAGCAGTATTATGGCAACTCCCGCAGCAACGACGGGTAACGGCGCCGGCGGCGTCATAAAACGCTATAGTGATGTCATCGTAGCAGCAGCCATCATCATGATAGTCATCATGATGATTATTCCGCTGCCGACTATCGTTCTGGATATGCTTCTCTGCCTGAACATCACTTTGGCGCTGGTCATCATGATGGTGGCCATTTACAATACGGAGCCATTGGAGTTCTCCGTCTTTCCATCTCTTTTGCTTTTGACAACGCTGTTTCGACTGGCACTGAATGTGTCATCGACACGGCTTATTTTGCTTGAAGGTTATGCCGGCGAAGTAATTATGTCATTCGGCAACTTTGTTGTCGGTGGTAATGCTGTCGTCGGTTTTATTGTGTTCGTAATCCTTATCATCATCCAGTTCATCGTTATCACCAAGGGCGCTGAGCGAGTAGCTGAAGTATCGGCTCGATTCACCTTGGACGCAATGCCCGGTAAGCAGATGTCTATCGATGCTGACCTCAATCAGGGTGCTATCACTGATGCAGAGGCCAGAAAACGTCGCGAGAAGATTCAGCACGAGGCTGACTTCTACGGCGCAATGGATGGTGCTTCTAAGTTCGTAAAAGGTGATGCTATCGCCGCTATCATCATCATCATCATCAATATCGTCGGCGGCTTCTTCATCGGTATGGTTCAGAGAAACCTCACCATCACTCAGGCACTTCAGAACTACACCCTCCTCACCGTCGGTGAAGGTCTCGTCAATCAGATTCCGGCTCTGCTGGTCTCCACAGCTACCGGTATCATCGTTACCCGTGCCGCATCCGATGGCAATCTGGGTGAAGACCTCATCGGTCAGCTTTTCCGAAACGCCCGCATCTTCTTCATCGCCAGCGGTGTCCTCGTGCTCCTGGCTATGGTACCGGGACTTCCGGCCATCCCGTTCCTCACACTCGCCGGTCTGGCTTTCTTCGTAGCGAAGAACCTCCAGAAGACCGATGTGGTCGAGGAAGAACAGGAGACGGAGAAGAAGAAGGAAAAACAGAAGCAGGAAGCAACGAAGCCGGAGAACATCATCTCCCTGCTGCAGGTAGACCCTATGGAGCTGGAGATTGGCTACAGCCTTATTCCGCTGGTAGATACAGGACAGGGCGGCGATCTGCTGGAGCGTATCGTTATGATTCGTCGGCAGTGTGCACTTGAACTAGGACTTGTGGTCCCGACCATCCGAATTCGTGACAATATTCAAATAAAACCCAATGCATATATCGTAAAATTAAAAGGAATTGAGATAGCAAAAGGCGAATTATTACTCGATCACTATTTAGCAATGAATTCCGGAACAGTCTTTGAGGAGATAGCCGGAATTGAGACTATCGAGCCGGCCTTTGGTCTGCCGGCCCTTTGGGTCACCGAGGAGCAGCGTGAGCAGGCGGAGCTGAACGGCTACACCGTAGTCGATGCTGTCTCGGTACTGGCAACACATCTGACCGAGGTCATAAAGGCTCACGCCGATGAGATACTGGGTCGTCAGGAGACTCAGGATCTGGTGGACAACCTGAAGAAGACCAACAGCTCGCTGGTGAACGAAGTCGTTCCGGATCTCCTGTCCGTGGGCGAAATTCAGAAAGTCCTGGCAAATATGCTCAGAGAGCGTATCTCCATCAGAGATATGGCTACTATCTTCGAGGTATTGGCCGACTACGCAAGGGCGACGAAGGATACCGAGGTACTCACCGAGTATGTCCGTCACGCCATGAGCCGCCATATCACCAGACAGTACACACAGAATAATGTCCTCCCGTGCCTCACGATGGACCCGGCACTGGAAAACAGGATTGCGGGGGCTGTAAAGCGTACCGACCGCGGGTCCTATGTGAGCCTGGATCCCGATACCATGCAGCGGATGCTCGGCTCGCTGAATCGGGAGCTGCCAAAGCTCACCGATATGGGCTATCAGCCCATCGTCCTCACCAGTCCGGCGGTTCGTCTCTACTTCCGCAAGCTGGTTGAACGCTCTGTGGCAGGATTGATCGTCCTGAGTCACGCTGAAATTGAGCAGGACATCGAGATCCAAATCCTTGGGGTGGTGAAGATTTAATTGCGCATCAAAGTATATAAAGCCGACGATTTGAAAGCGGCTATGGAAATGGTGAAGGAGGAGCTGGGCAGCGACGCTGTCATCCTTCATACAAAGCGCTATAAGAAAAAGTCAGGCATTCTCGGCCTGAAAAGCAAGGAAGTGGTGGAAGTAACCGCCGCAATAGATGACAACGATACGCCGGCTCGTCCGCCGGTAGTCGCTCCGGACATCAGCGCCGGAAATATCCGACAGGTGATAGCCAAGACCCGCCCGGTGGCTCCGGCTGACAGGGTACCGACACCGCAGACAGCGGGGACGATAGATATCCAGTCTACTCCGCAGCCCATGAATGTGCTGACCCAGTACAAGACGGCCGGAACGGCAGAGGGCGTCGAGGAGTCGGCTCAGCGGGCAGCCCGCATAGCGGGGAAGAAACCGGCGATAAGCCGTAAGCTCACGGCCGGCCCGGGAGCAAGACGCCAGCGGCAGAAGCCGGTGGCCAGCACACCGATAACGCAGCCGGTTCAGTATCAGCAGCCTGTGCCTCAGATGGTGCAGCAGCCGGCTACGCAACCTAAGATAATTCGTCAGACTGTACCTCAGCCCCAGCCGGTGTACGAGGAATATATAGAGCCGACAGCAGAGGCTCCGGTATATGAAGAGCAGCAGATGGTCGCGGACTTCCGTCCCATGGAGACGACGCGAATAATAAAAACCGCCCCGGAGGTAAACGCCGCCGAGCAGGAGAAGATAAGCGCGCTGGAGAACGAAGTCGCTCAGCTGAAGGAAATGCTTCGGAAGGCTGTTGGCGGCAAAGAAATCGACAAGGGAACGGTGACTCTGAGAGAAGCCCTGCTGGCTCAGGATATAGATGAGCAGGTGCTGGAGGAAATGATTCGCTGCATGCCGGCAGGAGCGCTGTCACTGGCGAAGGATTCGCCGGAAGCACTGGCTGCTGTCACCCAGTACTGCAAGGTTCTCCTTAGAGAGCCGGGCAATATTACTCTCAAGGCCGGCAAGCCCAGAATCGTCGCACTGGTAGGAACTACCGGTGTCGGCAAGACTACTACTCTGGCGAAAATTGCCGCCAAGTTCGTTCTGGAACGGGGTGCCGGTGTAGCTCTCATCACCGCCGATACTTATAGAATCTCGGCTGTAGAACAGCTGAAGACATACAGCGATATCATCGGTCTTCCGCTGGAGATAGTCTACTCGGCCACCGAGCTTAGAAACGCCATCAAGAAGTTCCGTACAAAGGGACTTATCCTTATTGATACAGCTGGCAGAAGTCAGCACAATGATTTCCAGATGCAGGAGCTGGCAGAGCTTCTGGATGTGGATGCTTCCATCGAGAAGCATCTCGTCCTCAGTGCGACGACCAAGGAAAAAGATGCTCTGGATATCATGGACAGGTTTGCTCCGGTAAAGCCGGATCGTCTGCTCTTTACCAAGACAGATGAGACGGAATCCTTCGGCACGGTCATAAATCTCATCAGTCGCCGCCGAACTCCGGTGTCCTACCTGACAAACGGGCAGAGCGTTCCCGATGACATTGAGGCAGCAGTAGCCGACAACCTGGCGAAGCTGCTGCTGAAATAATTTGAAAGAGAGTCCAATTGATGATAGATCAGGCGTCCCGACTGCGAGCGTTGGTGGGAGATAAAAAAGAATACTCGCCAGCCCCTGCGGAGAGCGCACCACAGCTTACCATGGTCACCCCCAAGGCGGCACCGCCGCCGCTGCCGCTGGCTCCCGAGTATCGAGCCATGCAGCTGCAGGGCTCGATGGATGTACCGTCGTCGCTCAATCCGTTTGCGGAGAGTGAGCCGGTACCGGATGAAGCGATATTTCGCCCTGCTTTCGCCGGAGCGAGGATAATCGCAGTCACCAGTGGTAAGGGCGGCGTCGGCAAGACGAATCTTACCGTGAACCTCGCTGTTGCCCTTCGAGAGGAAGGCAAGCGGGTGATAATCATCGATGCCGATATGGGCATGGCGAATGTTGATGTAGTGCTGGGCACCTCAAGCAAGAAGACCTTGCTGAGCCTGTTGGAGCCCGGTGTTACCTTCAACGATATACTGACACATGGCCCCCACGGAGTCGATTATATTTCCGGCGGCTCCGGTATGGAGCATATCGCAGAGTTCACACCGGAAGAGCGAAAGATACTTTGGGAGAAGCTGGCCGTCTGTGACGGTCAGGCTGATATCATTCTCATCGATACAGGCGCGGGACTGGGACGAAATGTTCTGGATTTCATTCTGGCCGCCGATGAGGTCATCCTCGTTACTACACCGGAGCCTACCGCCATTACCGATGCCTATGCGGTAATGAAGGCATACAGTCATTATGAGAAGGAAAGAAAGCTCAGACTGGTAGTAAACAGAGTATACGATGAGGCTGACTCCAGCGATGTCGTAGCGAAGCTGCGGCAGACCGCCCAAAGATTTCTCGGCAGCGACCTGGAATATGGCGGCTGCATTTACGAAGACAGAAATGTGTTGAAGTCTGTCCGTCGCCAGACACCGTTCATGGTGGCAGACAGTGATACTATAGCCAGCCGCTGCGTGAAAGCGATTGCAGCGACGCTTCTCACCGGCAGCAGACCGGAAGTGAAGCGGGGCTGGCGGGAATTCCTGGCAAGATTTTGGAACAATTAACGGGAGTTTGATTCAACTTTTCATGACAGGAGATGAAAACGATGCCGGATATTTTGCCTGCGAAGAGTGTACTTAAAATCGGTCAGCGTCTGGAATTCTTCCTGGAAAATCAGGATGAAGGCGTGCTGAGCCGAATTGAGGATATGCGGGATAATAAACTGGTAGTGGCAATGCCCATAGACAGCAAGCTGCGCCCGGTAATACCGATGAGCGGTGAGCATCTGTACGCCGTGGCTATGGGTCAGGGGTGCAGATATAGATTCTTTACCAACTACAGAGAAAAGGCCATGGAGACGGTGCCGGTCTGGATAATCGATGCACCGGAGACGGTAGAGCGTCATCAGAACAGAGAATTCGTCAGAGTCTCTGTGAATACGCCTATCAAGGTGCGGGTAATGAACGAAGAAGGAGCCTTTGGCCCGCTGATTGAAACGAGGATGGTTGACATCAGCGGCGGTGGTATAGCCTTCTCCTGGTCCACCCGGATAAAGGAAGGGACTTCGGTCTCCGTGGAGGTACATAATGTTCCGGGCATCGGCACCATGAACCTCATGTGCATGGTAGCACGATGTATGACAATAGAGACTGATGCGAATCCGGTATACCTCGTTGGTGTGCGCATGCTGAATTTGACTCGTCCGGTACGGAATAAGCTTGTAAAGTACATTTTTGATTTGCAGCGTCAGAGTCTGGCTAAAGGGATTAAGCCGGAATAAACGGGGTGACACAACATGATAAGGGTTTTAGTGGCAGATGATTCGGCGTTCATGCGTCGGGTAATAACGGATTTGTTTGAATCACAGACTGACTTTCAGGTACTGGATACTGCCAAGACCGGCAAGGAAGCCATTGAGAAGGTCATTAAGTTAAAGCCTGATTTACTGACTTTGGATATAAACATGCCGATAATGGACGGCCTGTCAGCCTTGGAAGTGATAATGAAGGATTGTCCGCTGCCGGTAGTAATGGTCAGCAGTATTACCCGGGAGGGGGCAGATGCCACCATCAAAGCCATGGGGCTTGGTGCTATCGACTTCATCTGCAAGCCGAACGGCTCCCTGTCCAAGCTTGATTCTGTAGCGGAAGAGATACTGGCGAAATGCCGGGCAGCCGCTCAGGTAAAGATACGGAAGCGGCTGAATGGAAGTCTGGCGGTATTCCCGCCGCCGATAAAGAAGCCGCCGACGACGGTAAGAGTAGCGCTGCCGGAACGAAAGACACTGACCGCTGCGAGAACGACGACAACCCTCACCCGAGGGAATGTGAAGCAGGCTTTGAGGGCAACAGGCGGAAGAGCCTCGGCCGGAGGACGGTTCATCGTTCTGGGCTGCAGTACCGGCGGGCCGAATGCCCTGCAGGAATTCGTTCCTCGTCTGCCGGCGGATTTGCCCTGTCCGGTGCTGATGGTTCAGCATATGCCGGCAGGCTTTACTGCCAGCCTTGCCCGGCGCCTTAACGAAGTATCGGCTATAACGGTCAAAGAGGCCGAGGATCATGAGCCTCTGAAGGCCGGTACGGTATATGTCGCTCCCGGCGGCTATCACATGACGGTAGCCGAAGGGGCAGGCGGCAAGGAGATATCCCTCAATCAGAACCCACCGCTGGGGACATTACGACCTGCGGCGGACATGCTGTTCGAGTCTGTAGCAAAGTACGGAAACGATATAGTTTCTGTAATCCTGACCGGTATGGGTCAGGACGGAGCCAACGGCATGGAAAAAATCAAGAAGACCGGCGGCTATGTAATAGCCGAATCGGAAGAGACCTGCGTAGTCTACGGTATGCCGAAGGCAGTAGTAGACCGGGGACTGGCCGATGAAGTGTTGCCGGTTCAAGATATAGCAGACGCTGCAGTAAGAGCATTAAAGAGATAATAGGAGGTATCTACGATGGAAACCAATCAGTACATGGAGATGTTTCTGGAAGAATCCAGAGAGCATTTGCAATCCCTAAATGACGGTCTACTGAGTCTGGAGGACAATCCGGAAGACCTGTCCGTCCTTAATGAGATATTCCGTAATGCACATACCATCAAGGGTATGTCGGCCACCATGGGCTATACGAAGATAGCAGAGCTTACTCATGATATGGAGAATGTACTTGACCTCCTCCGCAAGGAGCAGCTGAAGGTCTCCAGTGATATCGTAGATAAGCTCTTCAAGTGCATTGACGCCCTCGAACAGAACGTTGAGAGCGTCGGTGAGGGCGGCCCCGAGGATGTAGCCGATGTTACCGATCTGGTTGCTTCCCTGTCTGCTATCGTTAAGGCTGTCGAGAATGGTACCGACCCTGCTGCCGCTGCTGCAGCTCCTGTCGGCGGCGCTGCTCCTGCACCGGCAGCAGCTGAGCCTGCTGCTGCGGAAGTGGGCATTGAGCTGAATGATACCGATATGGATGTCATCGCACAGGCTCGCAATACCGGCCTGCGGGCATACGCCATAAAGGTTACTCTCTCCAGCGGCTGCATTCTAAAGGCAGCTCGCTCCTACATGGTAATGAACGCTCTGGATGAACAGGGCGATGTGGTAAAATCCGTTCCCTGCGCCGAAGATTTGGAGCAGGAAAAGTTTGACAGCTCCTTCGATGTGGTCTATGTCTGCGAGCTGGATGCCAAGCAGGTCGAGGAAGTCGTCATGTCCGTATCTGAGGTAGAAAGCGCCGCAGTAACGGAGATACAGGAAAAGAAAGCTGCCCCGGCTCCGACTGCTCCGGCAGCTCCCGCCGCTGCCCCGGTTGCCGCTCCTGCCGCTGCCAAACCGGCTGCTGCACCGAAGAGTGCCGACAAGGCCGGTGCCAACAAGGCTCCGGATAAGAAGCTCAAGAGCGGTCAGTCCGTTCGCGTAGATATTGAAAAGCTCGACTCCCTCCTGAATCTGGTCGGCGAGCTGGTAATCAACAAGGTTCGCCTTGAGCAGATCGGTATCATGCACCGCCTCACGGAACTCACCGAGACTCTGGAGCAGATGGATCGCGTAACCACCGACCTCCAGACCGTCGTCATGAAGGTTCGCATGGTTCCCGTCGGTCAGGTATTCAATCGCTTCCCCCGTATGGTTCGCGACCTTGCCAAGGAACTCAATAAGGAAATCAACCTCACTATCGAAGGCGAGGAGACAGAGCTCGACCGTACCGTTATCGATGAGATCGGCGATCCCATCATGCATCTTCTCCGCAACTCCCTCGACCACGGCGTCGAGCATCCGGATGACCGCGAAGCTAAGGGCAAACCCCGTACCGGTGAGATTGGTCTTATCGCCCGTCACGAAGGCAACAACGTTGTCATCATGGTCACCGATGACGGTAAAGGCATCGATGCCGATATCATTCGCCGCAAGGCTATTGAGAAGGGCATGATTGGTGCAGAAGAAGCAGAGGCACTTGACGATGCCGATGCAGTACGCCTCATCTTCCTGCCGGGCTTCTCCACTGCCGAGCAGATTACCGACGTATCCGGTCGCGGCGTAGGCATGGATGTTGTCCGCAGCAAGATTGAATCCCTCGGCGGTCATGTCGATGTTGAGACCAAGATTGATGAAGGCAGCGTATTTAAGATTAAGCTGCCGCTGACCCTGGCGATCATCCAGGCGCTGATGGTCAAGATGCAGGATGAAATGTATGCTATCCCGCTTGGCTCCATCGACAGCACCATCAACATCACTCCCGATGATATCAAGACTGTTAAGAATAAAGAGGTCATCGTCCTCCGCGGTCAGATTATCCCCATCATCCGCGGTGCCGATGTACTTCAGGTGCCGAAGACCAATACCGAAGAGAACGAAGATATCTTCGTTGTCGTCGTTCATATCGGCGACAGGAAAGCCGGTATCGTCGTCGACAACCTCATCGGTCAGCAGGAAATCGTTATTAAGACCATGGGCAAGATGCTGGCAGGCCTCAAGGTCATCTCCGGTGCAACCGTTCTCGGTGATGGTCGCGTAGCGCTCATTCTTGATGTCAGCGCATTGATGTAAAAGGGAGGGTGAATGAGAAATGGCAAAGATCGATAAGAAAGTCGTGGGCGAAGGCGAGATTCAGGTAGTTGCCTTCAAGCTCCGCAAGGAAGAATACAGTCTCAATATTCTGAACGTTCAGGAGATTAAGGGTTTGACGGATATCACCCGCGTTCCCTATGCCTCCGATTTCATCAAAGGCGTCATCAACCTCCGCGGCAGCGTACTGCCGGTAATCGACCTGAAGAAGCGCCTCGGTCTCATGGATACCCCCTATACCGATGACACCCGTATCGTCATCGTAAAGGTCGACGAGGTCTCCGTAGGCATGATTGTCGATGAGGTTACCGAGGTTCTTGTCTTCGACCAGAATGAGATTGAAGTAGCCAAGGCTGTAGATAATGAAATCGGTCGCTTCATCAGCGGCATCGGCAAGCTGGATGACCGCCTTGTAATCATGCTGGATCTCAACGCAATCGTTGGTCTCACTGACGAGCTGAAATAATAGTAAAGGAGTGTAATACATGCCGACAGGATTCAAAGATTTGTCCGGCAACCAGTTAGACGCGCTCCGAGAGATAGGCAACATCGGAGCCGGTAACTCGGCAACCGCACTTTCACAGTTGATAAATCGCCGTATCGAAATGAATGTACCGAAGGTCTCTATCGTTCCTCTTGAGGAGGTTCCGGAGCTGGTAGGCGGCCCGGAGACCGTAGTTGTTGGTGTATTCCTCAGAGTATACGGCAAGGCCCCCAGTAATATTCTTTTCCTCATGCCCCGCGACAGCGCTTTCTATCTGGTAGATACGCTCATGGGCAAGCAGCGCGGTGAGACTACATCGCTGGATTTCATGGATGAGTCAGCTCTCATGGAGATTGGCAACATCCTTTCCGGTGCATACCTCAACGCACTGTTCAATTTCACGAAGCTGGCTCTGCTTCCGTCTATCCCGGCTCTGGCTATGGATATGGCGGGTGCTATCCTCAACGTAGTTCTCGTTCAGCTCGGTCAGATGGGTGATCAGGCGCTGGTTATCGAGACGAAGTTTATTTCCGAGGATGACGGCATCAACGGACATTTCTTCCTTGTGCCGGATCCGGGTTCTTTGGAGACTATACTTTCTGCTGTGGGAGTTGAATAATTATGCCTGACTTGGTAAAGGTCGGAATGGCCGACTACAAGGTCGGCAAGGCGCCGTCAACTCTCATCAGCTATGGCTTGGGTTCCTGCATCGGAATTTCGGTGTATGACCCTCATAGTAAAGTTGGCGGTCTACTTCATATTATGTTGTCAGACAGTACGCAGTCCCGTTCCACTGACAATCCGGCGAAGTTCGCTGATACCGGCATCCCTTTGATGATAAAGGATGTTGTCGCAGCCGGCGGCGTTCAGCGGCGCCTGGTTGCAAAGCTTGCCGGTGGTGCGCAGATGTTCTCCTTCGCCAACGCCACCGATATAATGAAGGTAGGCGAAAAGAACGCGATTGCGGCTAAGGCTATGCTGAAAAAGATGGGAATCCCCATCATCGCAGAGGATACCGGCGGCACTTGCGGTCGTACAGTATCCATCGACCTGAACAACGGCGACTATACAGTCAAGACCGTTGATAAGGGCGAAAGGAAAATCTGACCATGCGTAAATTTTCCTGGACAAAGGTAAATGTTGAGGTGCCCGTCCCGGTGCCCGGGGCGGTTCGCCTCCGTCAGAGTCAGGCCTTCAAGCTGGCCGTGGCTCTGGCGGTGGGTATCGTGGCGGCACTCATTATAATGATGACCGGGTTTGGAGCCGAGTATAAGACCTCCACTGTAATGTATCGTGCGCTGGTGGGGTTCCTGTTCGGTTCTCTTAGTGTCTTCATTTTAGAGCAGTTTCTTGACCGTATCGGCATCCCTATGTTCGTAGCCAGGAATGCCGATATGCAGTCGGTCTGGGTTAGTGAAGCCTACGACGATGACTATCTCTATGCCCTTGAAGAGGAGACGGAAGAGGAAGTCGATGAAGAAGAGGCTGCGGAGGAGACCGAAGACGGGATGGCCGAACGGTCGACCGAAGCGGAAACCGATGCGGCAGTGGACGAGCTTCTGGCTGATGTAGCGGCAGAAGGCAGTCCTGAGAAGAAGGAGCCGGATTTTGTTCCCTTCTTTGCGGAAGAGGAACCGGCCGAATTCAGTGCCTTTACGGCGGAAAATCTGCCGAAGGCCGAATAAAGAACAGAAAGCTTCATAAATGCTTGGTAAATAGGTGTAGACGGCGGGCATCCGTCCTTACATCTTTTTGTAATTTTCAGGCGCGGCGGCTATAATAGAAAGAAGATGGGAGGGATTATCTTGGCCTCAGAGCTTGACGACAAAGAAATATCCCTTCTGTGGGAACAGTACAGCAAAAAGAAGGATCGGGAGGTTAGAGACAGGCTCATTGAGCATTATCTCCCCATGGTGAATCTTATCGCCGGACGCCTTGCCATCAGCCTGCCCTCGCACATTGAGCGGGATGACCTCATCAGCAGCGGTTTCTTTGGTTTGCTGGATGCGGTAGACCGCTATGACGTGAGCAGGGGAAATAAGTTTGAGACATACGCCGGGACGAGGATAAGGGGCTCAATGCTTGATTATCTTCGCTCCAAGGATTGGATTCCCATTTCCCTGCGAGCCAGAATAAAGGAATATGAGAAGGCTGTTGCTAAGCTGGAGAGTGTGCTGGGACGTGTGCCTACTGACGAAGAGACAGCCGGTGAGCTGGGGATAACCATCCCGGAGCTGCATCGCATCGAGATGGAGATAAATGTGTCTACCGTTGTTCCGCTGGAGGATTATCTGCGGCAGGAGACAGAGTACTCCAATAGTGATCCCACCGCAGGGATAGAGAAGCAGGAGCTGAAAAAGAGTCTGGCGAAGGCGATAGATAAGCTCTCGGAAAAAGAGCGAATCGTGATTTCCCTGTACTACTTTGAAGAATTGACTCTGCGGGAAATCGGTATGGTACTTCATTTGACGGAAGCGCGAATCTGTCAGATACACTCCAAGGCGGTAATGCGCCTGCGCGGTTTTTTGGCAGCAATGAATATAGATTCAATCTAGGGTATATTGATTCCCTTTGGTATACAGCTTAACAGGATGTGCAGTTGTTTACGAAAAGAGGTCTTGACATGGCAGATTTTTACGAAACCAATGGTAGCGGAGCTGAGTTCGCGACCCAGGATGGGAATAACGGATGGTTTTGTGAAGGCAGCAAGGAAATCGGCTACCTGATGGAATTTGAAAAGGCCGGAGTATTTGTCACAGTCTATCCTATGGAGGATGACCGTGTCCTCTTTGAGATGGACGAAATGCAGAAGATACTGGATAGGTATCGGACAATAGACTATGATATCGTTGCTTTGACCCGGGCCATTCGTAAGGCTGATGGAGAGAAGACACAGCTGGCGGAGCTGTTTGAAGGAGATCCGGAGTCTTCGGAGGATGGCATGCGTCGCTACGGCAATGCTGCTTTTGATGACGGACTGCCGTTGGCGGAGTATCACTTCGATATATCCAAGGACAGAATGACAGCCACCCTTAAATGGGACGAGGTTCAGGGCCGACAGATTCCGCAGGCTCCGGTGGTAATCGAATCCATGCGCCGAGCCGGCATAGTGTACGGCTTCGATGAGGGGTATCTGAAGAAGATATTGCTCAAGGGAATAGATTTTATCATCGCTAAAGGCACCGAGCCGATAAAAGGTGAAGATGCCCGCATAGAAAAATATTTTGACCTTTCCCAGAAGGGAAAAGCAGCCAGCGACCAGCACGACCGTGTTGACTTTAAGAATTTGCAGCTCTTTGTTCTGGCTAAGGCAGGGGATGTCATCGCCAAGCGCATCCCGCATACGCTGGGAACGCCGGGGCGGAATATATTCGGCGATGAAGTGAGTGCCAAGTCCGGCAAGCCGAGACCGGTGCCGGCAGGTAAGAATACTGTCATTCAGAATGAGAACGAGGTAGTAGCCAAGATTGACGGACAGATTGTCGACAGCGGTACCACTATCTCGATAGACCCACGCTTTGAGGTGTCCGGCAATGTCGGCGTATCCACCGGTAACATAAACTTTAACGGATTTGTTCATGTCAGCGGCGATGTCGAGCTGGGCTTTTCCGTTACGGCTACCGGCGATGTTGATATCGGCGGCGTAGTAGCCGGCGGCAGTGTCGAAGGTAATAATGTTTCCATTGCCGGCGGTGTTCAGGGTATGAACAAAGGAAAGATTGTCGCCAAGGGCAATATTAGTGCCAGCTTCGCAGAGAATGCCGAGCTGGAGGCCGGCGGAGACATTCATATACTTGATGTCAGTCTTCACTCGACCCTCACGGCAGGCAAGAAGGTCATCGTCGAGGGCAAGCGCGGCGCTATCACCGGTGGTATGGTTTCAGCCGGTGAGGAGATAAGAGCTCAGGTCATTGGCAATGCGGCAAATGTCATCACCCGTCTGGCGGTAGGTCAGAATCCTATGCTTCATCGGGAATACAAGAAGGTGTCAATGGAGCTGGTCGAAGCAAAGAAGAAAATGGATTCTCTGAAGAAGACATTGCGGACATTGGAGACCATAGATATCATGAGCTTGTCAGAGCAGCGAATTGAGCAGGTAAACAAGCTGACCCGCTCGCAGTTCCCACTGGCCGGTGATATTGAGCGCAAGACGAAGCTGCTGGCCAAGATGGATGAAGAGCTCATGAAGATGAAGCACGGCAAGGTGAAGGTACGTGATACCATTCATCCGGGTGTGCGCCTGTCGATAAATTCCTTGATGAAGAATTTCCAGACATCTCAGAGCTGCTGCAGTCTCTATACTGAAGGAGACGACATAAAGACCGGACCATATTGATGAATAAATGGGGGAGCTGTTGAAAAACAGCTCCACTTTATTAGCTCGACAAGGGGCGCCGGGCAGATGATGAAGGTGCCTCGCGGCAAATAAGGAGTGATTTCAATGGCAGTGGATTTCAACCCGATGAACCTACAGATGATGGTTCCGAAATCTACGGAGGTAAGCCAGCTCCAACAGAATATGCACCATCAGGTGAATGCTCAGCAGGATAATCAGCTGTCGAAGCAAAAGGAAACTGATGAAATAAATCAGCGCACCGTCCAGCGCCATGAAGAGGCAGAGGATGGGAAGGTAAAGGACGACCCGGAGAGAGAACGCCGTCAGGGCGGCGGGAACGGCGGTAAACGCCACCGGCGTGACGGAGAGGACAACGAAGACGAAGCGGCGCGTATTCTCGCCGAGGTGGAGGAGCTTCGCCGTCAGAGCAAGAATCTGGATATCGCCAGAGGATCGCTCATTGATATATCCTGGTAAAATAGAAGGAGTAGTGAAGGCAGGGTTAAGGCCGAGGCTCCTGTAGATTGGTGATTGTATGGTAACAGAGATACTGGGCTTCATTATAATAGCCGGAGCCCTAGTCTATATACTTCTGCGTCGGCGTGGGATGACGCTGTTTGGTGACAGCACCGGACTGGAGGCGGCGGAGGTAACGGCGGACAAGATTCGCTTCGAAATGGAAAAATCGGCGGACGAAATAATAGACCGTCTGGCTGAGCACATAGACAGGCTGGAGAGCCTCATCGCTCAGGCCGAGGAAGTTTCAGCAAAGCTGGATGGGAGACTCACCCGACTGCGTAAGGAAATTCATGCAGCTCAGGAGAGCGGAATATTGCCGGTAATGACGGGAGAGCAGCTGAAGACCGCAGCTCGTAATCAGGCGGCCGGACAGACTGCACCGTCTCGGGCGATGACCTACGGAGCGACCGGACAGGCAGCGGAGCAGGTGTCTGACGCGGAAACTGAGCTTGCGGAAGCTTCTGAGTTTTCCCGCCTGCTGGATAGCACTATTGAAGCGACTGAGGCGGCAGCCTTGGAAATAAACAGCCTGCCTGAGCAGAATCGGGTCGTGGAGCCGGAAGCGGTAGCGGAGCCGGAGCCCGGACAGACGAAACAAAAGCGAATCGACTACTATGCCAG
>JAZLHS010000059.1:0-8206 GCA_045616885.1 Selenomonadaceae bacterium | reverse complement strand
CTTGGCTACGCCGTAGTCGGTTATCATGGCCACCACTCCGCTGTCGGCTGCACCGGTGGCCGCATTTATCGCCATCATTCCTATCTGTGCCGCCGCAGCCTTTGCGACGTTGGAAGCAGCGTGAAGCTTCAGCCCATGAATCATTTCATGGCCAAGCACGGCTGCCATTTCGTCTTCATTGCCCCGCAGTCCGGCTACCAATCCCCGGTTGATACTTATGTAATTCGTCGGATAGCAGGCCGCATTAAATTCTTCATTGTCGTTTACCGCCCAGCGAAAAGGAAGATTTCGGCTCTCCAGCGTGTAGTCGCCCTTTGCAACCAGCTGCTTCATTACCCGGTCGACTGCTATCTTGTCCTGACGAAACCGGGAGAGTCCATGTTCCCGTCTGTCCATCTGATATGTTTCTTCCTGATAGTAGGCATTGTTGCCGATAGCGGTTATCTGCTGAAAATATCCGTTGTAGGCCGCTACTGCGCCAATGGCGCCAATGACTCCGGCCATGGCATCACCGCCGGAAGCATTGGCCGCTGACGACGGCATCACCACCAGCGAGGCTGCCCAAAGACCGGCAAGGACACTCCTTGCCGCCTTCATTCTTAATTTCTTCACGATTTTATTCAACACGGGCAAAACCTCCCGAAGATTTTCTTTTCCTTATATTAACACAATATTAGCAGACCTTCATTAGAAAGGAATGAAAAAAAGAACTGTGAAAAAATGATCGCTCATTTTCACAGTCCCTCAATTTATTCTCTATTGTTGCTGAATCCCTGCCAGGCACTATACATACCGATAAGGACGATGAATATCTCCAGTCGGCCAAGCATCATGGCAATCATCTCTACGATTAGCGAAGCACTGTTGGTATCCGGCCCGGTAATACCGATGGATATTCCTACATTGCCGATGGCAGAAGCAGCCTCGAAGATGATATCGGAGAAGCTTGCATCCGATGTAAATGCCAGTGCCATCGCTGTCAGCAGGAAAAAGCCGACATAGATGAGGGCAAAGCCAATAGCTTCATCCACCAGATGACGGTCGAAGGCTACCCGTCCCTCAACCCTGAAATAATGAGGCACGATGACCGTCCTGTCCGGTACCAGACGTCGTCTGAGATACAGACGAGCGATTCGCAGCAGCACATAGACGCGGTGGAGCTTCAGACCGCCGGCCGTAGAGCCGCTCATACCACCCATGAACATCAGCACCATCATGACGATCAGCACGGCCGGAGACCATGCCTCCGGCCCGGTTATCCCGTAGCCGGTTCCCGACAGGGAAGTTGCCGTGAGGAACATGCCACGCCGCCAGGCATCGAGACACGCTACCACCAGCTCCTGCGGCGACGCAAAGGCTCCTGTCATTGCCAAAACAGGAAGCTCCCGCAGGGCAAAAAACAGCGATACTATTATGACAGTCCCCCACATCAGGCGAAGCTCAGTCACCCGGACAGCTTCCCGCCAGTGACCGCGGAAGCACTGGAGGATGACATAAAAGTTCGTCATACCCAGAAGCATCAGGAGAATAGATACCCATTCAACTGCCCGGTTGCCATAAACCCCTATGCTGTCCGTGTAGGTGGAGAAGCCTCCGGTAGACAATGCACTCATGGCATGGCAGATGGCATCCAAGGCTGGCATACCGGCCAGAATATACAATCCCACGCCGACCACAAAGAATCCGTTGTATATCAGAAACACGATGCGAGCCGTCCGCTGAAGGCTGGGCATTATTCTATCCGGATGACCTTCGCCGGAGAAGAGAGTCATCGCCTTTCGTCCCGGCAGGAAAAGAACCATTACCAGCACGAAGCCCAAGCCGCCTACATACTGCATAAAGGCTCGATGGAACAGATAAATACGCGGCAACTGCTCCGGCACCGCCACCGTGAAACCGGTAGTCGTCCATCCGCTCACCGCCTCAAACAGCGAGCGGATAAAGTCCAGCTGTCCGCCGAAGTAAAACGGCAGCGCTCCCACCAGCATTCCCCAAAGCCAGATAAGTAAGACCGTCGTACTGCTCATTCTCAGCTGCAGCTTCCAGCGCAGGGCATCCGGATCCTTCTGAAAGTATCCGTAGACACAAAGCAGCCCGCCGCAGAAAGCGGATATCAGGAAGGTCAGCAGAAAGCTCTCCCGATATATCCACTCATCCGGGTAGAAAAACAGACTGCCCACCGGCACCAGAGCCAGCAGCCCCAGCAGTATCATGTACTTACCCAGGCTCACTCTGTCGATAGTTTTATCCATCCGCTCTGACCCCTCGCAAGATACGCACAGCCTCTATCTCCTGTCCGCCGGCCGAGAGAATTATCAGCTTATCCTCCGGCAGCAGTCTCGTTTCACCGCGGGGAATTATCGTCATACTGCCTCTGAGCAGAGCACCGATAATCACACTGTCCGGCAGCTTGATATCCCTGAGCTTCTTTCTTACTGCCGGGCATCCCTCATCCATTTCCACTTCTACGATGTTGACTCGCCCATCATCAAAAGAGACCATGCCCTTCATTTCTTCAAGGAATGCCTGTTGCTCGATTATCTTTGCTACCGCATTGACAGCACAGATAGGATGGTCTACTCCCAGCCGCCGGAAAAACGGCACCTTGTCCGGGCTGCCGACCATCGCTACGGTCTTACCCACTCCGTACAGCTTCTTTCCCAGCTGGCAGGCAATGAGATTGTCTTCATCACGCGGCGACATGGCGATGAGAATATTTGCCTCTCCGGCTCCCGCCTCATCGAGAATATACGGTTTCGTTCCGTCACCCTGAATGACATTCAGTCCATCTACCGCAGCCAGCATCCGGCAGTCATCAACAGTGGAATTGACCACCGTGACGATATGTCCCTGTCCCAGAAGAGACATTGCCAAGGTTCTGGCTTTGGTTCGACCGCCGACGATTATTATCTTTTCCCTTACCAACGGTCTCCCTCCCCAAGGCAGTTTGCGATTTCCCGAGCCGAAAGCTCGGACGGGCAAATGCTGGTAATCCCCAGCTCCCTATATACTACCTCACGCCCCGGCTCATAGAGGCGAGCGATTATCCGCGGCCGCGGGCCGGGATTCAGCTCTCGCACCAGCTGCGCAATCATGGCATTCATGTTGTCGTTGTTCGTTACCACGATGACGCCTTCTGCCGAATCAAGCCCCACCCGCTCCAGCACAGCCAGCTCACTGCCGTCTCCGGTGAGGGTCATTCCGCCGTAGGTGTCCGGCAGCTTGTCAAAAGCCTCCTGCCGCTTGTCTATTATCAGCACTTCTTTTCCGGCTGCCTCCAGCTGCTCAGCCAGAGTAGCTCCCAGTCTGCCGCAACCGATTATCACATAATAGTTCTCTCCGCGGAGAACCTTCGTGAGCCTTCTTATGAAACTCATACAAATCTCCTCTGTCAAAATCATGGTTATCTTCGTTTACTATTACACTCAATTATGAAAATAATCTGATATAGCAAAAGCCTTTGCTGTTCCTGAGACTAACCTCATTTTCGCTTTTTAAAAGACGATACTTTTTATTCTCTCACAACAATTATATTCCAACAACAAAAAGGGTGTGTGAAAAAATGAGCAATCATTTTTTCACAGACCCTTTATAATCATCTAAACATTTTCAATATACCGGTCGACTCAAGGAAGAGGACAAAGAGCAGAACCGGAGTGACATACTTTATCATGACGCAGTATACCTGCTTGCGGCCAAAGGTATTGCCGAAGGTCTCCACCTCGTCAATTACCCACTGCGGTCCCACGACCCAGCCGATAAGCAGGCAGGTCATTAGCGAGGCAAAGGGCATCATCAGACAGTTGCTCACATAGTCAAGGACATCCAAAATCTGTCCTACCGAACCATTCGGCAGGGGAAGCTCCATGTAGAAGACGCTGTAGCCCAAGGCAATGACCGCCGCCGCCGCTGCATAGAACGCAGTCAGCGCCGCTACAGTTTTGTTGCGGGTAGACTTGAACAGCTCCATACAGTCAGCCACTACCGGCTCCATGATGGATACGCTGGAGGTCAACGCCGCCAAGGTAGCCATAGCAAAGAAGGCCAGTCCGATAAAGGCACCACTGGAACCCATAGCCGAGAATACCTTGGGCAGCGAAATGAACATCAGCGCCGGGCCGGCTCCCATTCCCTCCGTGCCGGAGAATACATAGATGGCCGGGATTATCATGATGCCCACCAGCACCGCTGCCGCAGTGTCAAAAATCTCAATATGCGAAACGGACTTATTCAGGTCAACATCCGGCTTTGCGTAGGAGCCGTAGGTAATCATGATTCCCATTGATACGCTGAGGGAGAAGAACAGCTGACTCATAGCATCAAGGGTTATCTGCAGGAAACGACCCACGGTCATCCCGGTAAAGTCAGGGGTCACATAAAGCAGGAAGCCATCCCACCCGGTACGAACCGCTCCATTAGCATCGGTGTGCTCCAGCGTCAGAGCAAATCCGGCAATACCGATGATAGTCAGCAGCATTATCGGCATTATCCAGGTAGCCGCCTTCTCGATACCCTTCTCAACGCCAAGATAGATTATCAGAGCCGTAACGGCCAAAAATACGACAGAGAAAACCACCGGCGAATCAGGCGCCGTAATAAAGCTGCCGAAGAAACCGTCTGCCGCCGCCAGCTCCCCCTGACCGGTAAGGAATACCATAAAGTACTTTGTTATCCAGCCGCCGATAACCGCGTAGTACGCGAGGATTATAGCCGGAACAAAGAACACGATGATTCCCAGCGGCTTCCACCGCTTCGCTACCTTCTCGTAAGCATGAATGGCACTGCTTCTGGTGCGGCGTCCGATGACGATGTCCGTCATCAGCAGTCCATAGCCAAAGGTCAGCACCAATAAAAGGTAAATGAACAGAAATACACCGCCGCCATCCTTTGCCGCAAGGTAAGGAAAGCGCCAGAGGTTGCCTACACCTATAGCACTGGCAGCCGACGCCAGCACAAAGCCAAGCTGTCCGCTGAAGCTGCCGGATTTCTTGGTTTTACTCAAAAATATCACACAACTTTCGCTACGATTTAATTTTTGGGATGCTTTTGTGTTCACTGCAAAAAGACAATCACGAAGATGTATTATACCACACCGGACAAAAAACACAACAAAAAAATCCGACAGGCGCGAAACCTGTCGGACGCTGTGCCGGATTATTTTGCTCCCACAACAAGAGCCTTCACATTTATATTGAGCTGACGAACCACCATACCTGTCTGCATCTCCAACTGCTTCTTGGTGTTGTCCTGTATCTCCTTAATGAGCTGGGGAATATTTTTCCCGTACACTGCCAGCACTACACTGCAGGCGATGACCAGTCCTCTGTGCTCATCATCCTCGGTTATCTGACGAACCTTGACGTCTGCCACCTTCCGGACAGCCTCACTGCCGCTGATAAGAATTCTGACGATATCCGAAATGGCATGGTCATCGATTATCAGCTTGCCGTAGTAGCTGAATACCGGGCGGACTATGGACTTCTCACCCAGACGGCGCCGCTTCTTGCCGCCGTTGAACAGGGAGCGGATAGGGTCGATAAGGTAGCCTGAGAAGTGCGGAGCCAGCTCGATGGACGGTACCGGGATGATGTGCATTCCCTTCTTCATCCTGATTTCGTGAGCCTTCTCCATTTCCTCCTGCGTGGCCACATCCTCGATGCGGACGACGCGGCTAATGGGAGGAAGTCCCAGCTTCTTGGCAATCTTTCCTACCATATTATCTGAGGTGCCGATGATGAGAATGCGGTTCGGCATATCCTCTCGAAGCGCCGCTCCTACCTCATCGGCATGTCCGGGCAGCACAAATATCGCCCGGCGAACAGCCATTATCTTGCTCTTCTCGTGCTTGGCGGATTTACCGGCTACTATCTTGCCGTCCCTGATAAGGATACCGTCATCAATGATGGCATCCGCCTGATATTCGTTGGCAACCATGAGGGCACGATGGCTTTTGCCGGTGCCGCTCTGTCCAACCAGCGCAATAACTTCCATGTCATTTACCCTATAGAGAAACCTGTGAATGATTATCTGCCCATTGCCTCGACAAAAGGGGCCGCAAAAGCATCATCCACCACGAACTCGCCCAATGCTTCCGGATATCGACCGGGTATGGCGTGGAAATCCGAACCGCCGGTCTTCAGCAAATCGTGCAGCTCAGCCAGCTGACCGTAGCGCTGGACATCTTCCCCGTTGTGCTGAGGATAATAGACCTCTATGCCGGCCACATCCAGCTTCAGCAGCTTAGACAGGACAGCATCGCTGCCTATCAGCAGCGGATGAGCCACCACCGGGAAGCCGCCGGCTGCCCGCACCAGCTCCACAGCTTCGGCTGCGTCTATACGATAGCGAGGAATATAGGCGGGCTTATCCTGTCCCAGCAGCTCGTCAAATACTGCCCGAACCGTGGGAAAGTACCCCTTCTTCACCAGCACTCTGGCCACATGAGAGCGGCTCACGGAGCTGCTGGCTCCTGCCACCTTCAGCACCTCAGCTTCGGTGATATCATATTTCAGTTCCCGCAGCTTCTCAAGCATCAAAGCCAGACGCTGCCATCTGTCCTCGCCTATCTCGACGAGTCTGTCAGCCAGCACGGAGCTGTATATATCAATGTTGTAGCCAAGGATGTGAACTTCCCGGCCATCGTATTCGGTTGACAGCTCAATGCCGGGAATAATGTTCATTCCCTTGACATTGTCCTTCTCATTCTCATAGAGATGCCGGATACCATCTATCGTATCGTGATCGGTGATAGCGATATTACTAAGACCTGCCGCCTGAGCAGCCGCCACTATCTCCTCCGGAGTCAGACGCCCATCGGAGAAGGTGGTATGAATATGCAGATCGCTTGGCATGGTGCCTCCTAGCTCTTACTGTTTTATCAAAACTCTCTCGATTGCAACCGCTTTGTTCGTCTTGTCATCCACATCAATGATGACACCGCTGTATATGCATGGGCCTGTCTCTGCCACAGCAAAGCGCACCGGCATACCGGTAGTAAAGCGACGGATGATGCACTCTACCTCGTCACCGATGACAGAGTCCCAAGGGCCGGTCATGCCCAAGTCTGTGATAAAGGCCGTACCTTCATGGAGGATTCGCTCATCAGCCGTCTGGACATGGGTATGAGTCCCCACTACAGCCGTGACCCGACCGTCCAGATACCAGCCCAGCGCCATCTTCTCGGATGTAGTCTCGGCGTGGAAATCTACCAGAATGATGTCCGCCTTGCCTTTCAGCTCGTAAAGAATATCTTCTATCTTCTGAAAGGGGCAGTCCATTGGGGGCATGAATGCCCGTCCGGACAAATTAATTACGGCGATTCGCTTCGACCGGAGCTGGTATATGCACCAGCCCTTTCCGGGAGTCCCCGGAGGATAATTCGCCGGCCTTACCAGATACGGCTCGTCGTCGATAAAATTCATTACTTCTTTGTTATCCCAGATGTGATTTCCGCTGGTAACCACATCTGCACCGGCCCGGCACATTTCGTCCAGAGATTTGCGGACGATACCCTTGCCGCCGGCGGAGTTCTCACCGTTTACCACGATGAAATCTATCTTGTGCTTTGCTTTCAGTCTGGGGGTGAGCTCGCTGAATATCTCGCGACCCATCCTGCCGAAAACATCGCCAACCATCATTATTCGCACAGGTACCTCACTTATTGTAGACCATGACCCGACCGGCCTCGCGATAGCCGACCAGTGTCTCGGATATTACACCGAAACGAACCGAGCCAAGGATGTTGTCAATATTTTCCTCATGTGCCAGCCTTGTAGCCTCATCCGGAATATTTTTCTCCATATCGGAATCGGTAATAAGGTCATCGCCGAAGGTCTCGCGCACCAACGTGGCGATGAGCTTTATCTCGCCCCGGCTGATGGTAGCCATGTCCCGCTTGATACCGAGGATGGCGGCTGTCCCATTTCCTTCAACGGTGATATTCAGCTTTCCCTCCGGCAAATGCAGAAGGCTGTGATACGTATTGACGCTCTCTGTAAGGAAGCGGCCGAATTTGGCGCTCTCCTCATCCTCCGGCCGACGCTTCAGAGTGAAGGACATCTGCAGTGTCTCACCCTTCGCCGGGTCGAAGGTAACAGTCCCTATCTCAGGATAGCAAAGAAGCAGTGTCATCAACAGATTGACCCCGTCCATATTCGGCTTGCGGCGGCGGCGCAAAAATGACATCTGTTTCAGCTCCTTTTCCTTA
>JAZLHS010000058.1:0-5208 GCA_045616885.1 Selenomonadaceae bacterium | reverse complement strand
TTACGGCAAGGTTGACGGCATAGTAAACTGCTGTTGCTGGGCACATGCCAGGAGAAAGTTTGCACAAGCCATAACCTCAGGCATTAAAGACAGGGACAACACCATAGCAGGCAATGCTGTCAAAGAGATTAACCGTCTTTTTGAGATAGAGCAGGGCCTTAAGGATAAAACAGCAGAGGAACGCTTAAAGGAGCGGAATAAAGCAGCCGGTCCCGTAATCCGTGCTTTATTGGCATGCCTTGAGGAGGCAGCAGGTAAGGTTGACCGCAGGTCAAACATTTCCAGGGCTATAAGCTATACCCTGAACCACTGTACAGAGCTTAGTAATTATCTAAAAGATGGTAACTGCAGCGTATCCAACAATCTGGCAGAGCGCAGCATCAGGCCGTTTACCGTCGGCCGGAAGAACTGGCTGTTCAGCGGCTCACCTAAGGGAGCAAAAGCCAGTGCAGCTGCCTACAGCATTATAGAGACCTGCCGGGCGAATAAAATTGATGCAGGTGATTATCTGATGTATATCTTTGAGCATATGCCCAAGGAGCAGAGTCTTAATGATGAGCAGATGCTTGAGAAATACCTGCCATGGAATATGCCGAAAGGTGAATAATAATGATGTTTCAGCAGCCTCAGGGCTGCTTTTTTCTTTGCGGGTTGGGGCCGGGGGATTTTTTGACGGTTACACCACAACAAGTAATATGCGTCCTCTTTGGGTGAATAACTCACTTTTTGAATGTCGCTCCTCTGAAGCCCTCTCTTATTGACAAACTCAGCTAAGTCAAACGCATCATCAAATTTTTTATACTCTAGCGTTTGCCGTTTATCTTCCTGCAACTTATCCATTACTCAAGCCCTCGCTCCCTTCGTACAAAAGAAGCAATCTTCTCTACCATTTCCTTCGTTTCTTCTTTCGTCTTAAAGACCAAACCGCCTTCATACCTCTTTTTGTCTACACCGTCATTATCCCATCGGGTGTATATAGCTCCATCTCTAGGATCTCCGTTAAAAACGAGTGTGTAGTACCCTTTACCCGACTCTGGTTTCCACGGAAGATTAACGATTTCTGTTTCCCCGCGCAACAAGTCTAAAAGCGTTTGCGCGCTATTTACCCCTCTGCCTTGACAATCAAGGATATATACTCCATCTTTTCGCAGTTCATAAACAGTACCTTGTCTCCCCTTTATCATAAACTGACCGCCAATCTCCGTCCCCAATAGCTCCGCAACCTGTTTCATTTTATTTTCACGCATTACCATCAACCTCCTCAAAATAAAAACTAATCATCGGCTTTTCTTCTGTCATTCCGTACTTTTTAGCTAAAATGTTCGCTGTTCATATCAGAAGGGCACTTCTTCATCGGCGTAACCACCTCCGAAAGCATCAGCTGGACTATTTTTCTTCTCCTTTGAACCGCCTACAAACTCAATGCTGCTGACCATAACCTCGGTAACATAACGCTTACCTCCGTCTTGCGCTTCATAGGAGCGAATCTGCATACGGCCTTCGACTATAACAAAATCACCCTTTTTCTTGTAATCGCCCACGGCCTTCGCTGTGTTACCCCACACAACACAAGGAATAAAATCAGCGCCTTGCTGTCCGTCCTTTCTCGGTCTGTCCACGGCTACAGTAATACTTGCTACGCAATCACCCTTCTGAGTGTGGCGCACGTCCGGGTCTTTCGCCAATCTTCCTGCCAAAATAACCTTATTCATTATTTACAACCCCCTCTATAATCTGCTCTGTAATATCCTGCATCTGCTCTTCTTCTATCTTTTCGGCTACCGTACTAATTAGTTCCAGCATCCCTTCTCTGCTAATACGGAACTCTCTTTGACACGCATTGACGATATACGCCAGCATCAAAACTGCCTCGCTACCGGAGCAATTAAGCGTAACATCAACACTATCCTTGCTCTCGTCCATCTCTGCCAAAATGCTTGTCTTTATGCAATCATCCTTCCTTTCCCAATCGCGTCTACAATTTCGTCTCTAAGCCTCGGCTCATCGGGATTCCAACACCAGCGTCCGAAATGCTGCTCAGTAAGCTTGTCAAAATGGAAATTCAACTCAGCTGCCATCTTATCAAGCACCGCTTGACACTCTTCGTATGTCCAATCACGTTCAAGCTCAAACATTCTCTTCTGCAACCGGCCCAACCTTACTTTACCAAAGCCCTGGAACTTATCTACCACTATCCACAAAAGTTTTAGCTCCAAACGGACTAAAGCCTTGACGAGCGCACCCCAAATCTCGTCCTGCATATCACCAGCGGTGCGGATATTTACCCTGTAGCGTTTCTCTCGCCATATCTGCGGAATAACCTCGGTAATAACAACAGACGGCTTTCTTGTGAGACGACCTTTAGCGTCATACGAATATTGCAAAAACCACTCAAATTCGCTGATATAGTGCTCTATCTCCCTGAGCTTCTCTATTGGCACTTTCAGTTCATAATGCATCACATAACAAAATGCCGCCAACATCACAATCACTCGGTTATCCTGCGTCCTATGACCTGCTCTTTTTGCCATAGCCAGTGTCCTACTAAACACTTGGCTGTCAGCGGTCTTCCTCTTTTCTTCTTTGCGCTCAGCCTTTACCTTCGGTGCATTTGCCTTGCGCTTAAGCTTTCTCAGACTACTCATTGTTTACTTCTCCTTTTATATTGCCAATTGTATATACACCGCCACCCTCGGCGTTATATACGATTTCAAGTAATCCACGTCGCACTTTTTGATTGCTCCCGCTTCGTACAGCTTTTTAACCATTCTCACGGCGGTCTCCGCTGCGCCAAGGTCGTACTCTACAGCTTCGCCTCGCGACAGCTTCAAATCGAGCCATCGCAAGGCTTCAGCGGCAACAATCAGCGCTGGCCTAAACTCATTCATCTTCACCCTCCTCAATCAAGAACACCTCAAGCCTGTGTCCCGAGTTTCGGTGCGAAGCCATCCTGCGCCTATAAGTAGGCGTTAGCATGAAGCGCACCGACTCCCGCTTGATGCCTCGTGCGGTGGCGATTTCATCAAGAGTGCCAATCGCCACACAATCTTCCCCGCAATACATCGCATACTCTTTAAGATTTTTCTTGCTCATTCCTCTACCTCACATAGCTATGTTTTCGACCTGCTTACCGAAAGACTCTTCGTCCGGCACATCCAAGAACCGCATAAATTCAGGCATATACACCAGCGATACGGTGCCTGTCGCCCCGTCTTTTTGCTTTGCCACGATAATCTCAGCCCTGCCATCGTCATCTTCGGGCTTATAATAGCCTTTACGATACATCATCATTACGATATCGGCATCTTGTTCTATCGCGCCTGACTCTCTCAGGTCGGCAAGTCTAGGTCTTTTATCTTCCCGATTCTCTACCGCTCGGTTAAGCTGAGACAGGACGAGTACAGGGCAACCTAGTTCCTTCGCAAGCTGCTTTAGCCTACGGCTGATATAGGTTATCTCGGCTTGCCTATCATTCCTGAAGCCCTTTGCCGTAATTAACTGCAGGTGGTCGATAATAACCATATCCAGCCCCTGCCGCTGGCGCACCCTACGACACAAGGATTGAATCGTGTCTACCGTGTGGTTGCCACCGGTGTTGAAGCTCAGATATTGCTCGTTCTTACAGAGCCAATCTGCCGCCATATTTAGCCGAGTTTGCGCCGCACCGTCTCTGTCTATGCCCCGCAGGTCTGCCTGTGTCAATCCGCCGTAGACCTGTATCAACCTAGTTCCGATTGACTCTGTGCCTGTCTCAAGGCTAAAGAACATCACTCGCTTTTTCTGCACCATAGCGTTCATGGCGAGGCACAGGCTTAACGCTGTCTTACCCATTGATGGCCTTGCGGCAAGCACCACTAATTCCCCGGCACGTAAGCCGTAACAGAGTTTGTTGTCTAAGTCTCGGTAGCCCGTCTTTATTCCCGAACTGATACCGGAGTAAATCCTGCCGGGTGCGGCTATAGCCACAGCCTTTGCGCTGACAATCTCTGTCTCTTCGCTTTCCTGCCCTTGCACCTCGTTGAGGTGTGACAGGCCCATGTTTACCACGTCGGAGATATCCTTCGTTCCGTCTATCGCTTCGCTTGCCAGCATAACGCCGATATGGTGAAGCTCTCTTCTCTGCGAGTAATTCAGCACTATCTCCTCGTATCGGGAGAATCCTGCTGCCGTCGGCTCACGTCTAAGAACTGCGGTAACGCCGTCCAGTCCACCTGCTTCTTCGAGCAGACCCCTATCCCTTAAGCTATTGACTACCGTAACCATATCGCAGACGCTTCCGCTCCGATAAAGCCTATCCATCGCCCGAAAGATAAGAGCGTGAGAAGGTCTCGCAAAGTCGCTCTCCGTCACTTTCGTTTCTAAGAGCAGGTCGTTCTTGAGGAAGAAGGTGCATAAGAGCGACTCTTCAGCAGCATTATCCTGTAGATCTCTGTAGCTTCCTGCCATTTTCTACCCCTCCGGACATCCTGCGCTGTATCTCTTCAAGTGCCCAAGCTTTCCGCTGCTCGGGCGTCCAAACCGGAGCCTTTGGCTCTGTCGGCGGCGCGGGGTCAATCCCCTTTTTTTCGGGTTCGTGTTTAGCCCAGGTGATAATCTTCTGTTTCCAGTTCCGTACAGGATTACCCTTTGAGTCGTGCCAATCTCCTGCTTCAAAATAGTCAAAGAATCTTTGAGCATCCACATTCAGATTTTTCTCTGAGATGTATGCCTTAACTTCTTCAAGAGTTGGTGGCTTAAACCTCTGTCTCTTTTTTCCCTCGCGTGCGCTGGGAGACGTAATCTCCCCCATACTATTTTTTGTATTATTAATATGTTGTATTATTTGGGTGGCATTTTTGTCATAGGGGGGTGCGGCATCTTTGTCATAGGGGTGCGGCATTTTTGTCATAGGGTATGGCGTTTTTGTCACAGGGAGTGACATCTTTGTCATATGAAAGATTTTTCGGAGCGTACTACCATCCTTGGGCTCATTTTCTATATAAATAAACCCGCATTTCTTTAGGTTTAGCAACCACCTTTGAATCGTTCGGGCATCGACACCATAGAGCTCCCCAAAATAGGAATTGCTCGCCCAACAAAATCCCTCTTTGTTTGCAAGGGCCGTTATTTCGCCGTACAGTAACTTTGCGCTCGGCGTCAGGTCTTTGCAATATCTCACGTCTGCCGGGATAATTGCGTAATAATTTGTCTGTTCGCTCATTTAACCTT
>JAZLHS010000057.1:0-15920 GCA_045616885.1 Selenomonadaceae bacterium | reverse complement strand
GTAACTGCTAATCCTCCTCATAGTCTCCCCTTTTTAAGGGGAGGTGGCCGAGCGCTAGCGAGGTCGGAGGGGTAAATAAAGTGATTTTCTTTCACCCCTCAGTCTGCTTCGCAGACAGCTCCCGTTTGGCTAACTCACTTAATGAATACAAGCAAAGCGATGTATGAATTTAGTGAGTCGGAAGAGGGGAGCCTATTAGGGTTTCAAAATCTCGCTCATCAATCCTCTGTCAGGATAGCTTTTCGATACCAGCAAGAGTCCTTACCTTGAACAAAGCTTGACTGCGTACATTCTACTTTTTATCGGGATAGTCTTTCGACACCTACGACTTCATCCACGACAGCAGCGGCTTCTCGTCATCGCCGCGGGATAGCCATTCGACACTTTTTTCTCTCGTTATCAAGCGAGTTTATTGGCTTTAGGTCTCGATGACTCTCAGACTGCCGCCCGATTTTGGATAGTTTTTCGATACCGAGTATGAAGCCATCCTGTTCGCTGCTTCCGCGTTATATTAATCGGGACAGCGTTACGATACTTTTCTTCGCTCTGAGTATTGCAGGATAGTCTTTTGATACTCTTATAGACGCAATCAGCGATAATCGAACTTCTCTCCTTTGGTATACTACCACATTCCTTCCGTATCGGCAAGCTTTCCTTCAGTATCGTTTCTCTATCCCGCAGTATTTATTTCCTATCCCGCCTCAGTATCGAATCGCTCTCCTCCCAATTACAATTCATTATTTAGTAATATAACACGCGGCATTTTACGACGTATCTCAGCGCTGTCCTATCGTATCTGATTCATATCCTTTGGTATCTCATATCTGTCCTTGCGTATCGAAGTCCTATCCTTCATTATCTTTTTTCTCTCCCGAAATGCTATAATACTCTGTAGGCACGCCGAGATTTCGTGATGACGACCGGCAGCTGCACAATCAAATATTCAGTAAAAAGAGCCCTGAGTATCTAATCACTATCCCAAGATTCAATTTCTCATCTCAATCGATAACTTATACACAATTTTTCGAGCCATTTACTCTTAATACATACGGCTTCTCGGAGTTATTCACAAACATCAGCCAGTTATCCACCGAGTTATCCACAGCAAAGTATCAAAGAACTATCCCGAAAGTATCTATCTGCTACGCTGGAAGTATCAAACACCTATCCTCGAAGTATCTTTTTTCTCTCTAAAAGTATCGAATCACTCTCTCAAAGTATCTCATGACTATCCCGAAAGTTCTGTGAAGCCTTGATAGTCACGGCCTCCCGCGAAAGCAAAGCAATAATAAAGCAATTAAAAACAATATATAAAAAAATACAAATATAGATGATTGATAGTCTTTTTGAAAAAAAGGACATGCAGTCAATCGTCTAATGCCACGGTGTTTACCTGATTTCCCAAGTATTCTAAGCAGACAGTTTTCGGATTCTCCAGTATCGAAAGACTATCCCGAGAAAAAGACAAGAAGAATAGCTCTGATTAAAGGATAAAGCGTATGCGTTGCAGGATAGAAAAAAGATACTCCGAAATTATCTTTTCTTGACCCCAAATGATACGAATGATAATATTAAACTAGCTTAAAGTTTAACCGCTGCGCCGAGGAAAACATGATGGGACAGACGATAATCGACAGCAAGGGAATTACATCCTTTCAGCAGGATACTCCTCAGATACTAAAGGTTGCTAAAATCGGTATGTGGAAGCTCCTTTTTGGAGACGGTGCTCCTAAATTATATATTGATGAACGGATAGCCAGTATGATATCCGTTCCTTCCGGGTTATCGCCGGAAGAAATATATGAAGGGTTCAGGCAAAGGATTGCCCCTCAGGATTTGGGGAAGTTCTTACTTTATAAAAAGGACTTACAGGAGGGGAAACCGGCAGAGCTGGAGTACCGATATTGCAAGCCGTCCGGAGAAGTCATGGATGTCAGGTGCGGCGGCGTGATGGATACAGACTATACCGGACAAGGTATTCTAATCTGCGGATATCTTCAGGATGTAACGCCGGTCAAGCGGATATTGCATGAGACTCAGCAGCAGCTTGAAGAGAAGCATAGAAAGCTCCTTGACGCGGAGCTGGTATTCAATAGATTGACCCGTGAATTTGCCAACATCTACATTATTAATACGAACAATAAGACGATAGAAGTCAGAAGACAGGATGGCTTTGAAGTAGAAAATGTGCAGAACGGTGAATATCTGAGACTGGGATATGATGATGCCTGGGCATACTATATAAAGTCCTGCGTTCATCCGGATGATCATGACGCCTTGTACAGTGCTGGGCAAATGGAAAATATCATCAAGGAGTTGGAGACAAAGGATGAATACACCTACAACTACCGGTCGGTTAAGCAGGGCCTCCGTCATTTTCAGAGCGTCTATCATAGATTGGACAAGGATAGGATTATAGCCGGATTTAGAAATGTTGATGCCATAGTAATGCAGGAGCAGCGCCAGCGTCAGATAATCGAAGATGCGCTGCTGCAGGCAGAACGAGCCAATAAGGCAAAGACGGCATTCCTGAACAGCATGAGTCACGATACCCGGACGCCACTCAACGCTATCATGGGCTTTACGCATATGGCGGCTGTAAATCTTGATGACAGGGAAAAGCTTACCAGATGCCTCGATAAGATAGAAATATCCTCGGAGCATTTGCTGGCGCTCATAAATGATGTTCTGGAAATGAGCCGGATTGAGTCGGGAAAAATCAAAATCGAGCGAGGCACGGTCAGCCTGCGAAAAGTGATAAACGGCATTCAATGTATGTTTGAAGAGCAGGCGAAGAAAAAGAACCAGATACTGGTATTCGATACAGAAGGTATTGAGAACAGCAGCGTTCTGGCAGACGAGCTCAGACTTGATCAGGTGCTGATAAACTGTGTAAGCAATGCGATAAAGTATACTCCGGATGGAGGAACCATATCGGTAAAGGTTTCGCAGTCTGCCGGAAGCCGGGCAGGATACGGATTGTATACCTTTGTTGTCCGTGATACCGGTATCGGAATGAGTCAGGATTTCCTGAAATCTATATTCAAGGCATTCTCAAGAGAGCAGGCGTCTACTGTCAACAGCGTGCAGGGAACCGGGCTGGGAATGGCAATAGCGAAAAACCTTGTCGATTTGATGGACGGAACGATTTCCGTAACCAGCGAGAAGGATAAAGGCAGCGAATTCGTTGTTTCCCTTGAGCTTGAGATAAATGATTATAAGAAATCTGAGATAGATGTTTCCACGGAATGTATCACGAAGATGATTGAATGTGATATGAATCCGGATATAGAATCGCCTTTAGACGGGATGTCTATCTTACTGGCGGAGGACAACGAGCTTAACCGGGAAATCGCAGAGGTGCTGCTGTCGAGCCTCGGGGCAAAGGTAGAGCTTGCCGAGGATGGGGACATCGCCGTCGAGATGATAGACCGTGAGCCGGCGGACAAGTACGACCTGATACTCATGGACATCCAGATGCCGAGACTGAACGGACACGAGGCCACGGCGGCAATCAGGAAGCTGGAGGATACTAAAAAGGCAAATGTGCCAATCATTGCCATGTCGGCAAATGCTTTTCTGGAGGATAAAAAGGCGGCGCTGGCGGCAGGAATGGACGACCATGTGGCGAAGCCGATAGATGTAAAGGCGCTGGTGGCGGCAATACAGAATGTCATAAGCGACAGGAGAGCTATCTGATACCAAATCGTGAGTCTGGCAGATTCGTCTATTAATAGACGAATCTGAACCAGTCTGTGATAAAAATCAAATTGTGCTGTAAATCATGCTGCAACTTATTCAGGAGGGTGGTCTTCGTATGTATCAATGCAGTATTCAACGAATGAGCGACAAGATTAAGACCTTCGCAAAGTTTGGCGACGCGGGTCACGGCGGTATCACCAGATACTCGCTGTCGGAGGAAGCAATACAGGCTCGTGATGAATTCGTAAAGCGAATGACGGCCATCGGAGCGGTCATCGAGTACGATGACCTGGCCAATATATACGCTACTATTCCCGGAACGGATGACAAGGCAAAGCGTATCGTCATGGGCTCTCACTGCGACTCCGTAAAGAACGGCGGCAACTATGACGGCATCCTTGGCGTAATGAGTGCTATGGAGGTACTGGAGACGGTGGTGGCCGAGAGCATACCTCACAGGCATCCGCTGACGGCCATGATTTTTACCAATGGGGAAGGCTCTGAATTCCCGCCCTGCATGATGTGCTCCGGCATACTGGCGCACGATTACATGCCGGAGCGGTTCAAGGACAATTTCGCCTACGACAAGATGATGAAATCCGTGTCCATCGTGGACTGCAAGACCACCTTCGGTGAGAAGCTGGCGACCTTCAAGTACAAAGGGGACATTGCCAATCGCCTGTCCCCGGAAAAATATGAAGCACTCTTTGAGACGCATATCGAGCAGGGGCCGATACTGGAAGACGCCGGAAAGGATATCGGCGTCGTCACCTGCGTACTGGGACAGATGCTTTATCGGGTGAAGTTCTCCGGCTTCGCTGCTCATGCGGGTACATTCCCCATGAAGAAGCGGCATGATGCATTCCATGCGGCGGCCGAGGCTCTCTGCTGGCTCCATGAGGAAATCGACAAGCTCGGTCACGATGATCTGGTATACACTACGGGCGAGGTCGTAATCCACCCCTGTGTGAATACAGTTATTCCCGATTTCTTTGATTTCTCCATCGACGTTCGGCATGAAGACCCGGCCGTACTGGATGAAGTCAGGAAAATCCTCTTTGAGCTGCCCAAGCGCAAATGGCAGCAGTGCGACTGTGAGGTCGTCCTGGGCTGGAACCGGGACACCGTGTACTGGAATAAGAAGCTGGTAGGCTATGTACGGGAAGCTGTCAACGAGCTGGGCTACAGCAATATGGATATAAATTCCGGCGCAGGCCATGATGCCCAGTACATTTCTTACGTTATCCCCACCACCATGATATTCGCCCCTTCCGAGAAGGGACTTTCCCACTGCGAGCCGGAGCATACGTCGGATGAGCTTTGTACCAAGGCCGCAAGCGTAATGCTGAACGCCGTCCTGAAGTGTGACGAAAAGGGTCTGTAAGGAGGATTTTCCTATGAAAACTCTGATAAAAAACGGAACTGTCCTGACGGCGGAGAATGAATTCATCGCCGATGTGCTGGTAGATGGTGAGAAGATTGCCGCAATCGGGATTGACCTTCCCACAGACGGTGCTGACAAAATCATCGATGCTACCGGGAAATATGTCATGCCCGGAGGAATAGACCAGCATGTCCATTACTCCTTCGTCTACAAGGGGAGCAAGGTGCGGGGCTTTGAGACCACCGATGCCTGCGCTGTAGGCGGTACAACTACTGTAGTAGAGTTCGTCAATCAGGTAAAAGGAAAGGGATTGCTGGAATCTCTGGAGGAATACAAAAAGTCTGATGCTGAGGGCATCGCTATGGTAGACTATGCCTTCCATCCGGTCATGACTGACCCGAGACCGGAGGTAGTGGAGGAAATACCGAAGCTGGCGGATGCCGGGTATCCGACCATGAAGCTGTTCATGGCCTACAAGGGACAGTTTTTCCATGCAGATGACGAAGCTATAATAAAGGCACTAACCAAGGGAAAAGAAGCCGGCATCACTGTTATGGTTCACGCCGAGAACGGCGATATGGTAGACTATCTCACCAGAAAGCTGATTGCAGAAGGAAAGACAGCCGCATATTATCACGCTGCTTCCCGGCCGCCTATTGTAGAGGGGGAAGCCACCAGACGAGCTATTTTGCTGGCGAAGCTGATTGAAGCACCAATTTACATAGTTCATGTGACCTGCCGGGAGGCCCTTAAAGCCATAAAGGAAGCTCAGCAGGAAGGACTGCCGGTGTACGGCGAGACCTGCGCACACTATCTGCTCTTTGATGAGTCAGTTCTTGCGCTGCCCAATGAGGAAGGTGCGAAATATGTCTGCTCTCCGGCGCTTCGGACTAAGGAACATCAGCCGGCACTGTGGGAGGCGCTGCGCAATGGCTGGCTCAATGCGGTAAGCTCCGATCACTGCGGCTTTGACTGGGAGTATCAGAAGCATCTTGGCATGGGCGAGGGCTGTTCCTTTGCCGATATTCCCAACGGTGCACCATCCGTGCAGAACCGCATGAACGCCATCTGGACATACGGCGTCTGCACCGGCAAGCTCTCTAGGCAGAAGTTCGTAGAAGTTATGTGTACTAACCCGGCAAGGAACAATGGACTGACTTCCAAAGGAAGTATCGCTGTGGGCTATGATGCCGATATTGTGATTTTTGACCCGGACTATACCGGTGTCATGGGAGTCGATTCCTGTCTGGAGGGAGTTGACTACAGCATCTACGAGGGCATGGAGCAGAAGGGGCGGCCGGATACGGTGCTGCTCAGAGGAAAGGTAATCGTGGAGAAGGCTCAGTATGTCGGGCAGAAGGGCGACGGCAGATTTGTACCCGGCAAGCCTTTCGGCAAGGCGTACGAGCATGTGAACTGAAATTTTGTCAACATAAAAATAAAGGGCGTTTAGTTAATTTTGAACTAAACGCCCTTTTCATCTAATTTATTAGTTTTCCTCTTCCGGGGAGAGAATGAAGGTTTTTTCCTCTCCTGAGGGGAGTGTCATTTTCACTTGCAGTTTAACCGGTTTTTCCGAGAGAACCTTTGTAATCTTCATAGAGAGGGAGCAGCCCACGTTGAAGCCGTCGGTCAGGAAGACCTTCTTCGCCACATACTTTTCCTTTATCACAGCGGGTGTCATAGCGGCCCAATCCTGAGCCAGCAGCTCGCGCTGGACAGCCGGAGAGAGGGAAGATATGAGGCGGGCTTTGGTGGTAGCCAGTCGAAGTCCGTATTCCTTCTGGAATTCCGGAATAAGATTTTTGGCAATCTGGGTATAAATACCGGCCTGACTGCGGGAGATGCCGAAGGTATTGGCGACGCGCTGGAGGACATCGCCGTCACCGTAGTAGGAATGGGATTTTTCCAGCTTGACCATTTCGAGGACGGATTTGAGCTGCAGCTGAGGAGCTTCCTTTGCGCGGCCAAGACCGTTATTTAGTATGCAGATGCGGCGGGCGTCTGCCTCGGTGAGGTTCCCGTAGCTGTATACCTTGGCCTGGATGGATGAGTAGTGAGACGCCTTGACCTTATCTCCGGCTTCGGTAGCTCTCTCCAGAAGTGCCTTGTAAGCCCGCAGTCGTGTATGACCGCCGAGGATGGTGTAGCGGGCGCAGGGCTGGGCCCAGACGACGATGGGGCACCAGAGGCCGTCTTTGTCAATGCTGACGATGAGCTCTTCAAAGCGGTTTTCCTCCAATGGCGGGAAGAAATTCCACTCATTGGGAGCCGGATCAAGAAGGTCGAGACTGATTACCGAATCGGTACAGTTCTTGTATATCTTGCGGTAATTTTCGTCGGCTTTTATGGCTTCCTGCCGGGCATTTTCCCGGGAGAGAATGCCGCTGGCACCGATTTCTGGGGCGGACTTTGCGTCAGCCATGATGTTGAAGGAGCCGAGACCGAGCAGGTTCTTGCCTTTCATCTTTTCAGCCAAGGCGAGTCACCACCTCTTTGGCAAGATTCATGTATTCCAGAGAAATCTTGTCCTTGGGACGGCGGACGGTAAGCAGCTCGGAGCGAAGCTCGGACTGGCGGGCTACCTGACCGCGGGATATCTGGGTGCTGAATATCATATCAGCCGGCAGGGTGTCGGTGACTCCCTCGTAGGCAAGGTCGGTGGACTGGGTGCCGCGCTCTACGATGTTGAAGAATACGCCGAGTAGCGTCAGCTCCGGAGAGGCTATCTGAATTTTCTTCACGAAGCGTATCATGCGGATGATAGCCTTGATGGAGCTCTTGTCCAGCGTGGTAGGAACGAGAACGCAGTCAGCGGCCAGGAAGACGGAGCTGGTGTCTTCGTTCAGATCCGGGTGAGTATCGACGATGATGTAGTCGTATTTATCAAGGTCTTTTACAGCCTGAATAATGCGCTTCAGGATATTGATGCCGTAGTCATTCTTGTAGCTGCGGATTTCCTTGCAGGCATTGATGAGGCCATCGTCACCGGCAATGATATCGAGGTTGTCCACGGAGGTGCTGAGAATGTAGTCCTCAATGGGGCCCGGCTCATCCTTGGTGTATTCAAAGACAGCATCGGTGAGGGTGATGTGATGGGGGAGACTGGAGCCGGTCATGCGAGCCTGATAGTTGTACTCAGGGTCGTACTGGAGCAGCTCGGACAGGCTGCCCTGATGGTCAAAGTCGATGAGAAGGACTTTGTTGCCAAGCTTGGTGAGGCTGTGGCCGAGACAGCCGGCGGCGGTAGTCTTGCCGATGCCGCCCTTGTCGCTGGCAATAACGATGGCTTTGGCAGTGGGTTTTCTGAGCTGAGCAACCATTTTTATACCCTCCTCAATGATAGAAGTCTGGGTTCGTCCTGATGCGTTTGCGAGTTCGTCAAGCCTGTCTTTGGCCTCCTTGGAGACCCGGCTGGGAATGCGCCCGATATCTTCCGGCTTCTTTGCCATATGCTGTCCTCCTTGCGGACTTTGTGTTAGTGTGTTTCTTATGACGCAAAATTTGACGTCAAATCTTGCGTCAAATATAGCATTGCGGAAGAAGAATGTCAATAGAAATCCCATGAAATAAGGCTTTTGAGCAAAAAAAGAGACCTTTGCACAACCATAAAGCCTCCCCTACAGGGGAGGTGCCCGAAGGGCGGAGGGGTGATAGAATAAAGCTAAACGAAATCTGTAAACATTTGGCTTTATTTTAATTACCCCCCAGTCACCTTCGGTGACAGCCCCCCTAAATGGGGGCCTTTAGAGGTATAGCAAAAGTCTCTTTGTTGTATTTATATATTTGTCAGTTTACTCAGCCGAGATGGCTTTGCCGTCCTTGAAGGCATGGCCGACGACGGCGCCCAGCTTCCGATACATAGCTCTTATGGGGTCGTAGCTGATAGGGGCGAGCTTCTCTACATCGACCTTGCCGTCCTCGGCCAGAACAGACTCATCAATGCTGATGTCTACTATCTCGCCGATAGCAATTTCCGTATCCTCGTCGTAGCTGATGAGTCGACATTCAAGGGTCATGGGTAGCTGCTCGATGATGGGAGCGTCGACCACATCGCTTTTTACGGCAGTGAAGCCGGCCTTGGCAAACTTGTCGGGGACATCGCTGCCGGAAACGATACCTACATAGTCAGCACCGACCAGCTGTGCTTCTGTAGCGGGGCTGACGGTGAATGCCTTGCGAGCCAGCAGGTTCTTCGTGGTCTTATGTTCCTTATCGAGGGTCAGAGTTACTTTCGTGTAGTCGCAGATATTTCCCCAGGCGGCGTTCATGGCGTTGGCTGAGCCGTCTTCGTTGTAGGTGCCGATGATAAGCACCGGCATGGGGTAAAGCCAGGACTGAGAGCCGAATTTTTTGCGCATGGGTATCATCCTTTCCTTATTACAGCTTTACGAAATCAAGCTCCTGCAGTACTTCTTCAGGAACGGGCTTGGCAGCCTTCTCGAATTTAACCTGAATGAAGCCGATAGACTGCTCTCTGGCGGTACGCTTTGAGTTCCAGCGAGCCACGAGAGACGAATACTTCGGATTGGTGGCGAGGGCGTCACGATATTTCTTGGAGAAGGTGCAGTACTTGAACAGTATTTCGCGGGCTACCTTGTTGAGGCGGGACATACCGTTGGCTTCGTGCTTGATGTACAGCTCGTACTCGGAGATGAAAACATCACCGTAGCTGTTGTGATTGCGAGCCAGAGAGGCCTTTACTTTCTCCTTCATATCATCGGAGAGCTCGCCGTTCTTCTTGTAGAACTGCAGGTAATTGATGTATTCGGCAGTGAGATTGTGCTCGCGGATGTCGCTGTAGTGTACGCCCTGAATACGGCGGCACATCTCCCAGCGGAACTTGCCGCAGAGATTGAGGATAGTATTGTCTATGTGGGCGATGTGGTATATGGACAGCATCATGCGGGCCGGTGTTATCTTCAGGCGGCCTTCGATTTCCTGCCACATGGCGCCGCGGCTGCCCATGTTCGGCATCAGGATGACGTAGGGCAGTACCTCGACATTGTACTCGAAGTGGTTTATCTTCAAATCCACATAGGAGGCGAGAGCCGGGCGATAGAAGCAGCTGTAGTCTATATCCCGAATCTGATTTATGGTATCGCGGACTACGGCCGGGGAGGCAAGGCACTTCTCCAGCGGCATAGATACATTTTCCTTGTAGAAAGCGGGAATATAGGAGAAGAAGCTGCCGAAGGTCATCTTGTTGGCGCTCTTGAACATATTGTTCAGCTCAAACTTGACCATTGCCGTAGTATCGGCCAGCAGCTCGTCGGCCTGCTTCTTGGTAATAGCGTTTGTACGCAGGTCTTCCCTTACGCAGTCTGTCCAGTCCTGATCGAATTCGTTCTTAGAGGGGGCGACTTCGCCGTGGTAAATCTTGCAGAGCCAGTCATAGGCGGTAATGATACGGCCTTCCGGGTCATCCTCCCACAGGAGTGCGTGCTTATACAGCTCCGCCGTATTATCCGTGCCGGCCAGATTTTCATCGACAAAGCCGAAGAGGAAGAACATCTTGACCTCGGCGGGGATATCCGCTACATCCATACTCTTGAAGAAAGCGGCCTCGTAAATGGTGTAGAAGGTCTCCGTTATTTCTCGGCGGAGCCGCATCATAGTGTCAGACTTCTCTGCCTTGTCCGGAGCCTTCATGAAGGCGGCGATGTTTCGCCGGAAGGTATCGGCAGTAGCATGGTCTACACCGGCGAAGGCGAGGATTGTGTCCATAGCTCGCTGGATAGAGGGGAGGGAAGTGGTGCCGGAGCCCATAGCATCCTGACGCTCGGCTTCGTTTATCTTCGCTTTCTGCGTGCGGTATTCACTGACGAAGGAGAGGGTGCTCTGCCGCGTCCGGCTGATATAGGTGGCCAGACTGTTTATCTGTGCCAGGATAGCGGGCGCCATCGTAGCCGCCAGCATGATACTGCCCAGACAGAAGCTGATATCGGCGGGGTAGTAGCTCTTGCGGAGCGTATCGTCCTGCTCGGTGAAAGCCTGACACAGCTCCATCTGCCAGCCATAGAGAATTTTAGGCTTGCCGGGCGCAGTGAGGGCTTCGACGGATTCAAACTTTTTCGGCGCGACCATGAGTGTAGCGCAGGTATTTCTGTAGTCGGTGTAGTCGTCCTTGAGATCCTGTATCAGAGACCGACCTCTTTCGTAGGAAGCGGCCAGCTCGGCAAAGAGCTCATTGAGCATGGCCACGGTAGCGGAGGCTATAGCCGGGGCGATGGTCGGGGTGGATTTGATGGCGGCGACAAGATCCGCTTCGCTGTGGTAGTCGTAAGTCATAATGGTGCAGTCTTCGGTGGCTACATAGTCACAGTCATACTTGCCGCCGGCGGGACAAAAAGCGCCCAGCATAGCGCCGCTCTTGGCGGCGACAGCAAACTCTTCACCGTACCGCAGCGATACGCTGCCCTTCAGCAGCAAGTCCAAGGTTTCTACATTATCACCCTGACGGTGCAGAACCTGCCCCTTTGATACACTAAGTTTCGCCATTCTTTTATTCACCTCGTCAGAAATAATTTCAAAAGCATACAAACACCGCATGCCGCAATTCTTGTTTATTATTTAATTAATTCTATAATAAACTAATTTTTCCTCTTTTTAGTTAGCGTGATAAAAAATGGAGACTTTTGGCATATTTTAAGTGACCTAAGATATACACTTTTCTTCTGCATGATATATAATCGTATGAAAAAGGAGGTATATGAATAATGCAGTCAAGTTTTCGGAGTTTCGCCGAGATGAAGAAGCCGACCAAGCCGCAGAATGAAGCCACCGGTAGTAATGCCGCAGAGGAAGACTACTCTCAGCACATCGAGAAGCTGAGAGAGTTTATCGAGGATAGAAAAGAGCTGGTAGCCCGGCTGGGAAAGATGGTGGAAGAGTTGGACAGCGAATATGACAGACCCGGGGCGAAGGTATATGCCGATATGCAGCGCATCGCTGAGCTGGAGAACAGAATGCGGCTGGTGGAGAAGCGGGTACTGAGGCTGACCGACCACATCAAGACCTATATTGACTATTTCTATACAGATCCCTGTCCCAGTGATGACCCGCTCACTTGGGGGAATTAAATGCTGCTATTATAATGTTTTAATGATTTTCTAAGGCGGCGCCCCTTTTTATTTAATCTTGCCGCTATATACTGTCATCAACCTAAAGAACGGTAAACACCTCGACAATGACAGTAAGGAGTGGAAATCATGAGTTTCGGCAATCACAGATTCAACAAGGTAGTAGCGGTGGCACTCTGTGCGGCAACCTTCGCAGGAGGATTCCTGCCCACTGTCAGTGTCGAGGCGGCAGTACATCATGGTCAGCAGCAGGCTCAGCATGAGAGGGGGGCACGGCCGCAGCAGGATAGAGCAAAGGCCGCTCGCCCGGTATCTACAGGAAGCGGGGAGCGCAAGCAGCAGCCGCGCCAGCAGTCCCATCAGGCTCCTGCAAAGAAGCAGCAAGCCCAGCAGCATCGCCCGGAGCAAAAGCGACCGGAACAACAGCACCATCAGGAGCAGCAGCGCCGAGAGCATGAGAGGCAGCGGCATGAGATGGAGCGAAAGCACGAGGCTCAGCGGGCAGAGCAACGCCGTCAGGAAGAGAGAAGACGGCAGGAGGAACACCGCAAGGAGGAGCTCCGTCGTCAGGAACAGCACCGCAAGGAAGAAATGCACCGTAGAGAACAGGAGCGGCGGGAAGAGATGCGCCGTGAGGAAGAAGCTCATCGCATGGCCGAGCATCGACGGGAAGAGGAGCTGCGCCATCGTGAGGAGCGCCTGCGGGAGCGGGAGCGCGAGCTGCGTTATCGGGAAAGAGAGTGCTATGAGGACGAGGACTACTGCCGTCGTCACCACAAGCACAAAAATAATGATTCCATCATCGGGGCTGTGCTGGGAACGATACTGATTGGGGCTGTCCTGAACAGCGCCGGAGTGTTTGGCCATCACAGCGACAGACATTCCGACAGAACGAGCGATACCCTCAGCATTGATTACGATGAGTACGAAGATGAGGCAGAGGAGATTCTGCTGTAAGAGAATAAATAAAAATGGTATGTGAAAAAATGAATGCTCATTTTTTTACAGACCATTTTATGTGCTGTATCGTTAATAGCCTCCCATCTGGGGGAGGTGGCCGAGCCAATCACTCCACCAAAGTCTTTCCTTTTTAGGGGAGGTGGCCGAGCCAACAAATCACCCAAAGTCTCCCCTTTTTTTAGGGGAGGTGGCCGAGCGTAGCGAGGTCGGAGGGGTAAAACAGATGCTTTTACGTTACCCCTCAGTCGCCTTTGGCGCCAGGTCCCCTATAGGGGAGCGTTTAGAGGATATAAAGTCAGCCTTCCGGGAAATTTCCATCCCGGGCATTCTTTATGAGCTTAATCCAGGTTTTATATTCGTCGCAGCGCTGGAACAGTTCACCGAACCAGCTGCCCGGGTAGTCGAACTGGAACGAGTTGTCGGAGCCTTTCTTGAGCTCCGTTATCTTCTGGTACTCGAAGCAATCTTCGTCGCCGCCGTGGACATAGTAGAGGCCGTCCCGTCTCAGCTCCAGTCTTCCTTCATTGAAGACCTGTTCGGCATGACTGGTGAAAATGACGTCGGGAGAGGGGAAATACTCGCCATCGGCTACCGGCTCCGGCATGTACGGGTCTGGCTGTGGGACTGGCTCATCGTCGGGGACATTATCAGAGTCGGGTATGCTGCGAGGCGGCGTTGCCCGGTCATCGTCGCTGTCATCACTGATGTAGTTGACGGTGCCGCAGTATTCGCAGATAATCTGGCTGTTGCCGTCCATGTCCTGAGGAAGCGGCGCGCCGCAGGAAGGACAGGTGAGGGATACGGCCCGGATTGTTTTAGGCATAGGGGAATGCTCCTGTCTTGTAGTAATTATAAAAAGGAGACTGCCGCACCGGTATGCAGCAGTCTCCACTCTTTAATATCAGATGTTTTTCAGCAGGCGCTCATTGAACTCGTAGTACATCTCCAGCTCCTCGGGAGTGAAGAGCTTCTCGGCAACGGAGGCAATCTGCTTGCAGGCCTGATCCTGAGCAGCCATGATGTGCTTGCCGTTCTCGGTGAGAGAGAGGTAGAACACGCGGCGGTCAGCCTCGCTCTGAACCTTGTCAACGAGACCGGCCTTGCAGAGGCGGCTCACGATGTTTGTAACAGTCGGACGCTGTACATCGAAAATCTTGGACAGGTCAGAAGAGGTAATAGAGGCCTGTGCAGCGATAGCATGGATATAGTAAAGCTGAGTGAGAGTGAGGTGCATGAAGCTGGGAGCAGCCTCCTTGCAGCGAACCTGACTCAGCTGGCTGAAAGCCTGGCGGAAGGATTCGGACATCTGGCTCATCTGTTTAGCCAGCTTTTTGGTGGTAACTTTGCTCTTTGACATTAATTTTCCCCCTGATATTGCTCATATACGGAAACAGAATTTCACAGCAGAATTATAACACATTATGTCAAGCTTTTATAGTTAGTTTTTTATAATGTGAATTAAATTTTTTGATAGGGTCATAACTATACTCAATATGTGGCTGAAATGAGGTAAAAATCTGTCATTTGTTGACAATCAGTCATTGCATAATCTATAATAGATAAATCTTATCATAACAAAAAACACCATTAGGAGTTGCCCGAATGGACACAAAGATAACTGCTCGTCACCTGACCTTTGATTTATATGCCTGCAAGCCTGCAGCGGATGATGTTACCACGCATCTGCGGGAGGAGCTGCCAGCCCTTCTGAGTGCGGCAGGCTTTCAGGTTATCCTTACCGACAGCCGATGTATAGATGAGACTCACCTTGTAGCAGCAGTACTGCTGAAGGAGGGTCACTTCACCATACATCTGTACCCGGAGCTGAGCTACGCGGCCTGTGATTTCTATCTCTGCTCACCGGGAGCAAAGCCGGAGCAGATATTCAAGGAAATGAAGAAGCTGCTGCATCCGGAAAAGACGAAGACCACCTATCTGAAGCGCGGTGACTTCGGCACGGTAACAGATATGAAGCCGAAGGTCAAGACAAGATTTTCCGCGCTGCGAAAGCTGAAAAACACCGGAGCAAAGATGATATCCTGCCTGAAGACGAATAAAAAGTAAAATTGGGGCGGTCGCCTTTGGCGGCCGCCTGTTAAATTTAAAGATTCATCTATTGATAGACGAATGTTAAACTTGCATTTATTTCAATAATTTAGTAAACTAAACAAATATATATAATTCCTCGAAGGAGGTTTTGCCGGTGGAGCAGATACTGCATACATCCGCATTGATGCTCGAGGGGTCGAAGGTAACCCTTGAGATTTTTTTTCTGACATTAGCGATGGCGCTGCCCCTTGGATTGGTGGTGGCATTGGCGAGGCTGTCCGGTCTGGGTATCCTGCGCTGGGTAATGGAGTTCTACATCTGGATTATGCGCGGTACGCCGCTGATGCTCCAGCTGCTGTTTGTGTACTTCGCTTTGCCGATGATAGGCATCCGTCTGAATGACCTTACTTCGGCGCTGCTGGCTTTCACCATGAACTATGCGGCATATTTCGCCGAGATATTCAGGGCGGGCATTCAGTCGATACCGCGGGGACAGTATGAGGCATCTAAGACGCTGGGCTTCACCTACGTGCAGACTATGCGGCACATCATCATCCCGCAGATGACTGCTCGGGTGCTGCCGCCGGTTTCCAATGAGACTATCAACCTTGTAAAGGATACTTCTCTCATTTATATTTTGGCCATGAATGATCTGCTGCGAGTAGCCAGAACTATCGTGCAGAGAGAATTCGACATGACGCCTTTTGTCATTGCGGCAGTCTTGTATCTCGTGATGACCTTTG
>JAZLHS010000056.1:0-6736 GCA_045616885.1 Selenomonadaceae bacterium | reverse complement strand
ATGTATCAGATATTTGAGAGGATAAATACTGGAGGTAGAACCCTTACACCGCAGGAAATAAGAAATTGTGTATACCAAGGGTCATTTAATAGGTTGCTATTTGAATTAAATGAGTTAAAACCTTGGCGAACGCTTTATGGTTCAAATGAAGCTGATAGTCGGATGAGAGATATAGAATGTATTCTTAGATTTTTTGCAATGAAATCTACAATAGTGCAGAATAGTAAATCGACAAGAATATCATTAAAAAAGTGCTTTAATGATTTCATGAGCATTAATTGCAATGTTTCAAAAGACTCAATAGAGGTGTACAGACATGAATTTATGATAGTAATGGAAAGTATATTGCGGTCTTTAGGTGAAAAAGCGTTTAGGAATTATAGTAATGGTAAGTATACTAGGAAATTAAATCCGGCACTATTTGATGCAATATCAGTTGCATATTATCAAAAAATAAAGGGAGGTGTTTTGGTAACTGAGAACATAACAGAAAAAAAACACAAAGAGCTTTTCTTAAATGATGATTTCGTTCAAGCTTGTAAACAACATACAACAGATATTATTAACATAAGAAGCCGTGTAGATATTGCAAAAAGAATAATATTCGAAGAGGCTTGATGCATGAAAAAAGATCTTGAGGATATGATTGAAAATTGTAATGTTGAATTAAGTGATATAGATAAAAAGTTATGTGCGCTGCATTTATTTGATGAAACAAAAAAATATCTGACAAAATATGCTTTGATAAAAGCGAGCGGAACAGTTGAATATGTATACAGATCGATTGTTGCCGATTATTTCTCGCAATTTAATATTGTTCAAATAGAGTGCTATTTGGATAATAAGATCAGAAAAGGTTCGTGTAGTGCACTTTATGGCAATATGAAGAATCTTCTAGGGCAATTTGATAATAATTGGGAAAAGGAATTTTCTGATAAAGTAAAAAACAGAATAGATAAAGATAAGCTTGTGAAATCAGCTGACTCTTTGGTCAAGAATAGGCATGCATTTGCGCACGGGAGAGAACCGAGTGCAACATTTTCTGATATTATGCAATATTACAAAGATGTCCTTGTACTTATACAAATATTTGATTCTATTGTGCAAGGATCAGAAAAGAGATAGTTTTAGGTGCGAAGAGTAAATTGAATTGATAAAAGAGAACATAGTGATTTTCTGTTGACTTTTTACATGAGTAGCGATGAAGGGACTGCACAATCAGCAGATTATAGAGGTTGACTGACCTGATTAGCAAATTAGCAATCACTATAATAATTCCCCATTTGGTTACGGAGAATAATGACTACCGAATGATATGAAGTGGCAGTTGGCAAACTACGACCATGTACCGCAGAATTATGATGTCGGCTATTGTGGAGAATAATCGTATCCGTAAGGATTTCATAGCAGACCGTGTACTGGAAATGACCGGATATTATACAGGCCACTCCAGCTGGAATATTGCTCAGGAGAAGGATATCGTCGCGGGTGTATATCGCCTTACGATGAAATCTAATTCTGACAATTTCCGTCAGAGCTCTATTCAGGGGGTCATGAAGCGTATCAAGGCAAAGGGTGCTAAGGTAATCATCTATGAGCCGACGCTTGAGGATGGCACGACCTTCTTCGGCAGTGTCGTGGTAAATGATTTGGAGAAATTCAAAAAGCAGAGCAAGGCGATTATTGCCAACAGATACGATGCGTGTCTCGATGATGTGGAAGAGAAAGTATATACAAGGGATTTGTTTAGAAGAGATTAATACTGCGTCATGGTAGGATATGCAATTAATCTGTTTTCAATCTGTAATTTAATATGGGAAAAGAAAAAGCAGCCTTTGGGCTGCTTTTTTGTAAATAGATGTTATGGTCGGCATTTGCTGCTTGACACTGGAACGGATTGGTGATAGACAGCCGAGGGGTGTAGTGATATAGTATAACAATATACTACATACTAAAGAAACTATGTATATTACTAATAGTTGCGGAAAGGAGCTGCCTATGGCTGATAAGGTGACTCATCCCAATCGTCGGCGTACCGACAGCCAAGCCTACACCCTGCCTCATTCTATGGGGATACGCGGTCTGAAGATAAAGAATGTCTGCATCGTGATGATGATGATTTCGGCGGTGATATATGTCCTGCTGATGCTGAAGTCGGTGCAGCTTCAGGCGAACTATACCAATCTGCAGACTTCCACTACAGAGTATTTTGCAGCCAATGATGATGCCCGCAAGGTGAACGAGGCGTCCGATTATCTGACGGATCAGGTGAGGATGTTCTCCATCGAGCTGAATCGCACCTATGTAGACAACTATTTCCGTGAGGCAAAGGTCAGCCACACTCGTGAGCGGGCACTGGAAAATCTGAAGACCCGTCCTATCGGCGCCGACACATTTGGCTACTTCAATAAGGCTATTCGCTACTCCAACGAGCTGATGGACACCGAGTACTATGCCATGCGTCTCATTATCGAGGCGGTGGGCTATCAGATAGACAGCTTCCCGGCGGAGCTGAAGGATACTCAGCTGACGGCGGAGGATAGCAGGATGCCGCCGGCGGAGAAAATTTGGAAAGCCCGCGCTATGCTCTTTGACTCCAGCTATCAGCAGCACAAGGATTTGATTCGGCATAATCTGGCGCTATCTTTTACTACGGTCACGGAAGCAATGAACGACATACAGCGGCACAACGCCGTGCTGGTATCGGAGAATATGTATCAGCAGAAGGTCTGCATCACGGCGCTGTTCGTTCTGACGCTGCTTATCTTCGGCGCTATCATCGTACTGGTAGTTAATCCGCTGAACAGCTACATGGAAAATATCCGGGCGGGACGAATGCTTGACCTGAGCGGTGCCTATGAGTTCCGCTATCTGGCCAGCACCTACAACAGTATTTTCGAGCGGAATATGACCAATCAGGAGCTGCTGCGGCACAAGGCGGAGCATGACTTCCTGACGGGCTTGATGAATCGCGGTTCCTTTGCGGATATCAGCGATATGCTGCGAAACAGTACCAATGATGTAGCGATGGTGCTGGTGGATGTGGATATATTCAAGCAGATAAACGATAAGTACGGTCATGATACCGGCGATAAAATTCTCCAGAAGGTGGCAAAGCTGCTGCTGGGGGCTACCCGCAGCTCTGATAGCGTCTTCCGTCTCGGCGGTGATGAGTTCGGTATTATCATGACCTATGTGACACCGAAGGAAAAGTCGACCATCGCAGAGAAGTTCAACTCTATCAATGATGCTATGCAGCATCCGATGGATGGTCTGCCTATCTGTAGTATCTCGGTGGGTGTGTCGTTCTCAGCCGTGGGGTATCGGGATGCGCTGTATCTGAATGCGGACAAGGCGCTGTATCAGGTGAAGCGGTCGAAGCGGGGCGGCGTGAACTTCTATCAGGAAGTGCTGGAGTAGAACTAGGCTGAGAATAAACTATTACCCCTCCGCCCTTCGGGCACCTCCCCTAGAGGGGAGGCATTAAAGGCGACTAAGCGATATAAGAAAATTAAAAGAGGCATTTGCACGGTTGTGCAAATGCCTCTTTTGGTGTTCACTTATTCATTTTCCTCAGCAGTGGTTTCCGGACGCATGTGAGGGAAGAGGAGTACGTCGCGGATGGAAGGCTCGTCGGTAAGGAGCATGACCAGACGGTCGATGCCGATACCGAGGCCGCCCGTGGGGGGCAGACCGTATTCCATAGCGGTGACGTAGTCGTGATCCATCATGTGGGCTTCATCGTCGCCCTGTTCACGCTGAGCAGCCTGGTCAACGAAGCGCTGGAGCTGGTCGATGGGGTCGTTCAGCTCGGTGAAGCCGTTGGCTAGTTCGCGGCCGTAGATGAAGAACTCGAAGCGGTCGGTGATTTCCGGGTTCTCCGGGTTGCGCTTGGCCAGCGGGGAAATCTCGGTGGGATGACCGGTGATGAAGGTCGGCTGCATGAGATTGCCTTCGACCTTCTCTTCGAAAGCGGCGTTGAGGATGCCGCCCTTGCCGTGACGCTGCTCGTAGGGGATACCCGCCTTGTCAGCCAGAGCACGAGCCTCTTCGACAGTCTCGCAGGCCATGAAGTCGATGCCGGTAGCTTCCTTGACGGCGTCGTTCATGGATATAGTCTTGATATTGGCCAGGTCGATATCTACGCCCTGATAGTTTATCTTGGTGGTACCCAGAACCTTCTCGGCGGCGTGGCAGACGATGCCTTTGGTTATCTCCATCAGGTCGGTGTAGTCGGCATAGGCCTGATATACCTCGATGGAGGTGAATTCCGGATTGTGACGGTTGTCGATACCTTCGTTGCGGAAGATACGGCCGATTTCATATACTCGCTCCAGACCGCCGATGACGAGACGCTTCAGATTGAGCTCAGTAGCGATACGGAGGTACAGGCTGATGTTGAGAGCGTTGTGATAGGTGATAAAAGGCTTTGCAGCAGCACCGCCGGCGATGTTGCTCATTACCGGAGTCTCTACCTCAAGGAAGTCCTTGTTGTCGAGATACTCGCGGATAGCGCTGACGATACGGGTGCGCTTGATGAAGGTGTCGCGAACCTCAGGGTTCATGATGAGGTCTACATAGCGCTGACGATAGCGAGCCTCTTTGTCGGTGATGCCGTGATACTTCTCCGGCAGAGGACGGAGAGACTTGGACAGGAGGTCGAAGTCCATGACCCGGAGGGTGATTTCGCCGCTCTTGGTCTTGAACGCCTGACCCTTCAGACCGATGATATCGCCGATGTCCAGCAGCTTGAACTGAGCGTACTTGTCATCGCCCAATACATCCTTGCGGAAGTAAATCTGAATCTTTCCGGCCAAATCCATCAGCTCGGCAAAGGCAGCCTTGCCGTGGCCGCGGACAGCCATGAGACGACCGGCGACGGTAACGGAGGGAGCATCCTCGCCCTTTACCTCGAAGTCCAGTTCATCGAAGCTTTCTTTTACCTGAGCACTGCTGTGAGAAACTTCAAAGCGATGGCCAAAGGGAGCCACGCCCATATCTTCAAATGCTTTCAGCTTGTCCCGACGAACCTGCAGCAGTTCGCTTAATGCGGGGGAATTTGTCTTTTCTTCTGCCAATTTATTCACCTATTCTTGATTACTGCTTAATCTTTACAATCTTGTACTTCAGGAGACCGGCCGGGGCGCTGACCTCTACGGTCTTGCCCACCTTCTGGCCGAGGATGGCGGCGCCGACGGGGGACTCGTTGGAGATTTTCATCTCGGTGGGGTCTGCCTCGGTGGAGCCTACGAGAGTGTACTCCAGCTCATCGCCGAATTCCAGGTCTTTGATGACCACGGTGTCACCCATGCGGACAACATTCTTTTTGCCGTCGTCCTTCTTGATGATTTCCGCATTGCGAATCTTGGCAACCAAGTCGAGAATTTCGGTCTCGACAGCAGACTGCTCGTTCTTGGCGTCATCGTACTCAGAGTTTTCCGAAAGGTCGCCCAGCGCGATAGCTTCTTTCAGACGCTCGGCTACTTCGCGACGCTTTACGCTCACCAGATATTCGTGGCGTTCCTCCAGTTTCTTGAGGCCTTCCTCGGTGAGGATTATTTTCTGTTCCGCCATGTTGGTACGCTCCCTTACTTTGTTTCCATAATAACTAAAGTCCTCCGGTATTCCGGCGGATTTTTTCGCTAAATAACAGGCGCACTCAGATTATCCGGTGCGCCTGATTATCCATCTAGATATTATATCGTTTTCATTGCCGCCTGTCAATGGTGACAGGCATTGGCAGAAGAGCTTATGAGCTGCTCCTTCTGCTGACGAGTCAGCTTCTTGATGGCTATTTCCCGTCTTAGGGCATCGCCCTTGTTGTCAAACTCCTCCAGATGAACCATGACCACAGGCCGACGGCTCTCCGGCGAGGTGTACTTGGCACCGCCTCCGGCTTTGCCGGCATTGTGGGCCTTCAGTCTTTTCTCCGGGTCGGTAGTCCAGCCGGTGTAGTAGGTGCCGTCGGCACAGCGGAGGATATAGACGAAGTGGTGCTCGTCCATTATTCAGCCGGGGTGATGATGGTGACCTTTTTCATGACTACCGGCTCGATGGGGCGGTCACGCATATCGGTAGGAGTGCTGCCGATTTTCTTGACGACTTCCATGCCCTTGATTACATGGCCGAATACAGCGTGATGGCCGTCCAGCCAGGGGGTCTTGTCGAGGGTAATGAAGAACTGGCTGCCGCCGGTGTTGGGGCCGGCATTGGCCATGGAGAGGATACCGGCACTGCTGTGGCGGAGGTCCTTGTGGAACTCGTCTTCGATGTGGTAGCCGGGGCCGCCGGTGCCGATTCCCTGCGGGCAGCCGCCCTGAATCATGAAGCCTTCAATAACGCGATGGAAGATGAGGCCGTCGTAGAAGCCTTTTTCGGTCAGGTCGATAAAGTTCTTGGTTGTCTTCGGGGCTTTGTCCTCGGCCAGTTCGATTTCAAAGTCTCCCATGGTGGTCTCAAATTTTGCGATGCGGTTCATTTTCTTTTCTCCTTTCGGGCCGGCCTGTGCTGTTGCGGTACTGCTGCTGCCGCCGATGTGAGAGACGACGAAGTTGGTACCGAAGAAGCCCACCAGTACGAGGGCGATGCAGGTAAGTCCGTATAAAATTTTCTTGGTCATTTCCTTATTATTCTCCCTTCAGGGGAAAAATCCTCTTTTAGTGTTATTACCCCTCCGCCCTTCGGGCACCTCCCCTGAATGGGAGGCTGTGGCGGTGGTTAATCAATGGCAATGTTT
>JAZLHS010000055.1:0-6830 GCA_045616885.1 Selenomonadaceae bacterium | reverse complement strand
CCTCGGCTTTGCCGGTATGCACGGCAAGAAGGCGGCCAATAATGCCATTGCGGCCGCAGACCTGATAATTGCTGTCGGCAGTCGCTTCGCTGACCGTCAGACGGGACAGCTGGATAAATATACTGCCGATACGAAGTTCATTCACATCGACATTGACCCGGCAGAGATAGATAAGAATGTTGCCAGCTCCCTCGGTTTGGCCGGCGACATGAAGAAGATACTCTCTATCCTCATGCAGCGCAGCTCATACAAGTCTCTGGCTGACTGGTGGACTCAGATTGCCGAGTGGCAGGAGGAATTCGCCTACGACTACAATGTGCCGAAGCTGACGCTTCCTTGGGCTCTTCATCATGTGGCACAGGCTACAGCCGGCAAGAAGTTTGCTTTCGCCACCGATGTAGGACAGCATCAGATGTGGTCGGCTCTTCATCTGGCAGTAGAGGAGCCTCGTACCTGGCTTACCTCCGGTGGTCTCGGCACTATGGGCTTTGGTCTGCCGGCGGCAATGGGTGCACAGGTGGCCTATGGGGATGAGCGAAGAGTCGTTCATATCGCCGGTGACGGCGGCATCAAGATGACCGGCAGCGAGTATTACACTATCGCCCGTTTGAATTTGCCGGTAATCTCCCTTATTGTCAATAACACCAGTCTCGGTATGATTCGTCAGCTGCAGAAGGTAATGTATAAAGAACGCTACATTGCCTGTGAGTTTGACTATCAGATGGATTATGCCATGTATGCTCGCTCCTTCGGTATCGAAGCGGACAGTGTCTCCACCCCGGATGAATTCGCCGAGGCTTTCTCTAAGGCTTTGGCGGCAAAGGGGCCGAGAGTTATCGTGCTGAACATTCATCGCAGCTTTGTTGAGCCGATGACAAAGGGCGGTGCCCGCATAAACGAGTTTGTAGAATTCAAATGATTTACGAAGCTGAGGCTGTTGCTGGGCAACAGCCTCATTTCTGTGTCAAAAGGATATTCAGCGATGGAAGAACAGAAGCGGGTCAGTGAAGACTTCGTAGACAACATTATCTGGGGCGACAGTGAACCCGGTGAGGACAGAGACGAGACCGAGCGGCTCCTGACAGATTTCAAGCGGGAGTGGGGTGGCTTCTTTGACGGCGGCGAGCTGAAAGAAAATGTTACGCAGATATTTTGGCATATTGCTGACCTGCAGCGGCGAAGACTGCGGCGAAAGAATGTGAAGCTGTCCTTTGCGGCTGAGCGGAGAAAGTATACGGAAAGCGACCCGGTGCGAAGACATCGCATCGCCGGCGGTCAGTATATAGTGACCGAGGTAAAAGAGGATATAGCAGCCGACAGAGTGTATAGCCGAGAGGGCAAGGAGCTGTTGAAGATAAGAGACAGAGAGCTCGCTCACTATACACTGCTGGCCGCTCGGGAAGAGGGCAAAGGTGCAGTAATATGTCCGGCTTGCGGAATGCCGTCTTCAAGAGAAAGCCTCCTGAATGGCTGTGATGCCTGCGGGACAAAGTTTACCGTCAACGATTTAGGACAGCGTGTGGCTGGATTCTCCCTGCGGCATGATGAGGAGATGCAGAAGCAGCAGATGGAGCGGAGCGTTGATCGGTTGAGTACGCTTGCCGTTACGATTTTGATAGTTGCGGTTCTGGCTGTTTTCGGAGTGATAATGGTCTTTTTGGGGCCGCTTTTGTTGATGACTGAAGGATGGCTTGTCGCTCTGGCGGCGGCCGTGGGATTGTTAGCTGTACTCTCGGCGATTGCCTATGGACTGTTCAGCAATTACGGACGGTCGGGCTTTGGAATGCTTCGCTTCTTCGGAAAGCTTTTGATAGCGGGAACGGCAGAAACTGAGGGACGAACCGGGAAACAGGAGAGCCGTGACCGGCAGATGGAAGCATCCATCCGCGAAACCGATCCGCTGTTCAATATAGAAGTTTTTTACAACGGATTGGAAAATAAGCTGGCCTCTGTTGTCTATGCCGACAATGCTTCGACGATGAATGCCTTTGCCGCACCGGGCACCAATCTTGCACAGCTGCAGGCTGAATGCAAGGATTATATCTATCTGGAAATGATAGAGGCGAGCCTTGACCGGCACGAATACCTGGCTGGTAAGCGCATTGCATCCGTCAGCGGCAGGCTGAAGCTGATAAAGGCAGATGACTACGGTGCCAAGAAGATGGAGCGATTTTTTAAGGCTGTTCTTGAGAAGGATGAGGACTGTCTTACCGAAGAAATTTTCACTCCAGCCGTCATGCACTGCCAGGGCTGCGGTGCTTCAGTCTCTGTTTTGGACGGAAATTTTTGTCGGTACTGCGGCAGGGAAATAGATGTGGAAAAATACGACTGGGCGATAAAAGAACTGTCTATTTATCGGGACAAGTTCCGGATTTAATCCGGTGGTGAAAATTCCTGCAAAAAAACTAGGGAATTTTGTTGATTTTGCTTGATGTTTGCAGGGATTTTTTATAAATTAGTAGAAGTATAATCAGATAAAATGAGTCGGAGTCTGTGTTTTTCTGTTCCTTAAGTAACAGATAGCGGAGGATGTAGATGATAGAAGCAAACTATTGCCGGGTTCTGTCAAACATCGCTGCGGCTGTAGAGCGGCGAAAAGACAGAGGCGATGAGACCGGTCCGGTGACATTGGTCGCCGTGACGAAAAATCATGATGTTAATGCCATGCGTGAGTGCATTGATGCAGGAGCCGCCGTAGTAGGTGAGAACAGAGTACAGGAGGCAAAGGGGAAGTTTGAGACCCTGGAGCGCACTGTGATTTGGCACCTTATCGGTCATTTGCAGACAAACAAGGTCAATCAGGCTGTGTCTATGTTCGACCTGATTCACTCGATTGACAGCGAACACCTGCTGCTGGCGGTGGATGCCGCTGCCGGTAAAATCGGCAAGGTGCAGGATATTCTCGTACAGGTAAATTTGGCGAAAGAGCCGCAGAAATACGGCGTTCCTGAGGAGGAGCTGGAAGCAGTACTGAAGAAGGCAGATGAGCTGCCTAATGTGCACCTTCGCGGTCTGATGCTCATTGCACCAAACTATGAGAATGTGGAAGATACACGTCCGCTTTTCCGACAGATGCGAGAGCTGTATATCAAGGTGCAGGGAATGTCTCTGCCGGCTTCGGATATCGAGTATCTTTCCATGGGTATGACAAATGATTATGCCATTGCAGTAGAGGAAGGGGCAAACCTGGTAAGGGTGGGCACCGGAATCTTCGGGCCAAGACAGTATTAATCTCGGAATGAGTTTTAGGAAATATCGCGTAGAGAAGGGGAGATTTGATATGAGCATCATAGATAAAGTTAAGAGTTCTATGGGTCTCGGTGGAGACAATGATGAGATGATTGAAGAGGAAATGGAGGAAAGAGAGCCGGCTCGCCCGGTTGCACCGCCTCCGCCGCCGCTTCGTCAGGACAATGTCATCGACATATCTGATATTGCCAACAGCCCATCCAAGGATTTGGCTCGCCGGATGAATGTCATCATCGTCATGCCCAAGTCCTTTGACGATGCCCAGGAGATTGCCAACAGCCTGAAGGCAAAGAAGCCGGTAGTGGTGAACTTCGAGGGAACCGAGAGCGAGACGGCAAAGCGCATTATCGACTTTATCAGCGGTACGACCTATGCTCTGGGCGGCGAGATAAAGAAACTGGGCCGCAGCGTGTTCCTCTGCGCTCCCAGCAATGTTAACGTCAGTGACGGCGGTAAGAAGGCTGCCGCTGAGGACTATTCTTGGACGAAAAAATAATTACCGGATAATATTTGCAAGGTGAGAAAGACAATGAAGATAGGTTTTATTGGCGGCGGTATGATGGGCGAAGCGCTTATAAAGGGCATTATCGCTCAGGGAAAGGTTGCCGCAGCAGACATTTATGTGTCGGAAAAATCTCCGGAGCGGGTAGCTTACCTGAAGCAGGAGCTGAAGGTCAACGCCGAAATGGGGGCGGAAGGCTTCATCGGTGAGATGGACATGGTTTTCCTTGCCATCAAGCCGCAGGTGGCTGCTGCTGCAATGGCAGAAGTCGTAAAAGGAATGAAGAACGAGACGCTGGTAGTTTCCATCATTGCCGGACTGAAGATTGCCTCTTTGGAAAGCTGCTTCACCCAGCAGCCGGTTATCCGTGTCATGCCGAATACTCCTCTCTCCGTAGGTGCCGGTATGTCCTGCTACGCTCTTGGCAGCAGGGCTACGGCAGAAGATGGAGCAAAGGTGGGAGACCTGCTTGCCGCCTGCGGCCGTGCGGCAGAAGTGGCTGAGTCGGCGCTTGATGCTGTTACCGGTCTTTCCGGCAGCGGCCCGGCCTACGCTTTCCTTGTCATTGACGCACTGGCTGACGGCGGTGTTGCCGCCGGTCTGCCAAGAGCGATGGCTATAGAGCTGGCCGCGCAGACACTCTTTGGCTCGGCCAAGATGGTACTGGAGACGGGCAAGCATCCGGATGTGCTGAGAGATGCTGTTACTTCCCCGGCTGGTACCACCATCGCCGGTGTTCGGGCGCTGGAGTCCGCCGGAGTTCGCAGTGCCTTTATCGAGGCGGTCATCGCCGCCACTGAGCGATCTAAAGAACTGGGCAGGAACTAAAGACGACTATGGCTTCACCAAAGGAAAAAATACTTCGTTACTACAAGGGCAGTGAAATGGAAGAGACGGCTATCCGCTGTGTAGATTTGGCAGAGCAGGTACGCAAGACTCAGAAATTCCGGGTATCGCCCTTTCTGAATGAGGCTGAGCAGGAACTTGCTCGAACTGTTGCTGCCAACTACGATGATATCAACGTGGAATTTGACGGTGGCTATCACGGGGCAGAACGTCAGCGGGCTATCTTCGTCCATCCGGATTTCGGCGGACGGATTGATGGCGTTGCCGGTATCACCGTACTGCGGGCTGAGTGGAAGGATATTTCCCGCCGCGTCGGTCATCGTGATGCCCTTGGCTCTCTCATGGGCTGCGGTATAGACCGGGGCTGTGCCGGAGATATTCTGGTCAGCGAGAACAGTGCCCGCTTCATTCTTGACCAAAAGGTGGCAGAGGCTGTAAAGGGTGAGCTCATCTACATCGGCGGGGTAAAGGTCACCTCGATTGAAGATGATGACCCGGCCAATATAATCCCCCGTGAAGAGCGGGTTAAGGAGATAAAAGCCACCGTCGCTTCTCTGCGAATAGATGCCATTGCAGCGGCTGGATTCGGGATGTCCCGGACAAGAGCGGCAGACGATATCGAAGCGGAGAAGGTACAGCTGAACTGGCAGACCGTAAAAAATGCCTCTCAGGCGGTCAAGCAGGGAGATATAATCTCCTTCCGGGGTCGCGGCAGGGTGGAAGTAGAGTCTATAGGCGGTCAGACAAAGAAGAATCGTACAGTAGTAGCGTTAAAACGTTATATTTAAGAAAAGGAGTGTCGGCAATGTTGACACCGATGGACATTCACAATAAAGAGTTTTCTAGAAGCTTTCGCGGCTATGACGAAGATGAGATTGATACATTTCTCGACGAGGTCGTAAATGATTTCGAGCAGCTGATCAAGGAGCGCAATGAGCTTCGCGATCAGGTAGACCTCCTGCAGGAAGAGCTTGACAGCTTGCAGAACGGGATAGTCAAATCAGTGTCTGCTCAGGAAAAAGAGGAAACTGTTGAGAAGCGGGTTGAGCCGGAGCAGCCAAAGGCGCCCGAGAAACCGGCAGAGCCTGAGGAAAGCAGAGAGGCTGAGCCGGAGACTCCTTTTGTGAAGACGGCAAAGGCAACCGGAGACGAGACGGCTCTGGAGCTGGTAGCAACGAATGTTGCGCTGGAGGCCAAGGTCGCTGACTATGAGAAGCAGCTGGCTGAGTACAAAAAGCTGGATGAATCCCTGCGCAGTACTCTATTCCTAGCTCAGAGCCATGCCAAGGAAATTACCGGCAAGGCTGAAGAAGAGGCAGATAAAATTCTCGCTGAAGCAAAGAATGAGGCAGACCGCCTGCTGGGCGAGAGCCGTCAGGAGGCTGATGAGCAGCTGCTTACTGCCCGCAACGCAGCCAACACTATCCTCAGCGATGCTCGTGAAGAGGCGAAGCTGCAGACTGAAGATGCTCTGGCTGAGGCCGAGAAAGCAAAGGTAGAGGCAGAAAGGATTCGGGCGGAGGCTGAGCGTGACATCGCTCACTATCGTGAGGATCAGGAAAACCTTGTGAAGAGCTCCCGTGAGTTTCTGGCAAAGATTCGTTCCCTGCTGGCTGGTCAGCTGGCAATGCTCGATGAGGGCAGTGTAGAGGTGCTGGCAGGTATCAGTGCTGCAGCCGCCGCTGCTGAGAATGAGGACAACAAAGCCGATTGATGGAAAATAAAGAACATAGTATGGTGCCTGTGTGGGTCACTGTGATTTTTTCCCTGATTCTTGACCAGACAGTGAAGCTGTATGTGGAACACAACTATGCACTGGGCACCTCTATTCCCGTTATTGAGGATATATTCCACTTCACCTACATTCAGAATCCCGGAGCTGCTTTCAGTATATTGGAGCATCAGCAGTGGTTCTTTATCGGGGTGAATATCATACTTTTCTGTGCGGCAGCGTGGTACTACAAGCGGCTGTCTCAGGAAAACGCCTGGATTCGCTACGGTGCGGCTCTGCTGTTCGGCGGTGCTGTCGGCAATCTCATTGACAGATTGCGTCTGGGCGCGGTTATAGATTTTTTCGATTTCCGTATTTGGCCGGTATTCAATATTGCTGATATCGGGATTTGTGTGGGTGTGGGAATGATGATGTATGCCATCGCTTTCCTGTCCCCTGATGAAGAAGAATAACGTATGGATAATGAGATTTTTACCCTGATTGTTGCCGAGGATGACAAGG
>JAZLHS010000054.1:0-7188 GCA_045616885.1 Selenomonadaceae bacterium | reverse complement strand
ACCTCCAGATGCTTACGAGCCAGCTCAACAGCATAGATACCGTTGACCACATTCAGCAGCTCGCTGACGCTGTCTACGGCCATGTCGTTCAGAGAAGGGATAACCTCATCGCTGTAGCTGGAGGCCAAACCGATGAAGGGCTCATCGGCAGCCGCAATACCTACTACGAACGGCTGGTCGCCGTCTACCCGCTGAGATACAGCATTGTACTCCATCGGCATAATGCCCAGCGCATAGATGGGATTTACTCCCTCGGCTCCGGAAATAATGGGCATCTCGCCGGTGAATCGGTTCATCGACTCCACGAAGCTACGGACATACTGACAGAAAAGCTCTCGCTCCGGCTCAAACTCTCCGCCGATTTCCTTTGCCATTACGGTGCAGACCGGGCAGTCTGCTTTATCAAACTCAGCCAACAGCTCCAAAAGCTGCTCAGGGCTGTAAACATTCGCATCAATAATGGCCTGAATGAAGTTCAGACCTACGTCGCCGCTCTCCGCCCGAAGGTCAGCCATCGCCTGCTCATCGACGATTCTCTCTTCCAGCAGCCTCTTCTCCACAGCTTCATCACTCTGGTGAATAAGCTCCAGAAACAGTTCCGGCTTCAGGTCATACTTGCGGAGCGCCCGGACAGTCAGAGATGCCTCCACTTTCGGGGCCTGCTTCAGCAGGAAGCGGAGCTTCTCCGGCATGACTTTATTTTCATTGAACAGGTACTGAGCGAAAAGCTTACTATTCATCGCAACCCACCTTCTTCCTGATGGACTCTACAGCTTTCTGCAGCTGTGCGAGGTCATAGGGCTTCTGAATGAAATCCAAGACACCCAGTTTCAATGTCTCCATAAGCTTTTCGGGTGTACCCACGGAGGAAAGCATTACGATGGGAAGATCCGGATTTATTTCTTTCAAGACTCGCAGCGCCTCAATGCCGCCGACTTCGGGCATGACTACATCGAGGAATACGCCATCCGGCTTGAACTGCAGCTGCTTCATTATGGCGTCTTTGCCATTTTCCGCCTGCACGACTTCGCAGCCGAGGCTCTCCAAATCATTCTTCAGCTTTTTCCGCAGAAGCTTTGAGTCATCACATATAAGGATCGTCAATTTTTCTCCCATTCTTGCCCCTCCCCTCTCCTGTCCCGGCGGACAGTGAGGTATTCTTATAAGATTTTCTGTATGAAATCTTTTATTGTTGCATTTAGTTCATTATATCACAGGATACTTTAGCAATTCAACAGAAAATCACGACTTGACCATAACAGAAGTTTGGACAAAATTCTCTATGATATAATCGGTCTCCGTCGGCTCTGGCATCGGTGCCGGTTCAATTGTTTCGCCTTTCTCCGCTCTCTCCCGACGCTTTTTCTCCAGTTCCTCGGAGCGTTTGATGGCTTTTTTTATTTCCTTTTTCTGCTCCTTGTCGCTCATGACCGGCGGAACAGCGGCCGGCTCCGCCACGATATGATTGTTGGAGTTGGCCTGCAGCACACGGCGCACCTTGTCAGCCGTAGTTTCCTTGTCCTCCAGCGCTGCCATGGCCGATTCCAGCACCTGACTAATCTGGACAAGGCCGCCGCCGTGAAGGTCTATATAGAACTTCCCGTCAGCCCGTGCCTCCGGTATCTTGTAAGGAACCTCTACGGTGAATTTCTCTCCGCGATAGGGCTTCAGCACAGCGCGGAATACTATTTCCTCGCCGGGCTTTACCTCCGGCTTGGAGGGAGTGGCTGATATGAGGCGGGCGGTCTTACGCTTGGCCTCAGTCGTTATTTCCACATCAATGCCATAGATATCTGACTCCTCCTCACGGTTTGCCGTAATGAGGGTGATGATATTGTTCAGTTCGGCGAAAGCAGACAGGCCGCCGTCATCGACGCAGTAGAACATATTGGAGCGCTCTATATCCAGGCTCTTCTCCTCCGGCGGAGCATCCACCGGGGCTTCTGCGGCAAAGATATTGGACTTCACCTTGAACTTCACGCTGACTGTCGCAGGGCCGGTGCTGTCGCAGACGCGGGCAATGGCTGCCACTGGAATGGCCGCCGATACTGCCGGCAGGATATCTTCATCGTAGGCACTCTGAGCGGCAAAGTACATCTTCCTGTTCAGCGAACGGTCAACTACTTTCAGCTTGATGGGAACGGTAGAGGGATATACTCCCAGAATACCGGATATTCCGCAGCCACGATCCTGATTTACCCGCCCGATGATATTGCCGACATTGGCCATCTTCATACCGTCGGTGGGGCCGCTGACAGTTCCGACCACATCAGCCGCGGTCAGGAAGAAGTTGGTATTTCCCTTATGGGCAAAGGAATGACCAAAGGCAAGAACCCTTTTGCCGTCAACGGCGGTAACCGTTCCGGTGGCTCCGACAGTGAAGTCACCATACACTGCGGCCACGCCGATAGCACCGCCGGGCTCCACTGCAGCATCGTAATCAATGGCCACCGGGCCGGACGGCTCCCTCACTTCAACGAGTTCATCCGTCTTCCCTTCACCGGTCTTTGCCTTCTCGTACCCCGGTTTCAGTTCCGCTTTATCCGGAGCATCGGCCTGCTTTTCGGCTTTCTCGCCGGATTTCTCCTTGCTGTCCTTATTATCTTTCTTACCTTTCCTGTCCTTTTTATCCTTCTTCGCAGACTTCTTTTTGTCTGCTGACTTCTCGGCACTATTTTCGTCCTTTTTGTCAGCAGGCTTCTCGGTCATTTCCTGCTTCTCCACAGGCTCCGGCTTCTTCGGTGTTTCCGCCGGCTTCTCTTCCTTGACGGTATCGGGGACGGCTTCAGACTTAGCCTCATCAGCCTTTGTCGTCTCAGGCTCCGCCGGCTGCGCTCCGCTGATACCGCCGCCGGCCAGTGCTATCCCCATGAACGGCTCCAGATCATAGCCAAGGGGGCCAAGCCTATGAGCCAGTATTCCGGCTGCGGCTCCGTCAAAACCGGAAATGAAGAGCTTCCTTCTCACTCCGGTAAACAGCGACTTCTTCTCGTCACTGTCTTCCGACTCAACGGTGGGAGGCGGTACCTCTTCTGCTTTCATATATCCGTCCGGGTGCTTTTCGTCCTTTACGGCCGGCGGGGCAGCTTCCGGCTTCTTCCCGGCTCTCATATCCTTCGGCAGGTCGCCGATGATTCCTTCATCGGCTTTCTCAGTGCCCGCTTTATCTTTTTTCTTTCCTTCTTCCGCCGCAGTTTCGCCATTGGCCTTGGCTCGTCTTTCCTTCCGCAGCTTCTCACGGCGCTCTCTGGCTTTCGCTGCTTTCTCTTTTTCCTCAGCGGCTTTCTTGATGTCTATCTTCTTGTTGTTTCTTACCGCCTTCGGGTCCGGCATATTCCAGATTTCCAGCATATCCTCGATAGGGGTAATCAGGAACATCCGGGAATCCATCTCCTTGATGGTAGCTGCCGCCGCACCAATCAGACGGTCACCGATATATACCGGGCTGCCGCTCATACCCTGCAGGATACCGCCAGCCATCTCCACCACCGGACCGGAGGCCCGGGCAAGAATCATCCGGCGGCTGCCGCGTCCGCTGCCCATCACACCGATTATCTCCACATCGAAGGAACGTATCTCCCCGCTGTCATCCACAACGGTGTAGGCTTCACCGGTCATTCCCCCGGTCAGCTCCGTCACCGGCATTATCTCCGGCATTGCCGAGGCAGTCGGCACCGAGCCAAACCAAAGAGAGCCGGCAGCAGTTATTCCGGCAATCGCCAGAGACAGCTGGCGGGCAAGTTTATTCTTCTTCATTGTATTAAAAATGTTTGTAATCGACATTGTTTTTCCCCATTTAATATATTATTTATCTTGATTATACTACATAAAGTTGAATTCCTCAAATTATAATCCGATTAAGATTGAATCTGCCGCATATCCTTTAACACTCTAAAAAATTATTGATTACCATACTGTGAAATAGTATTATAGAAAAATCCAGTAAATTATACATGAAAAGAGGCACACGAATGCCGGACAACAGTCCAAATGAAACAAAAAAGCTGCGGCCTCTGCCACAGCTATACTTCAGCAAAATAATGCGCGCTATCGTGGAATTTGAACTCATCGAGGATGGAGACAAAATTCTGGTGGGGCTGTCCGGCGGAAAAGACAGCATCCTGCTGCTCTACGCACTTGCTACCATGCGCTCACGCCTGAAAAAGTCCTTCGAGCTTCGCGCCTTTACCGTCAATCCGCTGTTCACTCCGGACTTCCAGTCAGGAATCGGTCGGCTCACAGAGCTGTGCCGACGCCTTGACGTCCCCTACGAAAGCCGTGAGGTGGACATCGCCGGTACCATCGCCGCTCAGGGTGACAAGGATCGCTGCTTTACCTGTGCTTTCTTTCGCCGGGGCGCAGTGAACCGCTACGCGGTGGAGAACGGCTGCAACAAGGTCGCCTACGCACATCATCACGATGATGCGGTAGAAACGCTCCTGATGGGGCTCCTGTCCTCCGGACAGATTTCCACCTTCCTGCCGAAAACCTTCCTTGATAAGAGCGGTGTCACCGTCATCCGCCCTCTTATTTATCTAAGGGAGCAGGAGATAATCGACGCCATCCCCATCCACGGGATCTCCCCGGTTAAGAGTCCCTGTCCCTACGACGGACATACCCGGAGGCAGGAGACCAAGGAACTCATTGCCCGCCTCACCGCCGACGACCCGCTGCTCTATGACCATCTCGGTGCCGCTCTCCGGGAATCCGCGGTAGGCGACCTGTGGCCCCGGGCAAAGACCCGGCAGGAAATGTACAGTACATATCAAAGCTATGTGAAAGGACAGAAGGGATAAATTGAATAAGAAAGCTCTATATCTCCTTGCCTTTGCTCACCTCTGCTGTGACCTTGGGCCGGGTGCCCTTCCGGCGACACTTCCCTTTTTGGCGACTGCCTACAATCTGGCCTACACCGATGTAGCCGGTCTCATGTTCGCCTCATCATTTCTCTCCAGCTTCATTCAGCCTATATTCGGTCACATTGCTGACCGGACGGAAAAGGGCTTTCTCATCGGCGGCGGTGTAATGGTGGCTTTAGGGTCATTCTCTCTGCTGGGTCATTTCAGCGATTACCAGCTGCTGTTTGCCGCTATCACCGCTATGGGCATCGGTGCCGCCGCCTTTCACCCGGAGGCCGTCCGGCTGGTCAATGTCCTCTCCGCCTCCAAGCCCGGTGCCGGAGTCAGCATCTTCTCGGTGGGCGGCAATGCCGGGTTCGGAGTAGGTCCGCTGCTGGCAGTCTTTTTCATTACCACTTGGGGGCTTCCCGGTCTCCAGATTTTCGGAGCTTTGGGTCTGCTGCTTGGCATTGGTCTCCTCTTCATCGTCCCGAAGCTGAAGAAATCAGCGCAAAAGCTGCTGGTGGAGAAGCAGGACATCGCCGCCAAAAGCGGCGGTCTCACCAACGACTGGCCGCCCTTCTGGCGTCTCACCGCCGTCATTATGCTCCGCTCCATCGTGCTCTGCGGACTGTCCGGCTTTCTGCCGCTCTTCTGTATCCGTGAGCTGGGGGCTACCACTGCCGCCGGCTCCTCGACTCTCTCAGCCTTCGCCATCATCGGCATATTCACCACTCTTGTAGGCGGAAGACTGGCCGACAAGATTGGCTACGCCCATGTGCTTCGCTACGGCTGTCTGGCAATGGTTCCTCTCCTCGGCGCCATCGTCTGGGGACATGAGCTCATGCTCGTCTACGCGCTTCTCCTGCCGCTCAGCTGCGCCGTCCACGGCGTTTACTCCTCATTTGTCGTTCTCGGTCAGAGCTATCTGGCCAAGAGCATCGGCTTCGCCTCCGGTATTACCATGGGACTTGCCTTCTCAGTCGGCGGAATCGTCCTGCCCTCGCTGGGCTGGTTTGCCGATCGGTACAGTCTCACCCGGGCAATGGAGCTGCTGGTGCTGACAGCTGCCATCTGCGCAGCAGCCAGCCTGCTGCTGAGAGAACCAAAGAAAGCAGAATAAACATTTACCCCTCCGTCCTCGCTGCGCTCGGCCACCTCCCCTAAAGGGGAGGCCTTTGTGGAAGGCTCCCCTGCAGGGAAGCTGTCAGCGAAGCTGACTGAGGGGTAACAAGAAAGGCCACAGGCAAGGATATTTCCTCAGCCTGTGGCCTGTTTTAATTTCAGATTTTCAGCTTACAGATTCTCAGCAATCAATACCGTACTCTTCACGAGCGAATTTCTTCAGCACCGGCAGGCTGCGGCGAATGGTCTCCTCGCTTACGCAGTAAGCCAGACGCACGAAGCCTGGGCAGCCGAAGCCGGAGCCGGGAACGAAGAGCAGGTCATACTTCTTCGCCTTCTCGCAGAAAGCAACATCGTCTTCCTCCAGCGCCTGCGGGAAGAGGTAGAATGCGCCCTGCGGCTTCAAGCACTTGATACCGGCAGCCGTAAGTCCATCATAGAGGAGCTTGCCGTTCTTCTCATACTGAGCAATATCCGACGGCTTGCCGGCACAGCGGGCTACGACAAGCTGGAAGAGAGACGATGCATTGACATGAGTCAGCACGCGAGCCGCACCGGCAACAGCGCCGTACACTGCGGCGAAATCCTCAACCTCATTGGGAACGACAATATAGCCGATACGCTCACCCGGCAGGGAGAAGGACTTTGAATAAGAGTAGCAGACGATAGTGTTGTTGTAGTACTTGGGGATATACGGTACATCAAGCCCATCATAGGCAATCTCACGATAGGGCTCATCGGCAATGATGAAGATGGGACGGCCGTATTCCTTAGATTTCTCCGTGAGAATAGCGGCTACTTCCTTTATCGTCTCCTCTGAATAAATAACGCCGCTGGGGTTATTGGGGGAGTTGACGATTACAGCCTTGGTATGAGGATTGATAGCTGCCTTGAAGGCTGCAAAATCAATCTGGAAATCGTCCACCTTAGCTGGGACAACTACCAGCTTTGCCCCAACATTCTCCACAAAAACCTTGTACTCCGGGAAATAGGGAGCCAGCGCGATAAACTCATCCTCCGGTTCCGTCAGTGCCTTGAAGGAAATGGTGATGGCTGCCGCTGCACCGGAGGTCATGAAGAGATTGTTGCCGGTGATGTTCATGCCGAAACGCTCATTTATGCTCTTGGCCAGAGTCTCGCGCACCTCAGCCGCACCCGGAGCCACAGTGTAGCTATGGACAGCCGTAGCCGGCATATTGGTGATTATATCTATAATTGTCTCCTT
>JAZLHS010000053.1:0-8784 GCA_045616885.1 Selenomonadaceae bacterium | reverse complement strand
GAGACCCGGATGGGTACGGGAAACTACTATCTGCGGTCCCTTGTTGGTCTTCTTCACTTCGATGATGAAGGCCTTTATCATTTCGCCGGCCCGATAGTCCTCACCGGCAATCTGCTCAGAGGGAGCCATCATGGCTGCGGTCTTGCCCAGATTTATGTAGACATTCTGTTTGTCCACACGCTCAATCATGCCGGAGACGATGTCGCTTTCCTGACTGGAGAACTCATCATAGATGATTCCGCGCTCTGCTTCGCGAATCTTCTGGACTACCATCTGCTTTGCGTTCTGAGCGGCGATGCGGCCGAAGTTCGTCGGCGTAACATCTATCTCGAGAATATCGCCTACCTGATAGTCCGGGTTCTTGGCCATTGCCTCGCCCAGAGAAATCTCCAGCACGCTGTCCGTGACTTCCTCGACGATGGTCTTCTTGGCGTATACATGGAAGCTGCCGTTTTCTCTGTTCAGCTCCACGCGGATATCCGCATTTGTACCGGTATCGCGATGATAAGCATTGACCAGCGCTTCCTCAATTGCTTCATACAGCACCTCCGGCTCGATTCCCTTGCCGGTGCAGAGCGTGTTCAGCGCGTTTATAAACTCCCGGGCCCGCTCGTCTTCTTTCTGTTTCGGCTTGACCCGACCCTTTCCTCTGCTGCTCTTTATCAAAGTAGTATTCCTCCTGATATTTTATTTTAGTTCAATTTATTATTAAATCTCTATATACAGGCGTACCCGGGCAATCTTCTTCCGGTCGATACGGCGGCTGCTCTCAGAGGTCTCTCCCTCCAGCAACAGCTCATTGCCGTCCTCGCTGAGTCCTGCCAGCTTACCAACGATGGTCTTCTCACCATCCATTGGCTCATAGAGTGATATCTCTACGGCCTTGCCTGCCTCGCGGACATAGTCTCTGTCCTTGCGCAGAACGCGATCCAAACCCGGTGAAGAAACCTCAAGGATGTAAGCCCCGGGAACAAAATCCTCCCTATCCAGCTCCTCATCCAGTTTCTCACTGAGTGCCTGACAGTCATCAATACCGATACCGGACTCCTTATCAATGAATACCCTGAGGTACTGCTCATGTTCTTTCACAAACTCCACATCGACGACTTCCAGCTCGCTGCCTTCCACCAGACGGCGGGCAAGCTCCTCGACGCGGTCTTCCACAATCGCACTTACACTTTTTCCTTTTGCCATACGCATGCCTCCTTCGCAAATTTCTAAATGGTAATAAATGAAGAGTGGGCGCTAACCCACTCTTCATTCAAAAATCATTCACTTATAGCTGGAGTATAACATGTTTCCTATTAATTGTAAACACCTATCATAAAAAACCGTGGCTGGATATAAACAACATCTCACATGTCCATCGTATAAACAACCAGCTCTTCTTTCTTAACTCCAGTGTTCAATGCGCAATCGTGTCCGGTGATAATGACACGACCGGGCTGCTTTGCCTTCAGCAGGTAATCATTCAGGCTTTGGTTACACTCCACAAGTCTCGAAGAAAAGGAAGCCAGCCCCAGCTTCTCCAAGGCAATCGAAGTCCGACCGCAAAGATGAATAACGCAGCCCTCCGACGGCGGAGAGTCATAAAGGCGGCGCAGCAGAGCCATTGTCACCTCGCCGCTGCACTTAGAGGACAGCTCCGGCCCCATGAGAGAGGTTGCCCCACTGGGGTCTGCGTAGCTGATGATATCTACTCCTGCCACAACAGCCTGACGAATATACCGCTCTACGTTCTCGCTTATGCGATTAAGCAGGTTTTGCAGCAGCTCAGGATTATTCCTCTGGCATCTGACGATACTTGTCAATTCCGTCATCAATAAAAGAATCGTAAACGGAGCCTCCACCTTCAGAAGACTTCTTCCTCCCTCTTCCCGTACCGCAGAAATTGCCTTGAGTACTTCCTTTATCCGACCGCCGGAAAAATCTATGTTCTTCAGGCGCTCACTCAATTCTTCAACACTGTCAGCACATTTCCCAATGGTCGGCTGCGAGCCATTGACCGGATATTCTACCTCTGCTCCCATAGCTTCCGCTTCTATCGTGACGCAGAAGGGCAGCTTCACCACGGAACTGCCTTCCTTTTCAGCAATGAATCGTGCCGCTTCCACCATCGAGCCACATTCCTTGTAGGCTGGTATAAAATCAGCACCTTTTGCCGCCAGTTCCGGCGGCAGCTCCTCAAGAGCGCCATGATTACAGGAAAATGACGGTTTCTTCTCGGCAGAGGGATAACTCTGCGGCACGGCTCCCGTCTTTCCGGCCAGGATAGTGTACACCATCGTGGCAACGCCGATTTCCAGATAGTCGGTGATTACCTGATCACCATACTTTTCCATTGCCTCCTTAGTGACTCCCAGCGGCACCCCCGGAGCTGCTACAATTTTACCATCACTCATATCATCAGCATTTATTGTCCCACGAGCCGGAGTTGCCTCGAAGAGAAAATCACTGACGGCTTTTGTCTCCTGTGCAGTAGTGGCAAATCGACAGGAACCTGACGGTAATGAGGAAAACTTCTCATAGGCTTTCGAATTCGGGTCATACACTACTACCTCAGCCCCCAGCTCAACGGCGCAGAAAGCTGCTCCGTAGCCAACCGGGCCGGCGCCCAGCAGTCCCATTGTCTTTCCCTTTAGAGAGCCGGTCTTCATTGCCAGCGCCGTGAGAAAGCCTCGGCCGGTACAATAGCTGTTATCTGCCACCAGTCCCCGCTTGATATCCATGAGGCTGCAGGTGGGGTCATCCGCAATGAATATTGACGTGGCACCGCACCTCACCGCCTCAGCCAATCCAGCCACATCCTGTGCCTTGGTTATGAATGAGCGCACACCGAGGAATCGAAGAATTCCGGCAATCGTATCAGAAAATCCTCCGAGTATTCCTTCTCCGCTGGTTACGGGGACGATTCCAACCAGTTGCTTTTTTGCTGCCTTTTCCGCGGCGGATTTGTCAACTCCTGCGGCGAAAGCAGCTATCTCGGCCAATGTGCTGCCGATCTTTGCCTTTAACTGCTGGCTGTATGCCGCTAGGTTTGCCGTGATATCCTCTATTTCCGATTCCTTCAGTCTGCTCATATCTATTACCCCTTTTCAGCGGTTCTTTATATTTTCTATTATCTGCTTTTCCTTCTCCAGCAGGGACTCACGATTCTCCGCTGTAATGATAAGCGTAGCAACCCACTCTCTATCAGGCGACGCCGCATTATAGTCTGTGATGGCCTCATCAGCACCGAAAAATCCATACTGATGATAAAGCGGCCCCCGATTCCCCATTATATGTTCGCCGCAGATTCTTACTCCTTCCGGCGTTACCAGTATGTGTTCATACAACGCATGACGAAGTGGCTCCATCCTCGTGTGATGACCGGGTGATATTACAGAGTCCGTACTTGCGCAATGCTCCAGAAGATTTACCCCCGAGGAAGTCAGTACAGTTATCGGTGTCTGGCTAGGGATTCTGGCATCTATTTCCAAAACGTACAGCTGTCCCCTGGCCAGAATGACCTCCACATCCATTATTCCTTCAAGCTCCAGTCTGGACGCGATGGTGACAGCATAATCTGACAGCCTTTCTCTGAGATATGGCGGCAGCTCAGCCGGTGCAACGACCCTGCAGCAATCATATATCTCATCCATATACAGCTCGGTTATCTGGAAAGTTCGATACTGTCCGTTGTGTCCTATTACTTCAATAGAATATGATGGCCCCTCTACATATTCTTCGACGACCCACTCGAGGTAATCAGGCACTTCCAGCGTAAATTGTTCCCACTCTTCACTGTTTCTTATCTTTCTGACGCCTCGACTGCCACTTTCGCCTGACGGCTTGGCAATCAAGGGATAACCACCCTTGTTCCCCTTTGCCGGAATCACTACCGGCAGCGTCGCCAACAGCTCATTTGACTTCAGCTTTGAGGAAGACACATCATAAGCTGCCGGATGAAAAATAATGCGCCGCTTAACCTGCTTTGCCATCTCAAATACTGCCGCAAGCACCTCATCATCCTCTATTGCGGGAATGACCAGGTCTGCACTCCTTATAGCCGTTTCCAACAGATGCGGTTCTTCAAGTACATCAAATGAGTAAAACAGGTCAGCCATGTAGCGGGCCGGCGCATCTGCCCGCCGGTCTATAAGATGGATATTCCAGCCTGCCCGCCGCGCCAGATAAGCAGCCTCTATTCCCTGCAGCTTTCCGCCGATGATTAAGAGCTTCATGCTTTCTCTCCTCCCCTGTAGTATCTCAGCTGTGCTTCATATTCCTTTACTGTAGCGGGTCGAAGTCCGCATTCTTTCAGGATAGGCGTTACCCCAGCCACGGTGCGGAATCCTTCCGCCACATCAAGAATCGCATTGGAGACGCCGGCCAGTCCGGACTCCGGGGGGATAATTGATGTCACTACATTTGCTCCGGCTCTCAGTCTGGCCTTCAGACCGCTGACCCCTTCCACATCCAGCGAGGCAGGAATGAGCCGTTCCGGCATCAGCAGGCGCATTACGGCAATGAGGTTAAGCTCCCGCTGATTGCCGATAGCAGGCACATCTCCCAGCGGCGTTCCCTTCTGCGGCACGAAGGTCATCGTCCGCACCTGCATTGCCCCCAGCTTCTCCATTATTCGCAGAGAGCGGACCATGTCAGACACGGTCTCCCCCAATCCGACCAGCAAGCCTTCCTCTACGAGCCAGCCGCGATTCCTCGCATACTCTTTCTTTTCCCATCGCTCCGTATACGGCTGCTTCAAACGGAGCTTTTCATACAGCTCCTTATTGTGAGTTTCCTGATACAGCGCGTACCAATCCCCACCCGCCATCTGCAGCTCATCAAGCACTGATGTAGGGATGACTCCGGGAGAAATCATCAGGGGTAGCTTTGTCGCTGCTTTTATCTCAGCTACCAGTTCCTTCAGCTGCCTAAATCCGTTCTCTCCATTGTTCAGGTAAAAGGGATCCTCTCCCATGGTCAGGTCAAGCAGGTGGACGCCGCTGTTTCTGAGGCTTCTGGCAATGCTCAGTATCTCCCCTCTGCTCTTTCTGTACCGAGGCGGCTCTTGGTTTTCCTTTCGATAGTAGCAGAAGCTGCAATTGTTACGGCAGTAGGTGGAAAAGTAGACAAAACCATATAAGAAAACTTTGTCGCCGAAATTTTCCTGCCGCTTCTTTGCGGCCAGCTCAAAAAGCTGTGCCGACTCTTCTGCCGGTGTTTCAAGCAGGCAGGCCAGATCGGTATCTGTAATATACTCATGCCCCATCTTTGCGTGAAAAATGGCTTTTTCATATTCTTGGCTGTCTGTATTGCTCATATTCTGTACCATTCTATCTTTCTTCTATTTTTTATACATTAAGTCTCATTCCGTCCAGATATGTGAGGCTCCGACTGTAGCACTTCACATTCTGTCCTGCCTCTCCAAGCATCAGCAGTCTTTCCAGTCCGAAGCCAAGCCCAACCCAGCTTCCGGTGATGCCCCACTTCCCATCAAGAAAATGGGGGCCAATGGCTCCTGAGGCCACTTCTATATCATGGAACATCACATCAGTGGTGCCGCCGTAGACCACGGATTCCTCACTGATGAGCTGGTAATCTTTCAGGCCAGCCGTCTCCATTACGATAGCGGCAAACTCAGCCATATGCTGCTGTCGCAGCTCCAGAGGAGTATTCCACTCCACCAGATTGCACATGGTAAACTCATTAAGGTGCGTTGCACCCTGAGATTCTTTTCGGAAGCAGGAGCCTATCTCAAATATCCGCACCGGCTTTTTCCCATCTTCGCCCAATGTCTTCAGCAGACTCCGGGAAATATCGTAGAGGTTCGGTGCCAGCATGGGACGGAGACATTTCTTGCGGCCATCAAGCCAAAACACCTGCGAATACAGTTCGTGATCCAGATCAATAGTCATCTTCTTCAGCATAGCCGCACTGATTATAGTTGGTGTCGCCACCTCTATAAAGCCGGCTGCTGACAGTGCGCCGGCCAGCCGGCGCTCCAGTCTTTTTATCCCCGGTGCCCCCGCCATCGCTTCATAGGCAGTTATCCGCTCTCTGGTACGGCGCGCTGCACTTTTTTCCTCCTGTCGAAAGGCGTCGTCTCGCTCCTGCTCCGAAGAAAACATTGATTTTTTTATCGGATAGTTAAGTTCTTTCAGACGCTTTTCCTGCTCTGCCGTAAACTCGTATGGCATATTCGTCACTCTCCCAGCTTCTTTGGCGTCAAATCCATAGAATGAATAAAGGCTCGCTGAAAGCGGTCATCACAAGCAGCCTCCAGGAATTTCACCTTCGGTGCCAGCTCATCTGCCTCTCGGCTCTTCTCACTGCTCAGCAGCGCCATTCGCGCTCCCTCACTGGCGGCATTGCCGACCACGCTGATTATCGACTCATCCACCATCGGCAACAGTCCAATGGCCAAGGCATTTTTCCGATCTATGTAGCTGCCAAAAGCTCCCGCCAGAATGACCTGCTCCACCGGCTGGCCGCCGCTTTCCTCATAGAGCAGAGCTGCCCCGGCAAACAGTGCCGCCTTTGCCAGCTGCAGTGCCCGCACATCACCCTGCGTAATCGTAATGTTTACACCGGACGCCGCCTTTTCAGCCGGAACAAGTATATATTCCCATCCCTTATCACCCTTCCGCACCAACGGATTATTCAAGGTTTTATTAAAGGCGCCGTTCTTTTTCACGATGCCGGCTCTTACCATCTCCGCCACTGCATCAATAATGCCGGAGCCGCAGATTCCTTTTGGCATCGTATTACCGATAACTTTACATTCAGCAGCCAGCGTCTCCTCGTCTATTTTTACTCGCTCAATTGCCCCGGATGCCGCTCTCATGCCGCAGGTGAGCTGTGCTCCCTCCAAGGCCGGCCCGGTGGCACAAGAAGTAGACATGATGCCGTCACAGTTGCCGAAATCTATCTCTCCATTAGTTCCGATATCTATTGTCAGAGTCATCGCCTTCTGCCGATAGCTGGCACCGGCCAGCAATACGGCCACATTGTCTCCGCCGACAAATCCTGCCTCATGGGGAAGGAAATGAACGATACCGGCAGGATTCATCGCAGTGAGCTCCAGCTCTCTAGCCTGTACATCCACCGCTTCACAGCTGGGCGCGATAAACGGTGACTTGCCTATATACACCGGCTCTATGCCAAGGGCTATATGCTCCATGACGGTATTGCCTGCTGCGGTCAGCCACCAGATATCACTGACATCTCCTTCTACCTGTCGCACCAGTTCCGCCAACAGTCTGTCCATGTCCTCTCTTATAAGCGAGGACAGGACAGTTAGTCCTTCCGGCTGCTGCTGACAATAGCTAAGACGAGATATTACATCGTCACCCGTCCGCACCTGACTGTTTACGCTGCTGGCTCTGGCCAGTACTGAACCGTCAGAATCAGCAGAAAGGCTGTAAAGAGAGGCTGCCAGTGTAGTAGTCCCGATATCCATCGCCACTCCGTATATACGGCGATGGTCAGCCGGAAGCACTCCGACAATCTTTTCTCTGTTTGCTATTACGACCGCCACTGACCACCTGTTCTCTCGCAGAAGTCTTGGCAGCCGTCGCAGAAGCGGAAAATCAATGGTGAGCTTGTCAGCCAGCTCACTTCCATAGGTAAAAGCCAGTGCCTCTTCCAAACGACGACTGTCTCCCCTGTGGTCTGTCAGAGTCGGCGGTGTCATCTCTACCGGATAAAGTTTTATTGACGGCTCCACCTTCATAGCTGCCGTAAAGGCTCCATCTGTCAGAACGACATCGCCCCCATCAGCTCTGCTCTCCGGCGGAATGAATACCACCGCATCACTTTCTATGTATGTCATGCAAGCCAGCCGATAGCCCTGCTGTATCTCACTGCGGCTCAGGAGGCGCTTCTCTGTCGTCGTCAGCGGCGAGGCCGGTGATTTTCTGTCCTCCAGCCGCCAGCCCTGTCCGCGTCCTGATATCTTCACCTTGCACTTGCCGCAGCTGCCCTGACCGCCGCAGGAGGCAACAATAGCCAGTCCCTGCCTTCTCGCCAGTTCAAGCACCGATATGCGATTGGTCGCCCGCACTCTTAGTTCCGATGGCTGAAATATGACTGTTGATGCCATTGCCCTTCCTCCCGTTTTCTGCGACAGCTTCTCGCTGTTATAGTCTCCCGATTCATTTCGGAAAAGAAATACCCGCTACCGGAACTCATCCGATAGCGGGCACCATTACCACACCTGTCTCAGTCGATAGTGAAGCTTCCCCCAGCGACTTAACAGTAACTTTTTATTTGTACCACCGATTATATCACACAACAATCCTCATTACAAGCTGCATTAGCAACATTTTCATATAAATATATACCAGAAAGTCTGGCAGGGAAATGGCAATGTCTCCCTCTTCAGCTCAGCTCCATTTCTTCGCTGAAATTCACTTCCCACTGCCTGTATATCTCCCGCAGTGCCGGCAGCCCTTTATTGGAAATAATGACAAGCTCGGATTTCTCCCGCTGTATGTCAGTATCCTCCATAGCTATCTGCAACACAGATGTATCGACTTTCTTCCAGCCTGTGCTCAAGTGAAAGAACCCCTTCATGCGCAGCGTCCAGGGCAGCAGGCCTTCCAGAAAACACCGGAAGGATGCCTCATCGAAAACTCCGTCCATGCGGATAGTATGGCATACCGGCCGGGTGCTGGGAGTATTCATACTTACCTTGGGATGATTTGCCGCGATAGCCGCCTGCTGAATATCAGACAGGCTCTTCTTCACGAAGTGGAAATCAATATTGCAGAAGCTGGAGCGGACTATGTTCGCCCGAGG
>JAZLHS010000052.1:0-12309 GCA_045616885.1 Selenomonadaceae bacterium | reverse complement strand
AAACCATGTGCATGACATGGGAGAACTTCTCTATGACCTTCAGCTTGGTAACTCTGACGCTGCCGGCTTCACTGATACGGCCGATATCATTGCGGGCAAGGTCTACCAGCATAGAATGCTCGGCGCACTCCTTCACATCCTGCAGGAGGTCGGCAATGAGAGCCTCATCCTCCTCGTCATTCGCCCCGCGGCGGCGGGTACCAGCTATAGGATAAGTAGTCAGCTCGTCTCCGGCTACCCTCACCAGCATCTCCGGTGAAGCACCTACCAGCTTCGTCTCACCGAAGTTCAGGTAGAACATATAGGGAGACGGGTTCGCCTGACGGAGACGGCGATAGAAGGTAAAAGGCGGCTGAGTTATCTTCGTCCGGAACTGCTGACTGGGGACTATCTGGAAGATATCACCGGCAATAATATGGTCTCGGCAGCTCTTGATGAGATTGTCGAATGACTCCGGCATATCGCCGTACTTGCCGAGGAAATCCAGCTTATCCTTCCGTGGCTCATTGTACTGATGGACATTATCAAGGGGAGCGGCCAGCCTTGCCTCAGCCTTTTTCAGAGTCTCCACGGCCTTTTCATAGACCGCCTCGACATCCTTGCCATCCGTCTCCGCCATGTAGATGAGACGGGTGGTATGGCGCATCTGGTCAAAGACAACCAGCAGGCGGCAAATCATGAACTGACCGAGAATGTCGGTCTCGCCTAGATCAAGGCCGCGCACTCTGTCGAAGGTGGCTACGATATCATAGTTAAGATAGCCGATGACACCGCCGTTTACCAGCGGCAGTACATTGTCATTGGCAGGCGCTTTGAAGCGCGCCATGAAGCGTTTCATAGTCTCAACCGGAGTGCCTTCATAGCAGCGCATCCGGCCATTCTGCTCCATCATCAGCTGGTCAGCATAGACCTCCAGACGGATAAAGGGGTCAGCCCCGATAAAGGAGTAGCGGCCGTACTTTTGATTGACCTCTACCGATTCCAGCAGAAAGCCTTTTTCCTCTCCTACCAGCTTGTAGTAGACGGACACCGGAGTATCCAGATCATTAAAGAGCTCGGTAGAGACAGCAATGAGGTTCGAGTCTTTTGCGAGAGTAACAAAGTCCTCGCGAGATGGTATTATTTTCATAATTTTCCACAAAAAAGAGCTGTCGCACAATAATCATCCCCAAGCCTCCCCTGCAGAGGAGGTGTCCGAAGGGCGGAGGGGTAAGACAATAATTGTTACCCCCCAGTCACCTTCGGTGACAGCCCCCCTGAATGGGGGCCTTTTATGTTTATGCAACAGCCTCTTCCCAATCCAGTTGATTAATTATACGCCTTATCAAGAGCAGTGCGAATCTCGGATACAATCCCGGCTGCTCCGTCCATATCGTTTTCCAGCAGTCTCTTTACTACGGCAGAGCCGACGATGACTGCATCTGCGTGAGCGGCAGCTTCTACAGCAGCCTCGCCGGAGCCGATACCGAAGCCGACAGCTACCGGCACATCGCTCTGAGCTCTTACTGCCTGAGCTACCTTGCCGATGGGGCCGTAGTCAATCTTGCGGACACCGGTTACACCGTTGACGGATACGCAGTAGATGAAGCCTTTTGCGTTGATGCAGGTCTCGGTGATACGGCGGGCAACCGTGCCGGGAGTAACGAACTCAACGATAGGCATATCGAACTTGTCACCCAGCTCACGAAGCTCGGCAGACTCCTCATGCGGAACATCAGGCAGGATGAGGCCATCCAGACCGGCTGCCTTGGCATCGGCGAAGAACTCATCGAGACCGTAGTTCAGGAGGTTGTTGAGATAGCCCATAGCCAGAAGCGGGATATTGGTAAAGCTGCGAATCTCTTTTACGAGCGCCAGGAGCTTCTTTACAGTCATGCCGTTCTTAATAGCGGCGAAGGAAGACTTCTGAATGATAGGGCCATCAGCCATAGGATCAGAGAAGGGAATGCCCAGCTCGATAGCATCGGCGCCGTTTGCTTCAGCCATCTTGACGGCAGCAATAGTGGATTCTACATCAGGAGCACCGGCGGTAATAAAGATTACGAGACCCTTTTTCTTTGCTTCTTTCAGCTCCTGGAATTTACTGTCTATGCGATTCATTTCAGATTTCCTCCCCCAGTACTTTTGCTACCATCTGAACATCCTTGTCGCCGCGGCCGGAGAGGCAGACAACGACAACCTCATCCTCCTTGGTGGTAGGCATGAGCTTTTCGAGATAAGCCAGTGCGTGAGAGCTCTCCACTGCCGGGATGACGCCCTCCAGCTCGGATACCCGACGGAATGCAGCCAGTGCCTCATCATCGGAGATACCCACATAATCAACAATGCCTGCATCCTTGAAGTAGGAATGCTCAGGGCCAACGCCGGGATAATCGAGACCGGCAGAAATGGAGTATGCCTCCAGAGCCTGTCCGTCATCATCCTGCAGTAGATAGCTGTATGCACCGTGGAGAACGCCGGGGCGGCCTTTCTCCAGAGTCAGTGCGTGTTCATCGGTGTCCATGCCCTTACCTGCGGCTTCTACGCCAAACTTCTTTACATCTTTATCATTGCGGAACTCATAGAAGGTACCCATTGCATTGGAGCCGCCGCCTACGCAGGCAACGAGGTAATCTACGCGACCGCCGGCCTGCTCCTTCACCTGCTCGCGAATCTCTTCGCCGATGACCTTCTGGAAATCGCGAACCAGCTCGGGATATGGAGCCGGACCGGCAACAGTTCCGATGAGGTAGTAGGTGTCATCTACATGAGCAGCCCAGTAGCGGATAGCCTCATTCATGGCATCCTTCAGGGTGCCGGAGCCGCCTTCTACAGGAACTACTTCAGCGCCCAGAAGCTTCATGCGGAATACATTGAGCTTCTGGCGCTCTACATCGACCTTGCCCATGAATACTTTGCACTTGAAGCCGAAGAGAGCGGCAACGGTAGCAGAGGCAACGCCGTGCTGGCCGGCACCGGTCTCGGCAATGATGCACTCCTTGCCCATGCGCTTGGCGAGGATAGCCTGACCGAGAGCATTGTTTATCTTGTGGGCACCGGTATGAAGCAGGTCTTCACGCTTCAGGAAAATCTTGGCCTTGCCATAGTGCTTAGTGAGCTTCTCAGCATAGTAAAGCATGGAGGGACGACCTGCATACTCCTTCAGTATACGCTTGAAATCAGCGATGAACTGCGGGTCATCCTTGTATTTATCATAGGCTTCTTCCAACTCGTTGAGAACAGGCATTACCGTTTCCGGTACATACTGTCCGCCGTATTTGCCAAATCTTTTAGTTGCCATTTTATTTCCCCCATTTTTATGATTGTATATTTTATCCAAGTGAATTACTAAAATATTAATATTTTATCAGATTTCTATACTTCTGTCGAGTTCTATCTTCCGGCAGACGCAATTTCTCTCGTCATTGCCGCCACATTATCGGCCACCACCAGACCCTCACCGACCAGAACACCTCTGCAGCCGGCCAGCCGCAGCTTCTCAGCATCGGCTCCGTCTTTGACGCCGCTTTCACTGATGAGGACTCTGCCCTCCATCTTATCATTCTTTCTGATATAGGGCAGCAGCTCCAGCGTATTCTCTATAGAGGTAACGAAGGTCTTCAGATTTCGGTTGTTGACACCGATAAACTTTCCCTCCGTGGCCAATGCCTTGTCGATATCTGCCTCGTCGTGAACTTCGATTAGGGCATCCATTCCCAGACTGTGGGTGAGCTTCACGAACTCCGACAGCTCTTCGCCGGTGAGTATGCGGGCAATCAGCAGTACTGCGTCTGCCCCAAGCCATCGTGCCTCATATATCTGGTACTCGTCGATGATGAACTCCTTCCGCATGATGGGAAGCTCTGTTATCTTCCGCACTGCGGGGATATCTTCGTTGCGTCCGAGGAAGTGCGGGTCTGTATGGACAGAGAGCATCGTCGCCCCGTTGTCATTATACATCTTGGCCAGCTCAGTAACCTCGTAGCGTTTGCAGAGACGACCCTTGGCCGGAGAATTCAGCTTACATTCGGCGATGAGAGAGAATTCCGCCTCCTCCAGCGCCCTTGCTGCCCGATGAGTACCGGACTTCAGCTCAGCCTTTATCTTATCAAGTGGCATCGCTTTTTTGGCATCCGCTACGATTACCCGCTTCTTTTCTACGATCTCGGAAAGTATATCCTTCATTTTATTCACCTGATATTTCAGTTTTAATTATTTAGTCATTTCGTAACGACTTAATATAATCTCTGATTTTCTGAGGAGATTTGTTTCCGTCCTCATCCTCCAGACTTCCGGAAGCATCGAGCCCGTCGGGAGCAAATATCTTTACTGCCTCACCGGCATTCTCCTGAGATATGCCTCCGGCAATGAGGAAAGGCTTCTTCAGCTTCGCTGTCTCTGCCGCTGCCTCCTGCCAGGCAAAGGTCTGACCGGTGCCGCCCACCTTACCCTTGGCAAAGCTGTCCACCAAAATCATCTCCGCCGGATAGTCATTGGCAGCCGCAGCGGTGAAGTCATCACCGTAGCGCATAGCCTTTATCAAAGGACAGTTTATTGTCGCCGCGTATTCTGCTGTCTCGTGGCCATGAAGCTGAACGAAATCCAGTCCGCAGATACGGGCAGTCTCATTCACATAGTCTGCAGCCTCATCGACGAAGACTCCGACCTTCTTTACCTTCCGGACGCTGCGGCATATCTCCGCCGCCTTCGCCGGCTCTATATAGCGTCTGAATGCAGTAGAGAAGATGAAGCCGATTAAATCAGCCCCTGCCTCGTCGGCGGCTCGGGCAGCCTCAATATCTCTGATGCCGCATATCTTAATCAGCATATCAGTTTCTCGCTTCTTTCTTTGATAATGACTAATAAAAAAACCGTCTCTACACCCGTCAGCCTAATTGCTTGGCTTCAGGGGCGAAACGGATCGCGGTACCACCCTAATTCATCATCCATCCGGCAAATAAAAAAGTCCACCTCGCTCCCCTACGGGACGAAATGGATTCGCTATGCCACCCGATGAATGACCTTCATATTGAACACAGAGCCATAAGCTCGATGTTCTCAGCCCGATAACGGTGGCTTCCGTTCCTGCCTACACAATTCAAAACCTTCGGAGGACTCTCCCGGGACCATTCATCCGCTTCTCCTGACCGATCATCACACCAGAGACTCGCTCTTCATCGGCTCGCTGAACATTCGAACATCGGATTACTATTTCCCGTTCACTGATTTGTCGTATTCGTCTTTCAATTTAGAGAAATCATATACTTAGCGCTAAAGATTGTCAACCGCTTTTTTTATTTTCCGCCATGAAATACTGTATACATCAACCGTAATTACACAAGAGTCTCTTTTTCATAAAGAAAGAGACCCGGCATAACCGAGTCTCTTAATATCGAATCAAATCAGGCCTGCTTGCGGACTACGTTGGCAGCCTGAGGACCACGAGCGCCCTCAACGATTTCGAACTCTACTGCCTCGCCCTCATTAAGAGTCTTAAAGCCATCACCCTGAATAGCGGAGAAGTGAACGAATACATCGCCACCTGCTTCCTGCTCGATGAAGCCATAGCCTTTTTCAGCACTGAACCATTTAACTTTTCCCGTCATCTTGAAAATCCTCCTAAAAATTATAAAGCGGTGCTTTTGCACACCGCACAATTTTTATTATACCATAAGTAAAAATTGTGTCAATATTCAATAATCTAAAATAAACATCTTATTGATATAATTTTTTTCAGATTTTCTACAAGAATTGCCGATAAATAAAACAACACGCCGTTTGAGAAAAGTTAGTCTAACTATTTTATCGGTTTGGCGAATATCATCCGTCCGGCTGCCGTCTGAAGCGCTGAGGTAACTTCTACAGTAATGGTGTTATTCAGGTAGCGGTGTCCATTCTCTATTACGATCATGGTTCCATCCTCCAGAAAGGCCAGTCCCTGTCCCTGAGATTTACCCTCCTTCACCACCGTCACCTTCATTGTCTCACCAGGGATGACGACAGGCTTCACCGCGTTTGCCAGCTCATTGATGTTCAGCACTGTTATACCACGCAGCTCGGCCACCTTATTCAGGTTGTAGTCATTGGTGATTATCTTGCCATTCACCTTTTGCGCCAGACAGACCAGCTTGGAGTCTACTTCGTTTACATCATCGAAGTCCTCGCTGGTGACCTCTACCGGCACCTTTTCACCGGAGCGTATCCGCTGAAGTATGTCCAGCCCTCGGCGTCCGCGTCCCCGCTTCAAAGCGTCAGCGGAATCGGCGATGTGCTGAAGCTCCTCCAGTACGAAGACCGGCACCAGCAGAGTTCCTTCCAGAAAGCCGCTGTCGACTACATCGGCGATTCGACCGTCGATGATGACATTCGTATCCAGCAGCTTGTACTGCCTGTCTGTCATCGGCGGTGGAACGATTTGCGGTATGCTGGCTTTCTCCACCACACTGACTACAGCCACCGGTGGCGGAGCATCGGTCTGTTCTCCCTTCGCCTTCACCAGTTCCCGCAGGAGCTTCGGTACAGCATCAAATACCGCTTCCAGCTCTTCTCGCTTGCGGATAAGGATACTGATACCCATGTATCCGAAGACTAGGCTGAATATCACCGGTGCGTAGTCACCTATAATCGGCACTCGGGAAAAAGCCGCCCCAAGAAGATTGGCAATTATAAGTCCCAAAGCCAGTCCACAGACCCCGGCAATAGCATCATGCACAGGCATCCTGTTTATCTGAGCCTCTACCCAAGCCGAAAAACGCTTCAGCTGCTGGATGAATAATGGGGCAAGCAGGGTGCCGACCATGCCGCCCAGAATAAGTCCGGAAATAATACATAAAGAGCTTGCAATAGTGAGACGGAAGAATCCCAAGTCGGTCTTCAATATCTCCGTAGTGACAAACTGAGTCAGGACAGGACTTGCCAGCCGCATCGCCGCTGCTCCGGCCACCGATGTCAGGAGAATAATGAAAAACCGCAGAATTTTATCCAGTATTATCTTTTTCACCCCCTTTCAGGTAAATCAAATATATCACAACAGCTTTTTGGCGTTAGCTGCGTGCTTCAGCATTTCCCGGGCATTGGCGATGGCTGCTTCCGACATTTCCAGACCGCTGGCCATGCGGGCAATCTCTGCCACTTCCTCTTCACCCTCGATTATTTTTACCGAGGTGGTAGTCTGCCCATTCTCGCTTTCCTTGGCAAGATACAGATGACGGTCAGCCATAGAAGCAATCGCCGCCAGATGGGTAATGCACAGCACCTGACGAGACTTCGCCACCTTAGCGATACGCATGGCTACCATCTGAGCCGTCCGTCCGCCGATACCGGTGTCTATCTCATCGAACACCATGCTCGGTGCCAGGCTGTCCCCCTCCGCCGCAGCGCTCTTTATCGCCAGCGAGATACGGCTCAGCTCGCCGCCGGAGGCCACTTTGGCCAGTGGCTTCACCGGTTCGCCTGCGTTGCCGCTAAATAGCAGCTCAGGCTCATCACAGCCCATCTCTCCGTAGCCGTCGGCCGCTCTTATCTCAGCCACAAAGCTGGACTTTTCCATGCCCAGCTCTTTCAGCTCCGCAGTCACATCACGGGAGGTTTTCTCCGCTGCCTGTTTTCTCAGTGCAGTCAGCCTCCCAGCCTTTTCCTTTATTTGCTCTTCTGCCGCAGCCACCTTCCGCCGCAGTTCTTCCATATCCCCGTCGCCGTTTTCGATAAGGGACAAGTCACGCTTTATTTCTTCGTATCGTTCCAGCACCGCCTCGATGGTGGGGCCGAATTTCTTCCGGAGGCGATCCAGCTTATCCAGTCGCCCCTGAAGCTTATCTAAATAATTAGGGTCGAAGTCAAGTGAATCGTGATAGTCATCAATGCGAGCAAAGACATCTACAATGTCTACCCTATCGTTTTCCAGCCGGTCGATAAGGTCATCGAGGCTGTCATCGTATCGGCTCATATGTTCCAGCCTGCCGATGACCTGACTGAGTGCATCAGCCACACCGGGAGCCTCACCTACGCCACCGAGGAGGCCGGATATCTCGCTGATATCCTCCGCTATCTTCTCGCCATTGGCCAGCTTCTTTACCTCAGTTTCCAGCTTCTCATATTCTCCGGCCTGAGGATTTACCTTCTCTATTTCCTCAGCCTGCCAGGTCAGCAGGTCTTTCTTCTCCGCCGTCTCTGCTATGCTGTCCTCCAGCTCCTGCAGAGCCTTTCTTGCTTCCTGCCACTCACCGTAGGCCGCTTTGTAATCAGACAGAGCAGATTTTGTCTCCGGCAGGACTCCGTCTACCAGACGGAATTTATTCTCCGTCTTCAGCAGGGCAAGATTTTCATTCTGACCATGGATATCAAAAAGGAACTCACCGATATTTTTCAGCACGCTCAGCGTAGTCCGGCAGCCGTTTACCAGCACAGAGTTCTTTCCTTTATCCGTCAGCTGTCTGGTAATGATGAGCTCTGTCCCATCCAGATAAATCATTTCCTCGCGGAGATAGTCACTGAGAGCCTCATCCCCCTCAATGTCAAAAACCGCCTCCACCCGCAGCCATTCGCAACCGGTGCGAATCATGTCAACGGAGAGGCGGTGACCCAATACAGCGCCAAGGGCGTCAATAAGTATTGATTTACCGGCACCGGTCTCACCCGTCAGGATGTTCAGGCCGGTGCCGAAGTTTATTTCCGTGCGAGCCAGCAGAGCAAAGTTCCATACTGTGAGAGTTGTGAGCATTCAATTACCTCCCCACATAGCCGCTATTTTCTGACGACAGGAGACTACGGCCTCCTTGGGCTTTACTACAACCAGTATGGTATCATCGCCGGCGAGGGTGCCTATTATTTCCGGCCAGGCGGCATTATCCAGCGCCGCGCAGATAGCGTTAGCCGTACCCGGCAGAGTTTTCAGCACAATGATATTCTCACTGTTGTCAATGCGGATAATAGCCTCGGCCAGAAGCTGCTCCAGACGGTTCTTCGTAGGGAAGCTTATCTCCTCATTGGGACAGGCATAGCGGGAGCGTCCGCCGTCAGCCGTGACCTTGATGAGGCGCATCTCCTTGATGTCGCGGGACACAGTTGCCTGCGTGACCTCGATATCCATCTCCAGCAGAGCCTCGGTCAGCAGCTGCTGAGTCTCGATGGCTCTGGCTGTGATTATTTCCTTGATTTTATCCTGTCGGATTCTTTTATCAACGCGTCGCTTCATGATGATTTCCTTTTCCCGGTGCTTATGGCTCTCAGCTCTTCTATCCTGTTCAGGCGTTGTAGAGAAGCTTCGTCCTTATTGTCTGGTAGTAATTCTTGTCATCAAATTTTACGATCTTCGCCGGCAGCGGTGCCTTGCGGACGATGACTGCCGCACCCGAAGGTATACGGAAATTTTCCTGCCCATCAAAGGTGGCTACCGTATCGGTATGAGGCGTTTGCATCTCGATACAGACCTCATCGTTCTCGTCAATGACCATCGGACGAGCGTTAAATGTATGAGGACAAATCGGCGTCAGTACCAGTACCTTTATCTTCGGGTTGATTATCGGCCCACCAGCTGACAGAGAGTAGGCCGTAGAGCCGGTAGCGGTGGAGACGATGATACCGTCAGCCTTATAGTCCATTACCGTGCAGTGATCTACCGAAAGGCCAAGGTGCAGCATACGGGCACCGCCGCCCTTGGTGACCACCACATCGTTGATGGCATGTCCAAGGAAGCGTTCACTCTGTCCCTGTGCCTTTACGAAGCCGGATACCATCATCCGTTCCTCGATGTAATACTGACCTTCCAGAATCTTTTCCAGCTTCGACTCTATCTCCGCCAGCTCGATATCCGCCAGAAAGCCCAGCGTTCCGATGTTGATACCGCAGACCGGGATATCCCGCTCATAGAGACGGCGCACGATACCCAGCAGCGTCCCGTCACCGCCGATAGACAGCGCCATGTCGATGGGCTGCTCCTCTATATTCTCCACTCCGGCATCTTCATAGCCAAAGTGCTTTGCTTCAGTCACAGGCATCATGACCCGGACTTCCTTGTCCCGGAAAAAATTAAAAATTCGGGTGAGGACCATATTGGCGTTTTCTTTATCCATATTTGGGAAAACAGCAATAGTCAGCATCCTTCAAGCCTCCCTAATTGTTTAATTCTGTATTTCCTTGAGGAAATTTTTCTCTGTCTCTGCCGGAGTCAGTTTATCAAGGGCCTCATGCGCCGCAGTCACCACTGCAGCCGCGTCGGCAGCTCCCTCATCGGGTGCTCCCTCATTGCCCGGCTTCTGCAGGTATATCAGGTACTCTATGTTTCCTTCAGGTCCCTTTATCGGCGAATAGTCGAGACCGCCGACCACGAAGCCTATCTCTCTGGCCACCGAGATGACATTTTCGATGACCTCACGATGAGTCTCCGGCTCCTTTACCACGCCGTGCTTGCCTACCTTGCCGCGGCCGGCTTCAAACTGCGGCTTGATAAGCGCCGCAACAGTACCGCCGGGAAGCAGCAGCTCCCAAGTCGCGGGCAGCACCTTGTCCAAAGATATGAAGGCAACATCAATGGAAGCGAAGGTCAGAAGCTCGCCGATATCTACCGGCGTAACATTCCTGATGTTCGTCCGCTCCATGTTCACTACTCGCTCATCGGTGCGGAGCTTCCAAGCCAGCTGGCCGTAGCCAACATCAATGGCATAAACCTTCTTCGCGCCGTTCTGCAGAGCGCAGTCGGTAAAGCCGCCGGTGGATGCGCCGATATCTGCCATCACCGCCCCCGACAGCTTCAGTCCGAACCGGTCTATGGCCCGCCGCAACTTCAGCCCGCCGCGGCTCACATAAGGCAGCTCACCGCCAAGGATACGGATATCCGCATCCTCCTTTATCATCGCTCCGGCCTTATCGGTCTTCTGACCGTCAACCAGTACCAGACCTGCCATGATAGTAGTCTTAGCCCGCTCACGACTCTGAGCAAGACCAAGCTCAACTAGGCGCTGATCCAGTCTAACCTTGCCTATTTTCTTAGTCTTTACCTTTTTCACCGGTTCGCCGACTACCGGCTGATAATCGGTGCCTGTCTCAATTTCCGATGTCACGATTATTTCACCACAATGGTTCTGTACCGAGCAGCAATCTTCTCTGCCATCTGCTCCGGCAGCAGTCCGCAATATTCTCTTTCCTCTTTCTGAGTTCCGTTAGGAACGAACTCATCCCCGACGCCGAAGCGCAGTACCGGGACACTGGCTCCCATATCCGCGATAGCCTCCAGCACGGCTGAGCCAAAGCCGCCCGCCAATACATTTTCCTCGGCGGTGACTACCAGTCTCGTACCATTAGCGTTCACGACAGCAGCGATTGCTTCCCTGTCCAGCGGCTTGATGAAACGCATATTGACTACCGCCGCATCAATGCCCTCACTCTTCAGCTTCAGCGCTGCCTGACGGGCACTTTCCACATGACAGCCCACGGCAAATATCGTTATGGGGGCAGTCGAAGCATCGACCCCCGGAATATCTATCGGCTCGCTCTTGCCTCGCTCCAGCGGCCGGAATTCCCGCTCTATCTCCACGCCAAGTCCGGCTCCCCGCGGATAGCGGATAGCTACCGGGCTGTTGTAGGAGAACGCGGCTGCCAGCATCTGCCGCAGCTCATTCTCATCCTTCGGAGCCATTATGGTCAGGTTCGGCAGGTTCCGCAGATAGGAAAGGTCGAAAACCCCGTGATGGGTAGCTCCGTCTTCACCGACCAGTCCGGCTCTGTCAAGGCAGAGCACCACCGGCAGATTCTGCAGGCATACATCATGGAATATCTGATCGTAGGCTCTCTGCATGAAGGTGGAATAGATAGCGACCACCGGACGCACGCCGCCGGCTGCCAGACCGCCCGCCAATGTGACGGCATGCTCCTCAGCAATGCCTACATCAAAGAACCGATCAGGGAATTCTTCTCCAAAGGCTTTCAGTCCTGTTCCGCTGGGCATAGCCGCAGTAATGGCCACAATATCACGGTTTTCTCTGGCCAAATCCCGAAGGGTATCACTGAATACCTGAGTGTAGCTGGGCGGTGCTGCTTTCTTCTTCACTTGACCGCTGGCCACCTCGAAGGGACCGACGCCGTGAAACTTCTCCGGCTCCATTTCCGCCGGAGTATAGCCCTTGCCCTTTTTAGTGCGGACATGGACAAGGATCGGGCCATCCAGCTGACGAACTTCGGAGAATACCTCTGTCAGCAGCTTCATATCGTGGCCGTCAATTGGCCCAAAATATCGGAAGCCAAGCTCTTCAAAGAGCCCGCCCGGTACGATGGCCGACTTCATTCCCTCTTTGATAAGGGAAGCCGTCTTATATACAGTCTCACCGATGTGAGGGA
>JAZLHS010000051.1:0-1400 GCA_045616885.1 Selenomonadaceae bacterium | reverse complement strand
CAGGCTCTGGCTCTGGTTCTGGTAGCGGATCTGGTTCAGGTTCAGGTTCTGGCTCTGGCTCCGGAAGTGGTAGCGGAAGCGGCTCTGGCTCGGGCTCTGGCGAAAACGAAGACGATGACGACAACCCGGGCTCCGGCTCCGGCACCGGTGGAGGCACCGAAGGCGATGACAGCGGCCAAGGCATCGGATTCTGACCGTAAAGCCTGAGGCAAAGGGGCTCTGCCTGGAAGGCAGTATCTGAGTAACCGGGCACACAGTGTCCGGTCTCAGAGAGCCCCAGACCCTCTGGCTGGAGGCCAGTACCTCTAAAACCTGACGCCCTATGACAATCTATCGCATCACCCTTATCGTCAGCATCCTACTGATAGTCGGCGGCTTCTTCTGCCCTCCAATGGGCTCGATTGACGGCTCAGTCCTGACGGCTGTGGGACTCCTCCTGATGTTCGCAGTAGTCGAGAAGCTCCCCGAAGCCATCGCAGCCGGCCGTTCCGTCAAAATCCAGCGAGGAGACACCTCGGTAGAAGTCTCCGGCAAGGATGCTTAGAATGAAAAAACTTGACACATCCACACAACAAATCGCCCTTGATTTGCGTTATTTATAGCATGCCCCACGCGTAACCGCTTGGGGTATGCTTAAGTTTTTGTAATTTTGTGTAGATTATGGCTAACTCCGACATATTGCTATCTCTTATCCGTCTGTCTCTTGGCGCATCTGCCGACGAGATGGACTTGTCTGTACTCAGCGAGTCGGACTGGAAAGAGAACATCGACCTCTCCTTCGAGCAAGGAGTGGCCGCCATTGCAGTTGATGGACTGCAATTGAGCTTAGAGCTTAGAGCTGAGAGCTTAGAGACGAAGCCAAACATCACTGTGATGAAGCGGTTGCCGAAGGAGGATTACGACATGCTGGCGCGTTCGTGCGATGTGGGTCTGATATTCCTCGACTACCGTTTCACCATCCCGAACTACCCGAGCCGACTGCTCAGCTGCCTGACTCAGCATAAGCCTATCATCGCCTGCACCGACCCGAACTGCGATACCGGCACGATAGCCGAGGCCAATGGCTACGGCTTCTGGTGCCCGAGCAACTCCGTTGAGGCCTTCACCAAGGCCGTTGACAAGATGCTCGCCTCCGACACCGCCAGATGGGCGAAAACGGCTACCGCTTCTTCTTAGAGAACTACACCGTACAGAATACTTATGATACGATAATGAAACATATAGTATCTTTGTAAGATGATTGTAGGTGCCTCTAACCATCTAAAAAAATGGATTTAGAATACATAAGACATACTACGGAGTTTCAGGTTTTTGACCGCAAGAGCGTGAGGATTGGGCCGAAGGCGTTGGCTGTGCCGATTATTGCGATGGCAAATGCTGTCGGAGGTGTGATTGCTCTT
>JAZLHS010000050.1:0-4804 GCA_045616885.1 Selenomonadaceae bacterium | reverse complement strand
TCCGTCTAATAGCCTCCCCTCTAGGGGAGGTGCCCGAGCATCGCGAGGGCGGAGGGGTAACCGCTACTCCGTCTAATAGCCTCCCCTCTAGGGGAGGTGCCCGAGCATCGCGAGGGCGGTGGGGTGATAAAGATTTCCCTCTTGCTATTACCCCTCAGTCGCCTACGGCGACAGCTCCCCTAAATGGGAGCCTTACCACAACTGTTGTACTTCCTCAGTAAAAGCCTCCCCTAAAGGGGAGCCTTTACATATCAGGTGTGATACTCGCCGTTAATCTTCACATACTCATAGCTGAAGTCGCAGGTCCAGACGGTAGCCTCTGTATCACCGAGTCCAAGCTCAACCGTAACGGTAATATCATGCTGCGCCATGACCTGACGGAGGTGTTCCTCGTCAAACTTAGCACCGAGACCCTTGTCAAATACAACTACATCGCCGAAGCTGACTACGGTCTTCTCCGGAACCATCGGGGCATCAGCATAGCCGACAGCACAGATGACGCGGCCCCAGTTCGGGTCCTCGCCGAAGAATGCAGTCTTGACCAGCGGAGACTGAGCTACGGACATTGCCGTCTTCTTTGCCTCAGCGAAATTCTGAGCGCCCTTTACATTTACAGTGATGAGCTTAGTTGCGCCCTCACCGTCATCGGCCATGCGCATTGCCATGCCGATGCAGATTTCCTTCAGCTTTGCAGCGAAAGCTTTATAATCATCATTCTCGCAGTCGATAAGCGGATTTCCTGCCTCACCGTTGGCCAGACAGACACAGCTGTCATTGGTGGACATATCGCCGTCGACGGACACCATGTTGAAGGAATACTCTACCGCATTGCTGACGGCCTTCTGCAGCATCTCAGCAGTGATAGCGGCATCGGTAGTGATGTAGCACAGCATGGTAGCCATGTTGGGACGAATCATACCGGAGCCCTTGCAGATAGCACCGAAACGTACTTCCTTGCCGCCGAGCGTGAGGCTGCCGGCGCAGGCCTTCTGCTTCGTATCGGTAGTCATGATGGCACGGCTGGCATTGTCGCTACCGTCCTCACTGAGCTCGCCGACGATTTTCTTGATACCGGCAGTTAGCTTCTCCATGGGGAGATTCACGCCGATGATACCGGTGGAGCCGACGATGACATCATCGGCCTTGCAGCCCAGAGCCTCCGCCGTGACAGCGGCCATCTCACGAGCGTCCTTCATGCCCTGCTCACCGGTGCAGGCATTGGCACAGCCCGCATTGGCGATGATAGCATGGCCGGAGCCGGTAGCTACTACCTCGCGGTCATAGAGTACCGGAGCAGCGGCGACTTTATTCTGAGTAAAGGTACCGGCAAGGGCCGCTTCTTTCTTCGTATAAATGAGGGCAAGGTCAAGGTTGCCGCTCTTCTTAATGCCGGCCTTGATACCGGCAGCCAAAAATCCTTTGGGGTATGTTACGCCAAGCTTGGCATTTTCTTCACTAAACATCTTCATTTCCTCCTGCATCAAGGATATATCGGCATTGTATCCAGCCCCAGCTTCTCATCGAAGCCGGCGGCAATGTTGAAATTCTGAACAGCCTGACCGGCAGCACCCTTTACAAGGTTATCGATAGCGGACAGGACGATGACCCGGCCGGTACGCTCATCCACATGCCAGCCGATATCTACGAAATTGGAGCCGCGGACGAACTTCGTCTCCGGATATGCCCCACGGCCTCGCAGACGGATGAAGTACTCCTTGTCATAGCGGTCATGGAAAGCAGCATCGACCATCTCGGCGGTGACGCCCTTCTTCAGCTTCGCATAGCCGGTGGCCAGAATACCGCGAGCCATCGGTACGAGATGCGGCGTGAAGTTGAGAAGAATATCTTCTCCTGCCTCCTTGGAGAGTGCCTGCTCTATCTCCGGTGTATGGCGATGGTTGGCCACGCCGTAGGTCTTGAAGTTGTCAAACAGTTCCGGGAAATGATTGGGCAGCTTTGCCCCACGGCCGGCACCGGAGACACCGGACTTGGCGTCGATAACGATGCTGTCGGTCTCCACCAGCTTTGCTCCCACCAGCGGCGTCATAGCCAGAATACTGGCAGTGGTATAGCAGCCGGCGTTGCCGATTATCTTGGCAGCCTTTACCTCGTCACGGGTCAGCTCAGCCAGACCGTAGACCCGCGGAGCATCGGCATAAGTGTGGTCTACCTTGTACCACTTCTCATAGGTCTTCACATCATCGAAGCGGAAGTCAGCGCCCAGATCGATGATACGAACCGGCAGCTTCTCCAGCTTCTTGGCGATTGCCATCGCATGACCGGCCGGCAGACCGATGAAGATGAAATCGCTGTCCTTGCCAATCTCTTCTATATTATCCAATGTCTCTAATTCAAGGTCACAAAGCCCCGCCATGTGGGGATACATATCGGATATTTTCTTTCCCGCCGAGCTTTCACTGGTGACATGAACCACCTGAGCTTCGGGATGATTATAAAGAATTCGCAGTAATTCTGCTCCGGCATATCCGGTAGCGCCTACAACACTTACTTTCATGCAATCCAACCTCCCAATTTCTTAGTACCGAATATTATAATTCCTTTTGCATAAAATTTCAATGAAACGCAGAAAAATTTCCCTATTTTTCTAAAAATTAGGAAAAAATGTTTATTTCCCTTCCACATTTTATGCAAATATATGTATATTATGCTTTCTTCATTGCATAAACTTTCAATCTTTTTTCATTCCGTTCCCATATGTTATAATGAAGAAGAAATCTGGAACTTTTTCAGGAGAAAACAATGCTTAAACGACATAAGAAAATAGCCGCTGTCATTCTGGCGGCCTCAATTATAAATCTCCCCATCGCTCCCGTCTCAGCCGAGAAGCTGGACACCGACCGGGCTGTGGAGATAATCACCGACATCGGCAAAGCTGTTATCGAGAAAGCCGAGGATGCCGCCGGCAAGGCCGGAGACACCATCAAGGAGAAGATGAACCAGCAGGACGCCGAGAAAAAATCCCCCAACGCCAAAGAAAAAGCCGAGGACGCCCGCCAAAAGAACCGGGAACGGATGGAGCGTCAGCGGGACGACGAGGAAGAAGCAGAGCTCGATATGTTCCACAAGGTTCTCCGGCTCTTCTTCATCCGCCAGCACCTTCAGGAACGTCTGCCTCAGGTCTCGCGCTATGTGGCAATGACCGATATCCCCGACAATATGCGCTACGCCATCCTCTCTATGGAGGACAGGAAATTCTACGAGCACCACGGCTTTGATGTCGAAGCCATCGTCAGAGCCATCCTCGTCAATATGCAGAGCGGCGAGATAGAGCAGGGCGCCAGCACCATCACCCAGCAGCTGGTGAAAAATCTTTTCCTCACTGGCGAGCGCACCTACGAGCGAAAAATCGAGGAGCTTCTCCTCGCCTTCTTCGTGGAGGCTCGCTGCAGCAAGGATGAAATACTGGAATACTACCTGAACTCCATTTACTACGGCGGCGGCTACTACGGACTGAAGGACGCCGCCCTCGGCTACTTCGGCAAAGTACCCGCTGACCTCACCCTGGCCGAGTGCGCCATGCTGGCCGGGATGCCGCAGGCTCCCAGTGCCAATTCTCCCTACAGGGACTACAATGCTGCCGTGAAGCGGCGCAATATCGTCCTCAACGCAATGGTCGCCGCCGGATACATCGGCGCCACCGCTGCCGAGCAGGCAAAAAGCGAGCCGCTGATACTGGCACAGTAACAAGAGGTCACCAAAAATTTATCCAAAATTCGTTGACAATACCTTCCTCAAAATGATAACATTCCAGTAGAGAACTGGTAACGATGAGTATCAGTTGGGCGATGATTTGCAGAAGCGTGTCAGGATGCGGGACTGCAATAGCTCTATGAGGGGTTTGTGGTTATAACCTCAACCTGACTTATGTGCCTTTGGTGCAGACAGAAAAAATCACGAATCGCAGAAGGGATGCTAGCTTCTCACTAGTGTCTCTTTTTTGTTTTGTAAAGGAATAAAAAGTGTCAAACGATTTATTATCAGAAGCAGCGAATGCCTACCATAAACTTTTAGATATAGAATATAGGATCGTATTAGGGCGTAAAAATAACACTGTAGAAATAAGAATAAAATTTTTAGTCGACCAATTCTACCATCTTGCAGGGCTGCACAAATTAAGAAAATCATACCCATTCAAAACAAAAGCTCATGGCAAAGTTTTTAAAGATATAGTGAAAGGCAGTATTAGCAATGAGCTTATCCAGAATGATGAAGCCTACTTTGAAGTGGCACTTCGCTTATCGGCAATAATTAAATTGGAAGAAATCTTAGATAGCCACGATACTAGATATTACCAATATGATATAAAGAAAGTCAGAATCCCCAGTCACCTGAATGCAGATTTTCTTCTCGAAGGAAATATAAATGGCAATAAATATGTCTTTACATTCCTTGCACAAGAAAAAGAATTCTGCGCATGTAAGTCAATTTTTTACAAGGACGCATACGATTATGCTTTCGGGCAAACAAAATACACTTTATTGTCATTGGAGAAAACAAACTGTGCATCAAGTGAATCTACCATGATATACAGTCGCCTTTGAATATTACTAAGAGATATACGATAACAAAACCAAACGGCGCAGCCGACTCTGCCCTAATGAGAAATATGCGGCAATACGGTCTGACAGTATTGCCGCATTAAGTTTTTTAATAACTGAAATAACGAACCCCCGTAATCTGATTGACCGAAAACCCGCTTGCGCTCGGTTATTCACGCAACGGTACATAAGCTCCTGCATCGCTGACCATCTTGCAGGTCGCTAAGTACCGGCGTGAATAAACA
>JAZLHS010000049.1:0-16585 GCA_045616885.1 Selenomonadaceae bacterium | reverse complement strand
TTGGTAGCCACATTAATTATATCAAAAGAGGATTTTTTACTTATAGCTTAAAGCTTTTGGTACCACCCGCATAGCGGGTGGTTTCTTTTTAGACACAAACAGGCCTGGAGCTCACGATGTTAGCCCCAGGCCTGTTTGTGTGTCACGAAGACAATACTATTTATCTCGTTTTCAATCAAAAGTGTGTCAATAAGAACCGTCCCTATTGACACTGGTAATGACAGGCTGTTATTTGCCGAAAAGCTCCTGATAGCTAAATGTACGCGGCTCACGCTTAGGAGAGCCGTCGACATTACGATCCTGGAACCAAACGGAAAGGTTCCCGTCGGCCGGCAAGCTAAGCACAAGACTGTACGTCGTAATGGGGTGCCCCGCGCCTGTACGCAACAGGCTTTGGTTTTCATTTGCATTTTGGTCATTGCAGAAAGAAATAAACGCATCTGCAGTAAAAGGTGCTGCCGAATTCGCCAGCAACGCCTCAATGCGCTCCAAACGTACCATTGAACCTTTGTTTGCATTATCATTCAATGAAGCAAACTCCGCAGCCAGATAGTGATTGGAATGTGCCAATGTTCCGTTCTGGCAGCGTTCTACCTTTTTCACACCGTTGGTGCCCACCTCTACGCGAGCGATTTCGTGCGCGTCAGCAAAGATAAGGTAATCCGGCCCTTGAAAATATTCACTGTGCTTCAAAACCTCATCTACAGTAGCACATTTTGACAAAACCTGGTGCGAATCAACACGCTTACCCAGCTTGGTTCCCTTTTCTCTAACACTAGGCTTAGCCACAACAATGGCCAATCCTTTGGCATTAAAGCCTGCCGTCAGATATGTGCTGCCCGTATCACTGAACCCATAATATGCGATGCCGCCATTTTTATAAAGCTTCATTTCCTGTACAGCAGGTTTGGCATCGCGATTTTTTGCCAGCAACGTAACACCATTGGCAGCTGACTTTCCGGCCGCACCCCAAATAGTGCAAGCCTCAGCTGGAGCAGCTACAGGCAGACAAAATGAAGCTGCTAACAATAATGAAAAAATTCTTTTCATCAGAAACATTTCCTTTCAAAATATATTTTGCCATGGTGTAATGCCAGTACCTGAACGATACACCATTTGGTGAGTGTAGTTCAGGTACTGCATCTAAACCATATGTCAACAGGGACGGTTCTGTTTGACACAAATCCCCCGCTTCTAAAAATATGTCGGTTCTAACCTTTCACATTGACACAAAGCCATTTACAGAAAGGTTTACTTTCTTTTAAATCTCTGCTAGCTCATAATTATACCACCAATCATCAGTTTTTCATACTAGCTTTTTGTGGTTTTCTCGTGCTAGTTATGATAAAACCCTTGTGAAATAAGGCCTTGCACGATAAAAGAGGATATTTTGCCATTTTCGGTGGCAGGCTATTCTCTTTTGTGTTTTTCAGAAAAAATCCTGAGGCAAAATAGTACACTTTCTTGCCGTCTCTGTTTTTATTTTCCCCCTTGCAGTATTTTCCTTGCTCCGCTTTTTCAACGGTAGAACTGTTCCTCAGTCAGTATGACTCCCCAGTGGCTGGTGATTTTCGTGCAACTGTTAATCGTAATCCAAAGAATAACCCTGCCCCTAAAAACAAATTTAAGACTTGAAACACCCTGCCAATGGTTCATCATTGAGTCACTGGCAGGGTGTTCCTTCATATTAAATCATCCAGATTGGGACAATTATGTCAACGGTGTAATCCACCTTATTTTTCATTAACTTGAAATGTGATAGCAAAAATGCTATCATAATATAAAATTTAGAGTGATTGAGGTGATTCTGTGTTCAACATCGAGTTCTACTCAGATGAAAACGGAAAATCTGATGTATGGGATTTCTTGGAAGAATTACGAAGACAAGCCTCCTCTTCAAAAGACGCAAGAATACAGTTCAAACAGTTATCCCTCTATATCGATCTTTTAGCGAATAACGGAACAATGCTCCCAAATAACATCACAAAACATATTGATGAAGATATATGGGAGTTGCGTCCCGGAAATAATCGAGTGTTTTATTTTTGGTTCGATGGTGGCAGTTTTGTCCTGTTACATCATTTCCGAAAGAAGTCACAAAAAACGCCAAAATCAGAAATCGAACAGGCAAAGCGTGAACGTGATGACTACAAATCCAGAAAGGAGCATAGCAAATGAATGTCAAAACATGGTCTGGATATAAAGAATATGTAAAAAACATCAACGATGATAACCGCCAACTGATGGAAGAAATCGAGAGTCTATCTGCAATCATATCAACCATAATTGCCGAACGGAAAAACCGTGGTCTAAGTCAACGTGCTCTTGCAGCAATGTGCGATATGCCACAATCTTCCGTTGCGCGGATTGAATCAATGCAAACTGTTCCAAAACTTGACACACTTATAAATATCATGCGAAATTTGGGACTAAGCCTTAATGTTGTAAAGACAGCATCTTAATCTTACCCCCAAAAAATCATTCCCCAAAATAAATATAAGCCTTAAAACACCCTGCCAATGACTCATCATTGAGTCGCTGGCAGGGTGTTCCTTCATGATAAATCATCCAGACTGGGACAATAAGAATATTTCTGTCAATAGCTCCTAATGTAGTCTTCATACAGAGAATGGCACCGTTTCCTCTTGGTACAGATGCCCTGTCCAAGACCGAAAACACCCGTGTCAACTCTGAGCGGGGATTTGCAGTCTTCTTTATTTCAATAGGATTTAGACTCCCATCATGTTCAAGGACTACATCGATTTCTTTGGCATCCTTATCTCTATAGTAGTACATATACGGCTCTACACCTGAGTTCAAATAACTCTTTGCAATCTCGGCTACAACATAGTTCTCTAAGATTGCTCCGTTCATTGCCCCACACTCAAGAACTTCGGCACTGCTCCATTTTGTAAGATAGCAGACCAGCCCTGTGTCATAGAAATATAGCTTAGGTGTTTTCACCAACCTGTCGTGGTCCAGTAACAAGAACAACCGGGTATTCTTGCGTCACTTGCATTACTATTTTTTCCAAACTGCGGGATATATATTTCATCAGTGCTCTCCTTTCGGCCATTTTTATGTTTTACATAATAATAGCCGAAACCAACCCCTATTTCAACAAAAATTCGGCTGATTTTATGCCAAACATAAAATCAGCCGAAAAATTTCTGCACTACATAATTAAATTTATTACTTCATTGCCTCTGCAATCACTTTAGCCGCTCTGGTAAGCTCCGCCTCCGTGTGGTCTGCCATCAGTGCCACTCTCAGTCGGGCTGTTCCCTTCGCTACGGTCGGATATCGAATAGCCGGTACCATTATTCCGGCTTCCTCTACTGCCGCCGCTACCTGCATTGCCTTAGCTTCGTCGCCGATGACGATAGGGATTATCGGTGTCTCGGACTTGGTCGGAACACCGTTCTCTGTAAGGGCGCGGCAGAATATTTCTACATTGTGCTGCAGGCTTGCCACATGCTGCGGCTCTGCCTCGATGATGTTCAGTGCCTCCAGTGCTGCTGCCAGGATCGCCGGGGCCTGAGAGGTGGAGAAGATGAAGCTGCGGGCTTTATTCACAAGAAAATCAATTATACTCTGACTTGCCGCCGCAAAGCCGCCCTCAGCACCAAGAGATTTTGACAGAGTGCCCATCAGGATGTCCGGCATGACATCCTCTTTTTTATATCCTTTATCGGTGAAATATTCTTCCGCACCGTGCCCTTTACTGCCGATGACTCCGGTAGCGTGAGCCTCATCTATCATGGTCAGACAGCCGTACTTTCTCCCCAGTGCCACCATTTCCGGCAGGTTGACGATATCTCCGTCCATGCTGAACACGGCATCGCTGACGATAAGTCCTTTCTCAGTCGGATTAGCCTTCAGCTTTTCTTCCAAGTCATTCATATCGTTGTGGCGATAGACGATTATCTTGCCGCGGGAAAGACGACAGCCGTCAATGATGCTGGCATGATTGTACTCATCGCTGAAGATGAGAGAGGTTTCATCCATCAGCGCAGAAATGATACCTACATTTGCTGTATATCCGGTATTAAACAGAAGTGCCGCCTCTCTGCCCTTGAACTTTGCCAGTGCCTTTTCCAGTTGACGATGAATGCCAAAGTTTCCGGTCGTCAGGCGACTGCCGCCGGAGCCGGCACCCCACTTAATGGCCGCATCTGCTGCAGCCTGCTTCACCCTTTCATCGGTGGCCATATTAAGGTAGCTGTTGGACGATAGAAGGAGCCGCTGCACATCAGAAGTGATACCATTTTCTTCCTTCTCCAGCAGGACGGTGGTTCCCTGCTCAGAGTTCAGCGTTTTCATAGAGCGATAGAGGCTTGCCTCTTTCAGTCTCTTCAATTCGTCTTCGATACGGGCAGTTGGATTATTCATTTTATTTCTTCCCTTCTCCTATCAACAGGGTTTATCCGGCACATTCTCGACAATGACCGGCGTCTTTTCCAGATATTTTATCAGTTCATCTATATTGCCCCGTCGGCTGTCACAGATGAATACGCGACCGCCGTGGCTGTCGCCCATTTCTTTCAGCGGTGTCAGCCGCACATAGCCGGCACTCTTAGAGGCGAAATATCCGGTCACATACTCCGGGTCATCCGATATGCAAAGCTCGGCAATCATCCCGGGGCCATTTGCCACCTTTGTAGCCAGCACCAAAGCTTCACGAAAGTGATTTTTCCCGCTGGCTGTACTGCATTCCTCTGCGTCCATATAGGTTACGCGGATTCCGCGCTCCTTGTCCGGCTCCATTCGTTGACCCACGGCCACATCGTAGAGCATAGCGCCCCGCATGGCTCTGACACTGCGCACCTGACTGACGACATCGGCTGCTTCTTCCGCAGTCAGACCCTCAGCCATCAGGAGCTCCTCCATTATCTTAAACGAGCCATCTATTGTTTCCGCCGGGCGGGTAGATATTGCCAGTGCAGGAACCCGCTGCACTTCTTCCGGTGCTATCCGCTCCAGCTTTATATTTATAAAGTCCGGCTCTCCCAGAGAATGATGCGCCGCCCGATTGGCCAAAGCAGCAATGACATCGCCAATCTTATCTACTGACGCTATTCTCTCTGCTCCGGATATGTGGCGCTCTCCTTCCGCTGCCCGCATCTTTATACTAAACAGTGACATATTTTCCTCCAACTCATGATACGACGGTAAGCTTCCCGATCATATTCTCTTTAATGCAGCTTTCAATGGCTTTATCAGGAAAAAAACTGCTGCGGCAGTCATTATCATCCCGGGAACAGCCGCCGCCAATAGTATCATCATATCAACACCCAAGATCGGTGCCAGCACGCAGCGGGCTGCTGCCGTACCGAGGGGGCCGGCAATCATCAGCGCTGCTATATGGCGCTGTCCGAGACAAACTACACCGCCTGCCACCAGACGGAAGACCATAGCAACAATAACATTAAAGGGTGTAGCCAACCCCAGTGCCAAACCGACGACACTGGCAGCTATTCCGGCGAGAATGTAGCGGCGAAAGCCAAAGGTAGCACACATAAGAACCGCTAACGGAGCGGAAAGCTGAAACTCACCGCCAAAGAAGGGTGAAGGTATTTTGAAGCTGCCTGCCACCAGAAGCACCGCTGAAAGCAACGCAACAATTGATATTTCACGCGCTCTTCCCCGAGTCGGTGCTATTGAAATCGATTGACCCATTCTATTGTAAACCTCTTATTTTTGTTTAGTTGACAATAAAAAGTATAGCGGCTGACATACCAAATGTCAACCGCTATAGAAACTCTGGTTTACAATATCCTTTTATACTGGTATCACTTGCTGTTGAGGACTGCTTCTGCCGCTCCAAGCACACCGATGACAGCATGCTCAAAGGTAAGACCGCCCTGCAGGAATACATTGTAAGGCTCACGCATGGGGCCATCGGCTGACAGCTCAATGGATGCCCCCTGAACAAATGTACCGGCCGCCATGATGACCTGGTCGGCGTAGCCCGGCATATCCCACGGCTCCGGAGCGGCAAAGGAATCTACCGGAGAATACTTCTGAATACCGCCGCAGAAAGCGATAAGCTTCTCCGGAGTACCAAGCTCTACGGCCTGAATGATATCACCTCTGACCTCATCAGCAGCCGGAGATACCTTGTAGCCGAGCTTCGCAAAGAGACCGGCGGCAAAAAGCGCGCCCTTTACTGCCTGCGCAGTAACGTGCGGGGCCAGGAAGAAGCCCTGAAACAGCTGACGATTGTTGGCTAGAGATGCTCCCAGCTCGTCACCCATACCGGGAGCAGTGAGACGATATGAGGCCAGCTCAACCAGTTCCGATTTACCGGCTATATATCCGCCGGTAGGAGCGATGCCGCCACCGGGGTTCTTGATAAGCGAGCCAGCCATGATATCTGCGCCGACCTGCACCGGCTCACGGGTATCGGTGAATTCTCCGTAGCAGTTGTCAACAAAGCAAATCACCTTTGGATTGGCTTCATGGACGATAGCACAGACGCGCTCAATATCTTCAATGGTAAGCGTCGGCCGGAAGCTGTAGCCGCGGGAACGCTGAATGAGGCAGAGCTTTGTCTCCGGTCTGATGGCCGCCGCTACATTATCGAAGTCGATACTGCCTTCATCTGTAAGGGGCAGCTCCCTGTACTTAACGCCAAATTCCTTCAGGGAACCCGGACTTTCATTAGCATAGCCGATAACGGTCTGCATGGTATCGTAGGGAGCGCCGGTGAGAGACAGCAGCTCGTCATTGGGTCGGAGAATACCAAAGAGCACCGTTGCCAGAGCGTGAGTACCGGAAACAAACTGAGTGCGAACCAACGCCCGCTCTGCACCGAAGACCTTGGCAAACAGTTCATCTACCTTCTGACGGCCGATGTCATCGTAGGCATAGCCGGCAGTAGTATTAAAGTGCGCTTCCGACAGATGTGCCTCCCGCATGGCATCAAGAATCTTCAGGGTGTTTACCTCGGCGATTTCCTCTACGCGTTCAAACATAGGGGAAACTTCGTCCAGTACCTCTTTCTTCAGTGATAATAATTCGGCTGAGAATGACATAACAATGCTCCTTAATTTTCCTTGTGTTTCCTAAAAAAACCACCCGCGAGCCGAAGCTCCCGGGTGGTGTATTTGTATAGCTTTGTGACCCGCAGCAATCAGCGCTTGGAGAACTGAGAAGCCTTGCGAGCTTTCTTGAGGCCGTACTTGCGACGCTCCTTCTCGCGGGAATCGCGGGTAAGGAAGCCAGCCTTCTTGAGAGCAGCGCGGAGATCTCCGTCTACTTCGAGAAGAGCGCGGCTGATGCCGTGACGGACTGCGCCGGCCTGACCGGAGATGCCGCCGCCTTCAACCTTGGCGATAACATCGTACTTGCCTACCATCTCGGTGAGCTCCAACGGCTGACGAACGATAAGTTCGAGAGTGGGCTGACCGAAGTACTCGGCCATTTCACGGCCGTTGATGATAACGTTGCCTTCACCGGGAACGAGACGAACTCGGGCAACGGAAGTTTTTCTGCGGCCGGTGCCGTAGTAACTGACTTGTGCCATTTTCTATTTCTCCTTCCCTATTACTTAGTAAGAGTGATGAGCTCGGGCTGCTGAGCCTGATGCGGATGATTCGGTCCAACATAGACGTTCAGCTTGCGATACATCTGAGCGCCGATGCGATTCTTCGGGAGCATGCCACGAACTGCGTGCTCAATTACACGAGCCGGATGCTTTGCAAACATCTCCTGAGCGGAGGTGTACTTGTCGCCACCGGTGTAACCGCTGTAATGGAAGTAAATCTTGTCCTGAAGCTTCTTGCCGGTAAATACAGCCTTCTCAGCATTGATGACAATAACGAAGTCGCCGGTGTCAACATGCGGGGTGAAGGTCGGTTTATTTTTGCCGCGCAGAACCATTGCAATCTGGCTGGCGAGACGACCTACGGTCTGACCCTCGGCGTCTACAACATACCACTTGCGCTGGACATTCTGTGCATTGGCCATGAATGTCGTTTTCATGCGTAATCCTTCCTCTCGGTATTTGCGTTGTTTTTCAATTTTCGAAAAGAATTGCGAATAATCTGAGCTGATAAGCGCTCTGTGGGCAGCGGCGTCTGGAAGTAGCTGCTGCAGGACCTCTGCTGTAGAGTCCGGGGCTGGTGGAGTCCACAGTCGGTCGCACACACTCGATTATTTTATAAAATTTTCCTCTCAGAGTCAAGAAAAAATTTTACCAAAATTGATTTTATTTGCGGCTGTCGCTGATAAAGGCAACATAGGCTTTCTTAGCCTCGTAGACATCAACCTTGCTGGTTACTTCCCAAGGAGCATGCATACTGAGAACAGGCACGCCGCTGTCTATCACATTCATGCCGTAGAGTGCCATGATGTAGGCGATAGTTCCGCCGCCGCCCAGGTCTACTCTGCCAAGCTCGGAGAGCTGGAAGCGGACATTGTTCTGATCCATGATGTCGCGAATCTGTCCCAGATATTCGGCATTGGCATCATTGGAGCCGGACTTGCCGCGGGCACCGGTGAATTTATTAAACACAACGCCCTTGCCAAGATATGCCACATTCTTCTTGTCGAAGGCGGAAGCGTATAGTGCATCGAAGCCGCTGGATACATCAGAGGAAAGCATCCGGGAGTTTGCCAGTACCCGGCGGAGCGTCAGGTCACCCGGCTGTCCCGTCAGAGCCAGCACTTCGGCGAGAGCGTTCTCAAAGAAGCGGGACTGCATACCGGTAGCACCGACGCTGCCGATTTCCTCTTTATCGACCAGCAGGCAGCAGGAGGTACGCTTTACCTTCTTCGTCTCCAGCATTGCTACGAGAGAAGTATAAGAGCATACTCTGTCATCCTGACCATAGCCCAGAATGAGGCTGCGGTCGAAGCCCATCTCTCTTGCCCGGCCGGCCGGAACGAAGGTCAGCTCGGCCGACAGGAAATCTTCCTCATCGATACCGTATTTATCATTCAAAAGTTTCAGTACATTCTTCTTGACGGCATCCTTTTCCTCACCCTCCAGCGGAAGATTGCCGCAGAGGATGTCGAGATTTTCACCGGTGACGACAGTGGTCGCCCGCTTCTCCATCTGCTCCTGAGCCAGATGAATGAGAAGGTCGGTAACGCAGAAGGCCGGATCCTTCTCGGACTCACCAATTTCGATTTCTACTACGGAGCCATCCTTCTTGGCCACTACGCCGTGAAGAGCCAGCGGCAGAGTTACCCACTGGTACTTCTTGATACCGCCGTAGTAATGAGTATCGAGGTAGGCAAAGCCATCTGACTCGTAGAGCGGATTCTGTTTCAGGTCAAGGCGGCAGGTATCGATATGAGCGCCGAGAATGGACATGCCGTCCTCGATGGGCTCACTGCCGATATTGAAGAGAGCGACGCATTTCTTCATGCCTACAGCATATATTTTATCGCCGGCCTTCAGTTTTTTGCCGGCTTTGACAGCTTCATTGATATCCTTGTAGCCGGCTTTCTCAGCAGCGGCTACGGCGAAGTCAGTGGACTCGCGCTCGGTCTTGCACTCGCTGAGGAAGTCTATATATCCCTTGGCCAGCTTGTCCAATGCTTTCTTATCAGCCTCGGTATAGTTCAGCCAGGGAGCTTTTTTCTTTTCGTCCTTCTTGGTATCCTTTGCCGGTTTTTCGGCTTTTGCTTTACTGGGCATGTTTATCCTTCTTTCCTAAAAAAACAGGCAATGTTATATCAATTCGCCGCTAAGCAGCGCCTTTTCATAAACACTGGTCTTTGCCTTATCGGCCGGATTGTAGGGGTGCAGCAGAAATTTGTCCACAATGGCGGCAAATTCCTCACGGGTGCAGGCATTATTGAAAGCATCCCGCATCATCGCCCCGCCGGGTATTCCGCGAGTGTACCATGTAGCATGCTTGCGCATCTCTCTGGTGCCGATGTAGTCGCCCTTAAATTTTATGAGCATATCAAGGTGGCGCATGACCACCTCTGCCCGCTGATTCAGCGTCGGGGGCGGCAGCTCCTCGCCAGTTTTGTAATAGTGATTAAGCTGTGAAAAAATCCAAGGATTTCCCTGAGCGCCACGACCTATCATTACGCCGTCAGCTCCGGTAATCTCCAAAATCCTTTTCAAATCGTTACAGGTACGCACATCACCATTGGCAATGACCGGCACCTTCACAGCCTGCTTTACCTTAGCGATGGCTTCCCAGTCAGCATGGCCGCTGTAGTATTCCTCACGCGTCCGACCATGAACAGCGATTGCGTCCACACCTGCTGCTTCAGCTATCTTCGCCAGTTCCTGTGCTGTCGTCCTGTCCTTGTCCCAGCCGAGGCGCATCTTTACCGTCAGCGGCAGCTTTGTCGCCTTGCGGAGAGCCTTCAGTATCGCCTCCGCCCGGGGAAGGTCTTTCAGCAGTGCCGAGCCGGAGCCGTTCTTCACGACCTTTGGCGCAGGGCAGCCCATGTTAAAGTCGATGATGGCGAACAAACCAAGACTCTCTACATACTCCGCCGCCTTAGCCACGCTCTCCGGCTCATAACCAAAGAGCTGCAGGGCGATAGGCCCTTCCTCCGGCACAGCGGTAAGCATCTCCAGAGTCTTGTCATTGCGGAAATTTATGCCCAGCACACTGACCATCTCTGCAAAGGAGAGCGGGCAGCCCATTTCATGGGCAAGTATCCTGTAGGGAGTATCGGTAACGCCTGCCATAGGCGCAAGGAATATTGGTACGGGAAAATCGAGGTTTCCTATTTTCATTATTAGATATTTCTTTCGTAGAGAACACGAAGGCCTGTGAGGGTAAGGAAAGTATCTACCTCTTCAATCTGACTCGATTCATTAGCTATCATCTGAGCCAGTCCGCCGGTAGCTACTACCTTCATCTCCTGCTTCATCTCGCCCTTTATCCGGCGGCAAATCTCATCTATCTGACCCACAAAGCCGTAGATAATGCCGGACTGCATACCGGAGATAGTGTTGCGGCCGATTACATTCTTCGGCGTCACGAAGGCAACACGCGGCAGCTGAGCTGTCCGTGAGAACAGAGCCTCGGTGGAAATACCGATACCCGGGGCAATAACACCGCCGAGATAATCGCCGTTCTTGTCTACCACATCAAAGGTGGTTGCGGTACCAATATCTACGACGATAAGCGGGCCGCCGTACTGCTCGTAGGCACCGACAGTGTTGACGATTCGGTCGGCACCAATCTCACGGGGATTCTCGTATTTCAGCTTAATGCCCGTCTTTATACCGGGGCCAACAATAAGCGGATGATGACGGAAGTAGCGTTCGCACATCTTCACCAGCGGCACTACCAGTGGCGGAACCACTGACGAAATGATGATAGCATCAATGTCAGACATACGGATGCCCTGAAAACGGAACAGGTCGTTAATCAGCATACCGTACTCGTCACCGGTCTTCTGCCGGTCGGTGGAAATGCGCCAGTGATGGGTGAGTTTCTTGCCATCATAGGTGCCCATGACAATGTTACTGTTGCCGATATCAAAAACCAAAAGCATGATAAAGCCTCCAAGCTTTAATGTTACTGCCGCAGGGGTCAGTACAAATAATCAATATTTCGCGTAATCAGTATTTCGCGCTGCTGCCGTCTTCGTTGCGCGGTCTGATAGAAACATCACCGGCGAGGACTTTCTTTATTCCATCATCGGTCTCAATGAGCAGTGCGCCATCCTCATCAATGTCTACAGCCGTACCGTAGAAGGTCTCGTTGACTCCGATGACATTTACGAGCCGCCCAAGAGTAATAGTATACTTTCTCCACTCATCAAGAACCGGAGCGAAGCCATCCTTCAGCACCGCCTGATAAAGCTCATCAAACGCATTGAGTATATGCGCAAAGAGCTCTTTCCTCGGCAGAGCCTCCCCCTTCGCCATAGCCAGCGAGGTAGCAATGTCTCGAACTTCCTCCGGGAAATCATCCGGCCAAAGGTTAACATTGATGCCGGTGCCGATAACGATGTAGTTGATACGCTCCATCTCGGCATTCATTTCCGTGAGGATTCCCACCAGCTTCTTGCCTTCATAGAGGATATCATTCGGCCACTTGATGCCTACATCCAGCCCATATTTTCTGGCCGCTCGTACAATCGCTACTGCCGCCATGAGGGTACACTTCGGTGCGTCCTGCGGCAGGAAAGGCGGACGGATGATGACGGAGAACCAGATACCTTTGCCATGCGGACTGAACCAGCCGCGGGACAAGCGCCCTTTACCAGCTCCCTGCTCCTCGGCAACTACGACAGTCCCGTCCTTTGCACCGGCAAAGGCCAGACGCTTCGCCTCATTGTTGGAAGAAGGAATCGAATCATAGTGTATTATATCGCTGCCGATAGTCACAGTATTCAGCAGCGGCTTCAGCTCATTGGGCAGCAGGATGTCCGGTGCCTCTCTCAGAGCATAGCCTCGATGCGGCTGACTGACGATATCGTAGCCTGCCTCTTTCAGTTCATTGATATGCTTCCATACCGCAGTACGGGAGACCCCCAGCCGCCCGGCGATATCTTCGCCTGAGATGAAGCCGTCTCCGACACTCCGCAGAAGAGCCAAAATTTTAGACTGCATAGCGTCACCTTCTGAGTTTATTGTTAACTGCGGTTATTTTACAGTAAAGGAGGCAGCAATGCAAGAAAACGATTATTTTCTCATAAATTTGCAGAAAATATTTTTCTTTCGTGTTATAATTACTTCTGTATACACGGAGGATACGCCTATGAACAATGATGCCCTCCAAAAAATCAACAGCTTTGCCGGCGATATAGCTCTTGGTAAAGCAAAGACAGACGATGATGTCCGTGCACTTCTGGATGATGTACGAATCAGCCTTGAGGTGGACGTTCTTTTTGTGCTGCAAAATGTCGGCCTGAAATACGACTTTGAGTATTCCTTCATCAGCACAAGACAGGATTGCTACGATATCGGCGGTACCATCATGCGCTACTCCCGTCGGGAGCTGTTTCAGGCGATGGCCCAGTACGACGACCGTCAGCAGTGCGACCGTCCTATGATAAACGACCCGCTGGCCTCACAGTTCAAAGCTGTGCTGCGGCAGGGAATTTTCTTCGATGACATCTACTACGCCGCCGTCGGTCTACTAAATCTCGAAGCCGTCGACTGGACGCCCGATATTCGTCAGGTGCTGTCCCGTCTATCAGATGTGCTGAAGAACTATATCTCCCTGCGAGATTTTCGCAATAACCTGCGGCGAATACAGAAGGATACGGTCGCTTCCGACCTGATGCGCCGTTCATATTTCCGTATCAGTGATATATTCATCAATCGTGAGCTCATCGTAGACATTCATCGCGATGCAAACGAAGTCAGCGAAGAGACGCCTTTTGTTTCTTTCAAGGATCATATTGCCGCCTTTGCTGATAAGTATGTCCATCCTTCCAACCGAGCCGTGTTCCGGCAGATACTTTCCCGAGAATATCTGGAAAAGCACTTTGCCCGCTCGCGGGAAAACATCTCCTTCACCTATCAGCGGCTTGTGTCCGGTGTCTATCGTTGGGTGCAGTCAGAAATAATCCCGGTGGATGATTACAGCGCGACAAATGCTCACGTGCTGTGGTTCGTCAAAAACATCACCGAGCAGCGAGCCCGGGAGGAAAAATGGAAGCGTTCCATGCTGGAGCTGAACAGCACCCTTGTTCAGACCCAAAACGCTCTCACCAGAGCGCTGAAGAACAGCAACGAGCTGTTTAAGGAGCTAATCGAAATGCTTCGCACTGCCGTCATAGCTTACGACTTGAACAAGCAGAGCGTCATCGTCATGAATGCTGCCGCCCTTGAGTTCTTCGGCTATGAGTCTATTGCTTCTTTCGGCGGCGCTCTCAGCGGACTAAAAGAGCGGGTTATCTCCGACAACCGGGATACAATTGACGACAAGCTGCAAAGTACTATGTCCCCCGATGAACTGCTGGACTTTGAGCTGACCATCGCTCCCGATACCAGTCGTATACTCCATGTTTTTGCTCAGGCAAAGAAGATACAGCTGGCTTCCGGCAGCCGTCTACTGGTTATTACCCTTACAGACATCAGCGACCGCATCGAGATGCACAATAAACTGCTGGCTCTCTCCAAGACCGATTCTCTCACCGGGCTGAGCAATCGACGCAGCGGCGAGGAGGATATCGGACTCCTGCTGCGTCAGCGCAATCGAGGACTGTTCTGTCTGCTGGATGTTGACTACTTCAAGCACATCAACGACGCCTACGGACATTCCGTAGGTGACAAAGCTCTCATTGCAATAGCCGGCACCCTCAGCAATTCTTTCCGCCGAGGCGATGTGGTAATGCGGCTTGGCGGTGACGAATTCGCTACCTATTCTCCCTATGTGACTTCAGAAGAAATAGGCATACAGCTGCTCCACCGCCTCCAGAAGAATGTCAGTGAGATTTCCATCCCGGAAATGAAGGGCGAGAAGATGTCTATCAGCATCGGTGCCGTCATCACCACCGACAGCAGCTCCCGCACATTCGACGATGTGTATAAGGATGCCGATGACGCCATGTATCACAGCAAGAAAAACGGCCGCGGGCAATTCACTCTCCGCTGTCTGTAAAAAACATCCATTGAAAGGTGCGAAAACTTCCTAATGAATGATACTCCTATAAAGACTGAGAAAGCTCCTATCTATGATGCCTCTGTCCTCGGTTTTCCTAAGATGATGCTCCTGGGCCTGCAGCACATGTTCGCCATGTTTGGCGCTACTATTCTTGTTCCGATTTTAGTAAATGGTTTTTTCCACGGAGAGGGACTATCCATACAGGTCACACTGTTCTTTGCCGGTATCGGCACCATTTTCTTTCATCTCTGCTCTCGGCTTCAGGTTCCCGCCTTCCTCGGTTCATCCTTTGCGTTCCTCGGCGGCTTTGCTGCCGTGGCCGAGCTGAAGTCAGGAATATTCGCCGGCATGACCTACGGTGAGAAGCTTCCCTACGCCTGCGGCGGCATCTTTGTTGCCGGTCTGCTTTATCTCCTGCTGGCCGCAATCATCAAGGCCATCGGTGTAAATCGGGTCATGCATTATCTCCCACCGGTAGTCACCGGCCCTATGATAATCTGCATCGGTATCGGACTTGCTCCGGTCGCTGTAGGCAGCGCCTCTGCCAACTGGCCGCTGGCTCTCATCGCCCTCGGCTCTATAATTGTTTTCAACATCTGGGGCAAGGGAATGTATCGGATAATTCCGATTCTCCTTGGCGTTGTCATCGCCTATTGCGCGGCTTTAATCTTCCACTCCATGGGCATTACCAATGCTGACGGAAGCCCCATCCTCAATCTTGGTGCCATCAGTCAGTCTTCTCTCGTCGGCCTGCCCCCTTTCCAGATGCTGAAATTTGACCTTACCGCCATTCTGGTCATGGCTCCTATCGCCTTGGCTTCCATGATGGAGCATATCGGTGATATGAGTGCCATCAGTGCAACAGTCGGCAAGAACTTCATTAAGAATCCGGGACTCCATCGCACTCTCACCGGTGACGGTCTTGCCACTTCCATCGCCGCTCTCTTCGGCGGCCCGGCTAACACCACCTACGGTGAGAACACCGGCGTCCTTGAGCTCAGCAAGGTCTATGACCCAAAGGTCATTCGCATTGCTGCCATCTTCGCCATCCTGCTGAGCTTCCTGCCCATCGTCGCTGCGATTATTGCTACCATACCGGCCGCTATCATCGGCGGTGTCAGCTTCATTCTCTACGGCATGATATCTGCTATCGGTATCCGCAATCTGGTCGAAAACAAAGTCGACTTCAAAAAATCCCGCAATCTCATCGTCGCCGCAACCATTCTCGTCTGTGGTCTCGGCTTCGCAAAGGGCATTACCTTCGCTATCGGCAGTGCTTCTGTCACCCTCACCGGTCTGGCCATCGCCGCTATCGTCGGCACTATCCTCAACGCTGTCCTTCCCGGCAACGACTATGAATTTGGCAACACCGACCACGATACCTATCGCGGTCTCGCAATGAATCCTGTAAAGGACGAACAACTCGATACCAAACAAAAGGAGACCAACTGACATGGATTTTACCAACATCGAAAACATCACTATTGCTACTCATCCGCTCATCAGACACAAGATATCACTGCTCCGCAGCAAGGACACCAGCACCAATACTTTCCGTACACTCGTCAGCGAAATCGCTATGCTCATGACCTTTGAGGCTCTAGCCGACCTCCCCACCGAGATGGTAGAGGTAGAGACGCCGCTGGAAGTCTGCAAGACTCCGATGATAACCGGCCGCAAGCTGGCTATCGTTCCCGTCCTCCGCGCCGGTCTCGGCATGGTAGACGGTATGCTGAAGCTGCTCCCCTCCGCCCGTGTCGGTCATATAGGCCTCTATCGCGACGAGGAAACTCACGAGCCTCATGCCTACTACTGCAAGCTCCCCCAGCCAATCGATGAACGGCTCATCGTCATCACCGATCCCATGCTGGCAACCGGCGGCAGCGCCATATCTGCCATCGACTTCGTAAAGCAGCAGGGCGGCAAGAACATAAAGTTCCTCTGCATCATTGCTGCCCCTGAAGGACTCCAGCGCCTCCACGAGGCTCATCCCGATGTCCAGATATATGTAGGTATGCTCGATCGCGAGCTGAACGAAA
>JAZLHS010000048.1:0-7549 GCA_045616885.1 Selenomonadaceae bacterium | reverse complement strand
TATCTCATGGCTCATATTGGCAAGGAAGGAGCTCTTTGCTCTGGAGGCGTCCTCCATGTCTGTTATCCGCTCGGCGGCCTCCTCTACCAGCTCCTCCTGACGGCGGCCCATGGTAAGATGGAGAGCCAGCAGAGTGATAACGCCTACGAAGAACAGACCGACAAGGCTCTCCTTCATGATGTCGAATATCATTCCGCGGGCGGCTTTGTTGTTGTAGTCTATCTTGAAGTACCAGCCCAGCTTCGGCAGATACTTGTAGGCGGTGAAGCCGTCATCTCTGGTCTGAATAGCGAAGTCGGAGCCCATCATATCAGATACGGTCTTTTCCGTTTCCGGGGTGAGAGGCTCGGGGATGTAGCGCAGCTGGAGCTTCTTTATGGGGTCGATGAGATGCACTTCCATCTGGTAGCGTTCCTCCATGCTGCGGAGGACATCCTGCATTTCATCGAAGGGGACGCCGATAGACAGCGCGCCCTCGAATTTTCCGTTCTTGTCGCGGATGGGGACGGTGGTAAAGACCATCCACTGGTAGTTGTTGATGACCGAGGTATCAAAGGCAATCCACATATCGGCCTTGCTGTCCCGGAAATTGATATACCAGATATCGTGGGAATCCTTATCAAGGTCGATGATGTTCCGGAAGCCTTTGGAGGTGAAGTAGCGCTGCGAGGATTCGCGCACCAGCTCTACGGAGGTGAAATTGTTCTCCGCCTGAATACCGGTCAGGTAATTCTTCCACATCTCACCCTCTTCTTCGGGGGACATGGTGGAGCCGCGCTCCAGCAGCTCTACCAGTGTCTTCTCGTGGGCGGCGCGTTTCACTACCGATATGGAGCCGTTGAGAGCATTGTCAAAAATATCCGGCAGGCTCTCCAGCAGGTTCAGACTGACCTCCTGCCGGCTCTTTTCCAGCGAGCGGAAATTCAGATAGGCAGAGAAACCGATAGCCACCAGATAGGAAAGGCACACGATGACAGCGGTGGTCAGGAGAATGCTCCGCTGCTTCAGGCGCAGATCTGTATTTTTCCCGGGCATGGTAATACTCCTTTCGGGAGTTATATAATCTTTGGCGGAAATTAAGAAGGTGGCAAACTCACAGGCACTTTCTGACCATTTCCGGGTCGTTTATTGCCATGTCCAGCAGGCTACTTAGAAACCTTGTGTACCCTTTACCGACCTTCTTCGCCTTTGACAGCGTTTCCGGGGACAATCGCAGAGATACTACCTGCTTTCTCCTCTGACGTCGTCGCTCGTCTGCCAAGCGGGCAAAGGCAGCAAACTGCTCGTCAGAGATTTCCGGGATATCATCAGTGTTTATCTCATATTTCGCAGCGTTATCAACTTCCCGAAGCTGTTCAGAGGTCGGTCGTTGGTCTGCTTTAATGAAAATTCTTTTAGTTTCCATAATACAGTCTCCTTTCCTTTGCAGTCGCCAGACGGGCAGAGATTATCCTGGTAGCATCTGCTCTGTCGGTATGAACTACGAACAAAACCTTACCAACTTTCCCAATCGTGATGTACCGGTCTTCCTCGTCACTGTGCAGCTCGTCGAAGAATTCTTGTCGGTCAAGATCATTGAAAACCAATGCAGCCGTTTCAAAGCTGATTTTATGTTTTTCAATGTTTATGATGTTCTTTTCCTCGTCCCATTCAAACCATCTTCCAGAAATTTCTTTTGTCATATTTCCTCCGATGATTGTAATACATTTTGTATCTTTTTGTATTATACATCCTGCGAAAAATTTTATCAATTAGAGAAAAACATGCCGGAAGATATCACTCTACAATATGTGTGTAAAGTCAAAAATACCGGAACAGTCACTTTGTTATGGATGTTCCGGTATTTTGCAAAAAGTAGTAATGAAACCTTCTACGTTTGTACTAAACTTCTAATGGGTCTCTTCCGTAGATGTTAGTTCCATTCGTTCCTTGTTTAAAAAGCATTATGTCAATAATAGAACAGCAGCCATTATAATTGCCAATGTTGGTAATTATATAATCTCGTGAAAAGCCTCTTTCAAAAGAACAAACCATGCGATGTAGCATGACTCTCGCGCCAATTGGTAAAAGCCTTTATACCACGGAACATACTATTCGTTGGTATTTTATATTTTCCCCCAAATACAATTCACTTTAAGATATTTTACATCAGAGGTCAGTTTAACGCAATAAAAAGCACCAACAGAACCCACATCCTGACTAAGCCATCATCTTATCATACGGAAATACATTACAAATTCGTGAACAAATCGATGGGAAGATTTGTTCATGCCTATATTCTTTGGCAATGCACATGGTCATAATGGTGTTATAAGGTATTATATTCGGCTGTCAATTCTGTGTAGTGAAAAATCATCTGTTTTGCGGCAGATAATCCTGAGCTTATAAGGTTTCTTAATCTTATGTCCACTTAGTTTATACGAACCAATCATCATGTTAACTGCCTCCTGCTGCGATAGGGAGTTTCTTTCTGCTGTCCCTATCCGTGTCACCCCTGCTCCTAAAGCGGGAATACAAACATCCTGCTGTCCGTAATAAACATCAATTTCCTCCCACAGTTTTTCTAGGCATCTCGTATACTCTTTCCGAGAAGGAAACTCACCTACACCTTTCTCATTCAATTGTGCAAATGCTAGTAATAAGTCATTACCATTAAGAACTATGCTACCTGACTCATATCTCTTTTTTCCCATATATCTGGAACCAGACTCACATGGATTGATGCATGAACGTTCAATCAGTTGCTTTATATCCAATGACCCAGCCTGTTTTAGATACTGCCCGCAAAGGGAGTCAGGGTTTATATCTCCCGGCTCATTCCCAACATGGTCAGTATAACACTCATCAAAGCCAATTACACGTTTGCAGCCTTTTTCTTCCAAGATATTGCCATATTCAACCTGTATTAAATAGTTATCCCCTTCGATAATTATACTGTTCCGACAATATTCCCTAATTGTAACAAATAAGACAGCAACGAATAACACAAAAGATTTTGTAATCAGTACAGATATCTCCGAACAGTTACCTTCTGGCAATGGTAATCGGCACACACCGTCAAGAAAAAGTTTAACGATATTATCAGATAACATTGCAAAAATAAACAATGTTGTAGATTTTCCCTTTTCCCAGCTCTCTCTTAAGCTATTAAAAAAATCCCAAAGCTTCTTTAATGCTTGCATAGTCACCTATCTTATTTCCATTAACATCTAATTTCCAAAATGGCCGAGCTTCCATTTCGTAGCCCTTCATGTACTTAGGCAGCCATTGAGTCTCTTTCCTTAGTGAGTTGTAAACAATGATGATAGTTTTATTTTTATTTCTAGCTTGCTCGAACTCGTGTTGAAGATAAGAATACTTATTAATTTTTCCCACATCTTCCCCTACTATCATTTTTCGTGTGGTCACTATTTTGCACATTCTTTGGCCATTTGTATTCCCCTTGTACGGTGTGCAGACAGCCTCCCATTGATTTTCCTTCCCTATTCTACCGCAATTACTACCTGCAGTCCTGTCACCTGTCTTATTCCCTACGACAAAAATTACTGTTGAAGAAGCATTAATTTGTCTATTGAACTCATCCTTCAAATCACAAATTCGGCAATCATCACCAGCTGAGACGCTACCGGATACCACTTTTGCCATATCAATGAACTCGACTTTATGAAGGTCATCTTTTCCCCACTTATTAAGGACTTCGACAACCTCCCGGTCACCGTCTACTTCAGAATAATCCGCACTAATATAAACTCGTTTACTCATAGGAACCTCTTTTTTCACTTTTTCTTTTTATCTCCCTTACCAGCTCATGCACAGTCGTACAAGGGCACATCTTCGACGGTGCGCAATAGCCGTTTCTGATACACTCCTCATACTTTTGAGTAGCTATCTTTATCGCTTTTTCCTCATCACCGGTTCGGATTATCCTTTTATATAGGTCTTTATCTGCCTTATCGTATTTTTGTCCTGTCTTATTCTTATACAGCTCGCCGAATTTGGCGCAGCATGTCCATGACTTATCGATTGTCGGCATCATCCCGTAGTATGCATGAAGCCATATCTCGAAGCATGGATTTGACCATCCCACGTGAATGCCCTTCTTCTCAGCGTCCTCGATTATCGTATCAAAGTCAGGAACCTGATCTCTATCAAAGACTATCCAAGGCTCACGGTACTGTGCATCGTATGCTACGAACTCGATACACTTATCAATCAGGCTAGCGGTCTTTGTCTCCACTACCTTTATGACAAGCTTTCTCTGAATCTCTGATGGCAGTTCGGCATGCAGACCATCGAAGTAACATCTTTCCGTCCCCTCAGTATCGGTGACAACCAGATAATACCCCAGCTCCGGTACGCGAGCTTGCTGCACTCTGCGCTGGTCGCGAGTCCTTCGTTCACCGTTCCTATCCTTTCTTGCCATAGGTCAGTCCTCCCCTAAGACATTGATCGTCTTAAGTGTCGGAATTGCACCGTACTTGCCAAGAAGATAGTTCTTTTCGTAGCTTTCGTCCTTGCGTATCTTGGCTCCGTCATCATCGACGAAATCAGCCAGTGAATACAGCGTAGACAAGCCCAGATTATCTTTCTCTGTAAACCATATTTCGTCCCTTCTTAGGAGTCGGTTAGATAAGAGGCCGGTATCATGTGTTGTGAAAACCAGTTGGGCATGATTTACATTCACTTCGGGATTAAGGAATATCAAGACGAAATTTCTCACTAGCAACGGATGCAGTCGTGCATTAAGCTCGTCTATAAAATATACGCTTCCCGATGAAAGTGCTTCCTGTAAGTCCGGATACAGTGCAAACATCTTCAGTGTGCCTGCTGATTCCATTCTCAGTGGGATACTTGCCATATCGGCTGAATCTATCTTATTGTGAAGGGCATCGATTTTGAATCTTGGTTCTTTAGCATCACCTTCCGGCGGAATTTCCTCAATATTGAAGCCCTTGATATTTTCATCAAAGGATGAAAAGTATTCTACGACTTTCTTCTGAACAGATTTATCCTCAACAAATCGGCTGGGCAATCTTCTGGCCAGAAAGAAATTGGACACAACATTTCCAAAGTCTGCAAACTGATTCGAAAGGAACCAATCTCTGACAAGCTTGCACTTATCGATTTTTAGTTTTGCGCCAAGAGAAACGATCAATACCTGCTTATCCAGAGCGACCTCAATATTATTTCTTCCGGATTTAGCAATTCCGGACAAATCCAATTCGTTATCAGCAGCCGACCTGTAAAAAATAAGTTTATATTTTCTGGCCGATTTAGCCTTATAATTCAGCCATTCCTCCGTTACACCGTCTTTACCGATGCAAAAGCCGTAATTATAAGTTCTCTCGCTCTTGTCTCCGGGAACGGTAAAGTATACCTCGAAGCTGGATTCTGCATTCTCGGAAACCGAATCAAATAAGAACGGTGTCGGCCTGCACTCAGCAAATTTATCCGGGTCGTCGCCATAATGAAGTGACTCAATCACGTAATCCGTCATATATTCGAATGCGCTGTAGACATTGGATTTACCGCTTGCATTTGCTCCGTAGATGGCTACTACCGGGAGAATTTTCTCACTTCCGATAGAAATCACCCTGTCATTAAATTCTGTCATCTTTGCTGCGGATAGGTCGAGGGTCGCATCGTCCCTGAAAGATTTATAGTTCTTGAAATTAAATTGTATCAACATAATTAAAACCTCCCTCACGATGCTAATATATCGCAACAAAACAATAAAGTCAACGTGCAAATGTGATAATATCTCATTAATATGTATATTTTGTCGATGTTGACGCATTAATGAAATTTTCGCTGCACATATTCCTTCTCAGTCATATCCTTTTTTGCGAGTACATTCAGTAAAATCCAATGGCGCTGTGAGTTAATTGAAATACCGGTATGGCCAAAGAATCATATAACTGGCAAAATTTCCTTTTCATATGTAGAATAATAGAGGTAATGTCTTGCGCGACAGATGTAAAAGCAGGGAAGTGTTTTCTTGAAGCAAAACAACACAAAAAGCCTATATAAGTTTCTGTTCGGCTCAGGCCTTGGTCTGTTCATGTTTATGTTTCCGTTGAGTGATGCCGACGGTGGTTTCAATACCCACTGAGTTTCCTGACTTCGGCGCTGGATGAATTCATCGCCGCAAATGTCCCGTGGCTGCTGATATCGATCATAGCTGTCTCTGCCCTTGCATCCACCATCGGGCTTTTTATCAGCCTGCGTGGCTGAAGCAGATCGACTGGGTGGCAGAGTTGATATTCACCGGCAAGACCTATGTAGTCACCAGGGTCATTGCGTTTCTGGTATGCATCGGCGTAATGCTGAAGCTGGAGTCGGAGTGGATATTCGGCTCCGATGTGGGCGGCATGACGCTCGGACTGGCGGGGACACTGATAGCTCTGGCGGTGACGCTGAGCTTCTTCCTGCCCTGTCTTACCGATACGGGCATCATGGAATTTACCGGTATCATGATGAAGCCGCTCATCAGGCCGCTTTTCCGGGTGCCTGGCCGCGCCTCTGTCGATTTGGTAGCCTCCTGGCTTGCCTCATCAAACACGGCTGTCCTGATAACCATGAACCAGCACAGGTCCGGCTTCTATAGCACCAGAGAAGCTGCCACAATCATGACTAATTTCTCGCTGGTATCCATACTATTCTGTATGGTAGTGGCTGAGACCATGAACCTGCCAGCTTATTTCCCGTATCTCTATCTGACGGTTACAGCCATCGGTCTGTTGCTGGCGGTAGTAGGAGCACGGATATGGCCGCGGGGGACAGTTCCCGATACCTATGTGGGAGAGAAGCATATTCAGGAGGAGCTGCCGCAGGGAAATAGCCTGCTTTCCTTGGCTCTCAACGGTGCTCTGGAACGTGCCGGTAGATTTACCATCCGGGATGCATTGAGAGATGGCCTTATCATGGCCATAGGCATCGTATTTGACATCATTCCTATTGTTATCGCCTGGGGCACCATCGGTACTGTTCTGGTAAATGAGACTCCTATCTTCCAGACATTGGCTTATCCTATGGGGGCATATATGTCAGCTCTGGGGGGCGCAGATGCATACGATATCGCACCGCAGACGCTGGTCGGCTTCATTGATATGTTCATCGCGGCGCTTATCACCAGTCCGGAGCTGCCGGTACAGACCAGATTTATCGTTGCCGGAATTTTTCTGGTCCGGATAATTTATATGACGGAGGTAGGCAGTATCATCGTCAAGGCCAATGTAGGTCTTGATGTGAAAAAGCTGTTTATCATCTTTCTGGAACGAACCATCATTGCCATACCGCTGATAGTTTTGGCAAGCAGGGCGATTTCCTGATACCTTCTGGGTGATTCTCATTAAAATCCAATGACGCAGTAAGTAAATTAAAATACCGGTATAGCCAAAAAATGGTCTGATATGCTACCCCCAAAGTAGACCATGGAAATATCCAAATCTACTTTGGGGGTATTTTTGTGCGAAAATCAAAGTTCTCAGCAGAAGAAAAACTAAAATGGGTAAAGAAGTATCTAAACGGAGAAAACAGCTACGCTGCT